>NZ_JBVKAT010000019.1:0-159265 GCF_055598485.1 Streptomyces sp. NPDC107521
GGCGGACGCGGTGGTGGAGAAGTTCGGCGGCGACAGCGTGGCCGAGACCCGCCGCAACGTGCGCTCCTACCTCGACCACCTGGCCATCCGGTGAGCCGCCGGTGACCCGCTGAGCCCCGCGTCCGCCCGCCGGGAGCCGGGCGGACGACGGGCGGGGGACGGATGGGAACCGGATCGGAGACGGGTGGCGCCGGGTGGGCGCGCACGGCCGGCCCTCTGCGGGCCCGGCCGGACGCCCGCGCCCCGCCGGACGCCCGTGCCCCTCACGGCCGGTCCGCCGCCCCGGCCGTCCGGCCGCCCCCGTCGCCGCCGGACGCCGCCGTTCAGCGCATCCAGGGCAGGTCCGCGCCCGCTCCCCCCGGCTGCAGTCCCTCGGCGAGGATCCGCGTGATCTCGCCGAGGGACTTCTGCTGTTCCGGGGTCAGCCGGTCGAACATGGCCTGCCGCACCGCGTTCACATGGCCGGGCGCGGAACGGCCCAGCACCTCGAAGCCCTCGTCGGTGAGGACGGCGAACTGGCCCCGCTTGTCCGAGGAGCACTCCTCACGGCGGACCCAGCCGTTCTTCTCCAGCCGGGCCACGGCGTGCGAGAGCCGGGAGCGGGTGATCTTCGCGAACTTGGCCAGTTCCGTCATCCGCAGCCGCCGACGCGGCGCCTCCCCGAGCCTGACCAGGAGGATGTAGTAGATGTGCGGCATGCCGGCGTCTCGTTGGAGCTGGCGGTCGAGGTGGTCCTCCAGCAGGGTCGTGGCCTCTATGTAGGAGCGCCACACGCGCTGTTCCTCGTCGGTGAGCCAGCGGGGCTCGTCGGCGGGGGCCGGAATGGGTGCCGTGTTCATGGGACCACTCTACGGAATGACTGTTTGAAAGTTAAACAACGTTGGCGTAGATTGAGTGCGTCCAATCATTTGAAGGTTCAAGCAATTGGATCGAGCCGAGCCGAGGAGCCGCCGTCATGTCCGCCGCACACCAGGAGCGCATGCCCGCCCTCTACCTCAGCCACGGCGCACCGCCGCTCGCCGACGACCCCGTCTGGCCCGGTGAGCTGGCCGCCTGGGCCGCCGGTCTGCCGCGCCCCCGGGCGATCCTCGTCGTCTCCGCCCACTGGGAGGAGGCCCCCCTCGCCCTCGGCGCCGTCCGCACCGTCCCCCTCGTCCACGACTTCTGGGGCTTCCCCGAGCACTACTACCGGGTGCGCTACGGGGCCCCCGGCGCCCCGGACCTCGCGGACTCCGTGCGCAAACTGCTGCGCGCCCCCGGCACCCCCGTGCAGGACGTGCCCGAGCGCGGCCTCGACCACGGCGCCTACGTCCCGTTGGTCGAGATGTACCCCGACGCCGACATCCCCGTCCTCCAGGTCTCCATGCCCACCCTCGACCCCGCCGGGCTCATGGAGATCGGCCGCCGGCTGGCACCGCTGCGCGACGAGGGCGTCCTGATCGTCGGCTCCGGCTTCTTCACCCACAACCTCGCCGCGCTGCGCCACTCCGGCGTCCCCGCCTGGTCCTCCGAGTTCGACGACTGGGGCCGGCGCGCCCTGGACGCCGGGGACGTCGACGCGCTGCTCGACTTCGCCCGTACCTCTCCCTCGGGCGCGCTGGCGCACCCGCGCACCGAGCACTTCGCCCCGCTCTTCGTCACCCTGGGGGCCGCCGACGCCGCCGGTGAGCTGGACCGGGGCCGCTCGGTGATCGACGGCTTCTGGATGGGCCTGGCGAAGCGGTCGGTGCAGTTCGGCTGAGCCCCCGGCGCTCCGCCCGCGCCCCGTACGCCCCGCCCCCGCCCGTGCCCCGCACGCCCCGGTGGCCCGCTCCGTGGCCCCCGGCGATCCGCCCGTGCCGCGTGGCAACCCCCGGCGCGCGGGAGCCGTCCTCTCCAAGGGGAGCGGCCGACGGACGCCGGGGCTGTGAGGGGCGTCACCCTCCGCCCGTGCCGGGGAGGGGCGGAAGGGCCCGGCGGGGGCCGTCGCGGACACCGCCGACCCGGGTCCGACCAGGGGCTCCGCGGGGTCCGGGGACCGCGCTGGTCGTCATGCGCCGGCACAGGGTACTGCATGATCAGAAAAATCGGAGGGCGGGTTGGGAATTCTGTCCGGATTCCAGTCGTTGTTTCCATCGGATGCAGGGCACCCGAAGAGCGTCCGGAGCAGAGTCCGGGCCGGCTCGGAGGATGCCGTACGTCCAAGGACCACCCGCTGATCCACCATCGCAAGGGAGCACGCATGGCAACCCGTGCCGTCGCCCGTCGCAAGTCCGCCTCCCGCGGGACCTCCGACGCGGCAACCAGCGTCCGCGCCAGCGGCGGCGAGCTCGCCGACCGCGATCTGGTCGGCATGTACCTCGACGAGATCGCGCGGACCCCGCTGCTCGACGCCGCCAAGGAGGTCGAGCTGTCCCAGACCATCGAGGCGGGCGTGTTCGCACGGCAGGTACTCGAAGGCTACGAGGAGACCGGGGCGGACGCCACCCGTGAGGAGCTGCGCGCCCTGATCGAGGAGGGCGAGCGGGCGAAGGACGTCTTCATCCGTTCCAACCTCCGCCTGGTCGTCGCGGTCGCCCGCCGGTACCCGCGCAGCGGCCTGCCGCTCCTCGACCTCATCCAGGAGGGCAACGCCGGCCTGGTCCGCGCGGTCGAGAAGTTCGACTACCGCAAGGGCTTCAAGTTCTCGACGTACGCCACCTGGTGGATCCGCCAGGCCATCACCCGGTCGATCGCCGACCAGTCGCGCACCATCCGCCTGCCCGTCCACCTCGTGGAGGAGCTGGGCCGGATACGCCGTGTGCAGCGCGAGTTCAACCGCGAGCACGGCCGCGAGCCGGAGCCCGCCGAGATCGCCGCCGAGCTGGGCTCGACGCCGGAGCGCGTCACCGACGTGCTCGACTGGGCCCGCGACCCGGTCTCGCTGAACATGGCGGTGGACGACGAGGGCGAGACCCAGTTCGGCGACCTCCTGGAGGACACCTCCGCGGTCTCGCCCGAGCAGTCGGTGCTGACCCTGCTGCGCAGCGAGGAGCTGGACGACCTGATCGGCCGCCTCGACCCGCGCACCGCGTCCATCATCAAGATGCGGTACGGCATCGACGACGGCCGCGAGCGCACGCTGACCGAGGTCGGCAAGCAGCACGGGCTCACCCGTGAGCGCATCCGGCAGATCGAGAAGCACGCGCTGCTGGAGCTGAAGAAGCTGGCCCGCGACACCGGCTTCGAGGCGGCGGCGTAACCGACGGACCGGACGGGGGCCGCCCGGCCCCGGCCCCGGCAGGGCGGTAGCGGGACGGCGAGGACCGACGGGGGCGGGCGGCGTCCCCGGGCCCCGGATCCACGGCCCATGGCCCGGTCGGGGGTGCGCGCCGGGGCGTCGGCGCCCCGAGGGCGACGGGCTCCCGGCCCACCGTGCCGCCCGTACCCGGGCTGCCGGGGTGGAGGGCGGATCCGCGGTGTGCCGCGCGGCGTGGAACGGGGGAGCGGCGTCCACCCGAGGTGCCGTGGGACTCGGACGCACCCCGGGGCGTGGCGTGCGCCCGGTGCCCCGGCCCCGCGTGAACACGGCCGCCGACGGTGCTTCAACCCGCGCCTGCCGGGAACAAGAACTCCAGGCCCCGGACGCGGGCCGGGGAGCGGGACTCCACCGCTCCACCGCACGGGCCGGGCAGTGCCCGCCCCCCATGGACCACGTCCCGACGCACTCCCCCCGGTGCCGGGACCTTCCCGAGCCGGGCGCGGCGCCTTCCCCCGGGCGCCGTGGCCCGGCCCTCCGCGTGACGGCCGAAGGGCGGGGCACCCCGGACCTGAACCCCGGGGTGGCCCGCCGGATGACAGATTTTGCCACAGCGGCATAACCTGCCGACGTGAGCACCACCCCGTCGTCCGATCCGCCCGGTTCGGCCCCCCTCTCCCTGACCGAACGGCGCAAGTCCGAGACCCGCGCGGAGATCGCCCGCGCCGCGGCCCGCCTCTTCGTCCAGCACGGCCTGCGGGCCACCCGCGCCGAGGACATCGCCCGCGCCGCCGGGGTCGCCCCGCGCACCTTCTACCGGTACTTCGCGACCAAGGAGGAGGCCGTCGCCCCGCTCTACGCCCTCGGCGCCGAACGCTGGGCCCACGCGGTGCGCACCGCCCCCGGCGAGCTGTCCCCGACCGAGGCCCTGGAACACGCCGCGCGGCACACCCTGACCCCGGGCGCCGGGGTGTCGGCGGTCTCCTGGGAGTGGGCCCGCACCCTCGTCCGGCTGGCCGACGGCAGCCCCGCGCTGCGCAAGGTGTGGGCCGACGTCTGCCACCTCGCCGAGGGACGGCTGACCGAGGCGCTGGCGGCACGGCTCGCCGGGGAACATGGGGCACCGGGGGACGACGTTGCCGCCCGCGCGGCCGCCTCACCCGACCTGCGCTTCGCGGCGGCCGTGGCCGGCACGGCGGTACGGGCCGCCGTGGAGCACTGGGCCGCCGCCGAGGTCGCGCCGGCGTCCGGCGGTCCCGGGGGCCCCCGCGCGCTCGCCCTGCGCAACCTCGCGGTGCTGCGGGGCTTCGACTGGGCGGCCGCGCTGCGCTGACCGGCGCGCCCCGGTCACCACGCGCCGCCCCCGCCCGGTCGTCCCGTCCACCGCCCCGGTCACCACGCGCCGTCCTCGCCCGGTCGTCCCGTCCACCGCCCCGGACACCCGCCGCTCCCCGTCGTCCACCGTCCCCGGCCGTGCGCCGCTGCCCGCCGGGGATGCCGCTCGCTCCCGGTCGCCCTCCGCGGCCGCCCGGCGCCTTCGCTTGTCCGCCCGGACGCTCGTCACCCCCGGGGTTCGCGGGCCCGGCGCCCGCCCGCCTCTCCACCCCCGGTGCGCGCTTCCGGCGCAGGTCACTCCCCCTCCACGGCCCCGGACAGCCGGGCCGCCAGCTCGCGGATCCGGGCCACCAGCTCCGGCGGCTGCCGGACCCGGAAGTCCACCCCCAGCATCGCCAGCCGGACGGCCGTCCAGTCCAGCGAGTCCGACGTGGTCACCCGCAGCACACAGGAACCCCCGTCGCCCTCCGGCTCCGGAACACCGAGCCGGCCCGGCAGCCGGGCCGCCACCGCCTCGGCCGGGGCGGCGAAGGCGACCTCCAGGTCGTAGGCGTCCCCGCGCCGCCGCATCGACCGCCGCAGGAACTCCGCCGCGCTTCCCGTCGGCAGCTCCCTCGGGGCGAACCGCGTCCCCGTCGCCATGGGCTCGCTCACCCGGTCCACCCGGAAGGTCCGCCAGTCCTCGCGGTCGAGGTCGTAGGCGACCAGGTACCAGCGCTGTCCCGTCGACACCAGCCGGTACGGCTCCGTCAGGCGCCGCGAGGCGGTGCCGTCCCCGGCGCGGTAGGCGAACCGCAGCCGCTCCCGGCCGGCCACCGTGGAGGCCATCGTGGTCAGCGTCCCGGGGGCGATGCTCGGCCCGTCACCGCTGGTCAGCGGAGTCGTCGCGGCCTGTAGGGTGGAGACGCGGTGGCGCAGCCGGGCCGGGAGCACCTGCTCCAGCTTGGCCAGCGCCCGTACCGACGCCTCGTCCACGCCCGCCAGCGCGTGCCCCGCACCGGCACGCAGCCCCACGGCGATGGCCACGGCCTCCTCGTCGTCCAGCACCAGCGGCGGCATCGCCTTCCCCGCGACCAGCCGGTATCCGCCGTCGGCCCCCATCGTGGCCCGCACCGGATAACCCAGCTCACGCAGCCGGTCGATGTCCCGGCGGACCGTGCGTCGCGAGACCCCGAGCCGCTCGGCGAGTTCACCGCCGGGCCATTCCCGGGGCGTCTGGAGGAGGGACAGGAGCGTCAGCAGCCGTGCCGGTGTGTCCGTCGTCATGGCGACGAGCATCGCGCACCAGTAGGACCGGATCAGACCTATACGGCCCCTAGGTTTCCCCATGACCTTCCCGGGGGCCCGGAGCCGGCGCGGACCACGCGGGCACCGGCCCCGGAACACGGGGACGGACGGCGGACACGGGACGGACGACGGAGATGACGTACACGGCAGCGACGGGGCCCCCGAGCGGACGGGCCCGGGGGAGCGGACGGTGACGGAGAGCACGGCGGCCGGGAGACCGGCCGCGGGAGAGACGGCGGAGATGGCGGAACCGGCGGAGCCGGCGGAAGCGGGACAGCGGACGGACACCGCGGACGCGGTGGGACCGCGGAGGCCGGCGGTGGAGACGACGGAGGCGACGGGACCAGTGGAGAAGACGGCAGCGGCGGAGGACCCCGGGGTCTCCGGGACGAGGACGCCCCCGACGGCGGGGGCGCGGCCGGCGGGGACGCCCCTGACGACGGGGGCGCGGACGGCGGCGGAGGCGCCCGGAACGGCCGGGACACCGCAGGACACCGGGACCGCGGACGCCGCGCCGCCCGCCGGGGGCGACCGGCGCCGCTGGTTCGCCCTCGCGATCGTGATGACCGCGGCCTTCATGGACCTCGTCGACGTCACCATCGTCAACATCGCGATTCCCTCCATCCAGCGGGACGCCGGTGCCACCTTCGGCCAGATCCAGTGGATCACCGCCGGATACGCCCTCGCCTTCGCCGCCGGTCTGATCACCGGCGGACGGCTCGGTGACATCCACGGCCGCAAGCGCCTCTTCCTCATCGGCATAGGCGGCTTCACCATCGCCTCCGCCCTGTGCGGGTTCGCCGTCGGCCCGGAGATGCTGGTCGTCTCCCGGCTGCTCCAGGGCACCATGGCCGCGCTGATGGTGCCGCAGGTGCTCTCGATCGTGCACGCGACCTTCCCCGCCCACGAGCGCGGCAAGGTCTTCGGACTGTTCGGCGCCGTCGTCGGCCTGGGCGCCGTCTCCGGCCCCCTGTTCGGCGCGCTGCTCACCCAGTGGAACCTCTTCGGGCTCGAATGGCGGCCCATCTTCCTGATCAACCTGCCCGTCGGCATCGCCGGCCTCGTCCTCGGCAGGCGCTTCATCACCGAGTCCAAGGCCCCGCGCGCCCTCAAGCTCGACCTTCCCGGCGTCGCCCTGGTCACCCTCGGCCTGCTGATGCTGCTCTACCCCCTCACCCGGGGCCGCGAGCTGGGCTGGCCCCTGTGGGGATACGCCTCCATGGCCGGCGCCCTGGCCGTCTTCGCCGTGCTGGTGGCCTACGAGCGGCGCAAGGGCGAGCGGGACGGCTCACCGCTGATCGAACTCTCGCTGTTCCGCGTCAAGAGCTTCGCCGCCGGCATCGCCGTCCAGACGGTGTTCGGACTCGGCCTCGGCATCTACTTCCTGGTGTGGACCCTCTACATGCAGCAGGGCCTCGGCTGGAGCGCCCTCAAGGCCGGTCTGACCGGTGTGCCGTTCTCGGTCGCCGTGTCGGCGGCCGCCGGGGTGTCGGTGCAGCTCCTCGTCCCCCGCTTCGGCCGCAAGGTGCTCCAGGCGGGCGCGCTGGTCATGGCGGCCGGAGTGCTCCTCTACCTCTGGGAGGCCGGACGCCACGGCCTCGGCATCGGGGTCTGGCAGATGGTGCCGCCGCTGGTGGTCATGGGCATCGGCATGGGCCTGATCGTCGCCCCGCTGACCGACGCGGTGCTCTCCGAGGTGCCGCGCGAGCACGCCGGAGCCGCGTCCGGACTCATCAACACCGTGCAGCAGATGGGCAACGCCCTCGGCCTCGGCCTGGTCTCCGTGGTCTTCTTCGGCGGCATCGGTGACCGGCTGGCCCCGGCCGACATCGGCCCGGCGTTCGTGAACGGCTTCCAGAACTCGCTCGGCTGGGTCGCCGCCGTCCTCGGCGCCATCTTCCTGCTGATGTTCGCCCTGCCCAAGCGCCCCGCCCAGCACATGGAGGGCGCCGGCGGGGACACTGCCGGAGGAACGCCCGACGGCGACGCCACGGACCGCGACAGCCGGGAGGGCACGAAGGAACCCGCCCTGGTCTGACGACCCGGCGGAACCCGGGGGCGGCGGGCCCCGCACCTCCACGTGCGGGGCCCGCCGCCGTGTCAGGGGACCTGGGCCGCGCGGCGCTCCATCGCCCCGCGCGCCTCCGCCTCGCTGGAGTACACCTCGCACATGTGCCGCCCGTCCGGCGTCGCCGTGTGCTCGACCTCCCACAGGGAGATCTCCCGCCCGTCGAACAGCAGGAACGCGTGCTCGTACAGCGCGTACGGCAGCTCCGCCCGGACCGGACGGCCGAAGGCCTGGGTGATCTGGTGCGCGGACGCCGTGGCCAGCAGCGCGGCCGTGTCCGTGCCGGGACGGTCCGTGTTCTCCGCGCGTCGCAGCAGCCGCCGGGCGTGGTCCGCCGAGCCGCCCCGCACATAGGCGTGCCGGGGCGCCGGGATCGTCGACAGCGGGGCCGGCACCGGCAGCTCGAACTCCGGGGTCTCCGGCGGTAACGCCAGCCGCGAGGTCGCGGCCCGCACCTCGTCCTCGTCCGCGTACACCTCGTGCTGGGCCTCCCCGCCGGGCACCGTGTTGTGGACCAGCTCCCAGAGCGTGACCGCCGTCCCGTCCGCCAGCAGCCATGTGTGCCGATACGTTTCACGGTGCAGCCCCGCGCTGTGGTGCGCGGAGTGCAGCGAGGTGTCGTGCGCCAGCGCGCGGTCCAGCGGCCGTACCGTCTCGTCGGGCAGCTCGAACGAGTTCAGGCTGCGTCCGAGCAGCCGCATGAGATGCTCCTCCGGAGTCTCCGGCGACCCGGAGGGTTCGTCCGCTGCCGTCTCGTACGGAACGCTCAAGGCTTCTCCCGGCGTTGCTGCATGTCACCTAGTGGGTGCATACCGTAGCCCCTCGGTCGGACATCGTGTTCGGGAACCGGGAAAACGTCCGCACGAAAAACGCGCCGCCCGCGCGAGGAGTTCCCGTACGACCCGACGAACCGTCAAAAAAGCCTGGTCAAACGGCACTTGCCGCGTGCCGTTCGTTCCCGGCCATGTTCCACCCGTTCAAGCCGTTCAAACCGTTTCCCGGAAAGACGGTGCCCCGGGAGCCGCCGGTGCCCGTCATCCGGTGTCGTCCCGGCCGTCACCGGGAGTTGGCCCGGCCGTCTCCGGGGCCGAGCCCCCGCCCGATCGCGGATGTCGCCGCGGGGGAGGGTGCAAGAATCGGTGAACACTTCGGGGCGAAGTGTTCACCGATCCCCACACCCCCGCCCCACCCCCTCGGCCCACGAGACCGAGATCCCCTCAACCGGCCCCGTCGGGGCGCGGGAGCCGAGACGGACGACGCCGGAGGCCGACGGTCCGGGTCCCGGTCCGGCCCCGGTGCCGTACGCGCGGTCCGCCTCAGCCCCCGTACAGCTCCCCGTACGACGGCCAGGTGCCACCCGGGCCGGAGACCGGCCCGGCGGCCCGAACGGCGCGCACGATGGCCCGGGTCACCACGTCCGCGCCCACCGCCAGCAGCGCGTTGAGCGCCAGGGGCTCCCCGTCCGGCAGGGCGTGCGCACCGGTCGCCAGGGCGAACACGGTGTCCCCGTCGTTGAGCAGGTGCACCGGCCGCACGGCGCGGGCGATGCCGTCGTGCGCCGTGCCGGCCAGCTTCTGCGCCTGGGCCTTGGACAGGTCGGCGTCCGTGGCGACCACCGCGAGCGTGGTGTTGAGCGGCGGCACGCCGGTCACCGCCTCCGCCTCGGCGATCCGCCGCAGCGCCGCCCCGTGTGTCCGCGCCGTCGGGTACTCCACCCGGCGTCCCTGGAACAGCTCCCCGTACAGCACCCCCGTTCCCGGGTCCACCGCCGAGCCCGCCGCGTTGGCCACCACCAGCGCCGCCACGGTGACGCCCGAGTCCAGCAGGACGCTCGCCGTGCCGACCCCGCCCTTCAGCGGGCCCACCGCGGCCCCCGTGCCCGCCCCGACGCACCCCTCGGCCACCGGCGCCCCGGGCGCACTCGCGTCGGCCGCATCCACCGCCGCCCGCCCGGTGGCCGCGTCCGGCCGGGCCCGGAAGTCACCCCCGCGCCCCAGGTCGAAGACGCAGGCCGCGGGCACCACCGGGACGACCTCGGCCGGACCGGGCCCCACCCGCACCCCGCGCCCCCGCTCCTCCAGCCAGGCCATCACCCCCGACGCGGCGTCCAGCCCGTACGCGCTGCCGCCGGTCAGGACCAGGGCCTCGACCCCGCGCACCACGTTGCGCGGATCGAGCGCGTCGGTCTCCTTGGTGCCGGGGCCCCCGCCGCGCACATCCACCGCGGCGACCGCCCCGCCCTCGGGGGCGAGCACCACCGTCGTGCCGGTCAGCCATCCGTCGCCGGTGCGCGTCGCGTGCCCGACCCGCACCCCGGCCACGTCCGTCAATGCGTCCACTGTCATGACGCCAGTGTCGTCCAGCCCCCGCCGCCCTCCCGGGCACCGCCGCCCGTCCGCCCGCCTATCCCGCCCCCGCCGGCGCGCCCCGGCCCCCGGCGCGGCCGCGCGCGGTCAGCGTCACCCCCGTCGCCACCGCCAGCGCCAGGACGATCCCCGCCCCGAGCACCGCCCACCGCCCGAGGAACGTGCAGCAGATCACCAGCAGCGCCGCCGTCGGCAGTACCGCCTGCTGGGTGACGCCCACCTTGAAGTGCCGCGCGTGCAGCAGCCACACCATCAGCAGGTACAGCGCCGTCGGCAGCGTCACCGCCGCCGCCGCACCCAGCGCGGTCACATGCCCCGCGCCGACCGCCCGCTCCACCGCCACCTCCAGGCCCGCCCCGATCGCGGCGGCCGAGGCGAAGACCAGATAGTGGCCGTAGCCCCACAGGAACGCCCGGCCACTGGAGCGCAGATGCCCGTGGACCGGCACCACGAAGTAGATCCACCACGCGGCGAAGACGATCAGCAGCCCGCCCGCCGCGATCGGCAGCATCTCCCCGAGCGCGTCGTGCTCGTCGATGCCCGACTTCACCGCCACCGTGGCCGCGGCGATGGTCTCGCCCAGCACGATGATCGTGAACAGCCCGTAGCGTTCCGCGATGTGGTGCGGGTGCCACGCCGAGGTCTGGCTGCGCTCCGCGTACGCCGGAACGCACATCTCCAGCAGGGCCATCCCCAGGAACAGCCACATCCGCCCGCCCTGCGGCAGGAGCAGCAGCCCCAGCCAGCCGATCTGGCAGAGCAGCACCCCGAAGGCGTAGCGGCGGGCCATCGAGCGCTCCGCCGGTCCGGAGCCCCGGGCCGCCCGGAGCCACTGCGCCGCCATGGCGATCCGCATGATCGCGTAGCCCAGCCAGACGGCCAGGAAGTCGTGCCGCTCGAACGCCCGCTGCACGCCCGCCGCCAGCACCAGGACGCCCGCGATCTGCACCAGGGTGACGAGCCGGTAGAGCACGTCGTCGTTGTCGTACGCCGACGCGAACCACGTGAAGTTCATCCACGCCCACCAGATGGCGAAGAAGACCATCGCGTAGTTGAGGATGCCCTCGCCCCCGTGCCCCTCGGCCACGGAGCGCACCAGCTCGGCCCCCGCCTGGGCGATGGCCACCACGAAGCACAGGTCGAAGAGGAGCTCCAGCGGGGAGGAGACCCGGTGCTCCTCGTGCGGGGCGCGGGCGGCGAGCCGGCGCACCGGCCGGTGGCCGCCGGGCGGCCCGGAGGGTCCCACTGTGGGGGATGAACTGGACATCATGGACACCAGCAGACCAGACCCGGCCCGGAAGTCCCGGTAACGGGGCGGCTGGTGCCGTGCGGGGGAGCACTCCGCCCGCCGTGTCGGGCACGCCACCGACGGCGACCGCGGCGGGAACGCGACCGCGGCACGGGTGGCGCACCCGGCGGGGAGGACGGACCTGACGGGGACGCGGTGCGGGCAACGGCGGTGCGACGGGCCGGTCGCCCGCAGGCCCTTCCACGACGGCGCGCGCCGGGGCGGGCCGTACTCTGGGGGCATGAGCAGCATCGCCCCCCGTCCCGAGCCGAGCGCGCCCAAGCCCGAGCCGAAGCTGGTCTTCGGCGACCCGCTGGACCAGCAGTCCTCGGACGACACCGACCGGGGATGGGGCGACCGCCCCGAGCCCGACGCCGCCGGGGACCTGAGGCGCTTCCTGGACGAGAAGCCGCCCCACCACCTCTGAGCCGCCCCGGCCGCCGCTGACCGGCCCACCGCCCACCACCGGACCACGAACGGGTCCCGGGACCGTGTCACGTGCCCGGCCCACGGCACGGGCCCTGAGCGCCGCGCCCGCTCGGCGCGCGGCGTCCCGGTGTCGTCGGCGCCGCCGGGCGGCGGCCCGCGACGGGCCGGACCCGGTCGCGCGGGTACCGCGGTTACTCGCGGTCGTGGCCCGAGCCGCGCTGGGCGATCAGGGCGTCGCGGATCTCCTTCAGCACCTCCAGCTCGCTGATCTCCACGACCTCCATCGTGCCTTCCTTGGCCTTGCGCCGGGCCTCCTGGCGGGCCAGGTACTTCGACATGGGCAGGACCATCAGGAAGTAGACGACCGCCGCCGTGATCACGAACGACAGGGTGGCGCCGAGCACCGAGCCCCACAGGATGCGGACGCCGGTCGCGCTGTCGCCGCTGCCCGAGCACGGGCCCTTCAGACACGAGCTGTAGCTGTCCAGGTTCTGCGTCCCGAACGCGCCGACCAGCGGGTTGATGATGCCCTTCACCACCGAGTTCACGATGTTGGTGAAGGCGGCGCCGATGACCACCGCGACGGCCAGATCGACGACGTTTCCGCGCATCAGGAAGGTCTTGAAACCCTGCAGGACGCTCGGTCCCTTGTTGTCGCTCACCTCGGGGGCACTCCTTGTGTGGACGGATCGTGGAACAAATCGCTCCGCAACCTACGCCGAGGTTGGGCCATCCTGTCCAATCGGCTCCCTCGAACGAGGGACTTGACCGCTCTACCACAAGGTCACCGCCAGCGGCGTCAGCGCACCCGTCCCGACCAGGCGGTGCGCGGTGGCCCGCGGCACCGACAGCACGACCAGCGCCCCGGCCCCGTTCTCCCCGGCCCCGATTCCGGCTCCGTCCCGGACCCCGGCACCGGACCCCGGCCCGGCCGCATCCCTGTCCTCCGGCCCCGGCACCCGTGCCACCCGGGCCCCGCGCGCGATCACGGCGATGCCGCCGTCCCCGCTCCCCGCGCCTCCGCCCGGAGCCACCGCACCGACCCCACCCGGCCCGCCGCCCCCGGCGGCCACCACATCGACCCGGTCGCCCGGCCTGAGCAGCCGCACCGTGGCCGCGTCCGCGATCCGCACCGGCGCCGCGACCAGATCCGACGGCGGACGCCGTCCCTCTTCCCCGGCCGCCGGACGGCCCCGCGCCCGCTCCAAGTCCCGCGCGCCGGTGCCCGGCAGCGGCCCGGCGGCCACCAGCGCCGCGGCGGCGACGGCGAGCCCCGCGGCCAGTGCCCGCCGACGGTGGCGCAGCAGCCGGTGCGCCCCGTGGCGGCCGCCGCGCACCCGCACCGGCGCGAACTGCGGCACCTCGCGGACGGGAGGGGCGTCGTGGGAGAGGACGGGGGGAGCGGAGCGGAAGGACACGGGGACCACCACCTGTGACGGGGAACGGCTTGCGCTCCCCACGATGGGGCCTCGCGCCGATCCCCGCCGGAGCCTGTGGGCCACCACGCGGTTGTGGACAACTCCCTCACCCGAACGGGACGTTCCGCCCGCCGGCCCGCCGGCCCGCCGGCCCGCCGCCATCCGTCGGCGCCCCGGAACCGCGCCCCCGACCCCTACGGCAACGTGATCCCCGGATCCATCCCGCCCAGCGCCGCCCCGCAGTCGCAGTCCCGCTCCCCGGTCGCCGGCAGCCCGGCGAGGGTCTCGAACAGCACGCCCCGCAGCCGGTCCACGTTGGCGGCGAAGACCCGCATCACGTCCGCGTGGGAGACCGCCTCACCGCTCTCGGCACCGGCGTCGAGATCGGTGACCAGAGTCAGCGAGGTGTAGCAGAGCTCCAGCTCACGGGCGAGCGCCGCCTCGGGGTGACCGGTCATGCCCACCACCGACCAGCCCTGCGCCCGGTGCCACCGCGACTCCGCCCGGGTCCCGAAGCGCGGGCCCTCCACGACGACCAGGGTGCCGCCGTCCACGGGCTCCCAGTCCCGTGCCCGGGCCGCCCGGAGCACCGCAGCCCGCCCGGTGGGGCAGTAGGGGTCGGCCAGCGACACGTGGACCACGTGCGGCACCGTGCCGTCCGGCAGCGGCAGCCCGTCGAAGTACGTCGAGGAGCGGGTGAGGGTGCGGTCGACGAACTGGTCCGGCACCAGCAGCGTGCCGGGCCCGTACTCGGGGCGCAGCCCGCCCACCGCGCACGGCCCGAGGACCTGGCGCACCCCCAGGGAGCGGAGCGCCCACAGGTTGGCCCGGTAGTTGATCCGGTGCGGCGGCAGATGGTGGCCGCGCCCGTGCCGGGGGAGGAAGGCGACCCGGCGCCCGGCGACCTCGCCGAGGAACAGGGAGTCGCTGGGCGGCCCGTACGGGGTGTCGACCTCGACCTCGGTCACGTCGTCGAGGAAGGAGTAGAAACCGGAGCCGCCGATGACACCGATCTCGGCATTCGCCTTGTTCGCCATGCCCGCACCCTAAGTGCTCGCCCCCCGCCCCGTCCCGGGACGGTGACACGGCGAGGACCCCGTCGTCGCCCGACGACGGGGTCCCGCGGAGAAGAGGTGCCTAGGCGGCGGTGGTGCTGCTGCTGGTGGTGCTGCTGCCGGAGCCCGACGGGGAACCGGAGGACCCGGAGCCCGAGGAGGACGCCGAGCCCGACGACGAGGACGCCGGCGACGAGCCGGAGGACGATCCCGACGAGGACTTGGACGTGGCCGTCGAGCTGCTCGACGAGGAGCCGCGGCTGTCGTTGCGGTAGAAGCCGGAGCCCTTGAAGACGATGCCGACCGCCGAGAACACCTTCTTCAGGCGGCCCTCGCAGTTCGGGCACTCGGTCAGGGCGTCGTCGGTGAACTTCTGCACCGCCTCGAGGCCCTCGCCGCACTCGGTGCACTGGTACTGGTAGGTCGGCACTGTTGATCCTCCTGGCACTCTGACTCGATGAGTGCTAACGACGCTCCATAGTGACGCATTCCCCGGCGTCAGTCCACTGCGGCGGGCGCGCGGTGACCGACACCACGTGCGACCGTACGCCCCCCGGACGGGGCCGCCAGACGCGAGCGCAGCGCCACCAGCACCGCCAGGGCGAGCACCGTGGCGCCCATCGGCACCAGGAACCCGGCGCCGTCCCAGAGCCGGTCCTCCAGCTGTCCGGCGACGGTGACCGCCATCGCCTGGCCCAGCGCGACGGCACCGGTCAGCCAGGTGAACGCCTCGGTGCGGGCCCCGGCCGGGACCAGGTCGTCGACCAGGGTGTAACCGGTGACCAGGGCGGGGGCTACGGCCATGCCGACGAGCAGTCCGAGCCCTGCCAGGAGCGGCGCCGAGTGCGCGGCCCACAGCCCGGAGGCGGTGAGCGCGAGGGCGGCGTAGCCGACGAGGAGGCGCTGCCGGGGGGCGGCCCGCCAGGCGACGGCCCCGCAGACGAGGCCGGAGATCATGTTGCCCGCGGCGAAGACCCCGTACAGGGCGCCGTTCAGCCCCGGCCGGCCGATGGACTCGGTGAAGGCGGCCAGCGAGACCTGCATGCCGCCGAAGACGGCGCCGATGCCGAGGAAGGTCACGATCAGCACCCGCACTCCGGGCACCCGCAGCGCCGGGGGGTGCTCCTCGCGCGCGGGGCCGCCGTCCCGCCGGAGCCCGGCGGGCGGCTCGGTGCCGCGCTGGGCGGCGAAGAGCAGACCGCCCACCAGGGTCAGCCCCGACTCGGTGAGCAGACCGGCGGCCGGGGCGACGCCCGTGCACAGGGCGGTGGCCAGCAGCGGGCCGAGGACGAAGGTCAGCTCGTCCGTGACGGACTCGAAGGCCGCGGCGGTGCTCATCAGGGGGGAGCCCTTGAGCTTCACGCCCCAGCGGGCGCGCACCATGGGCCCGATCTGCGGGACCGAGGCGCCGGTCGGCACGGCCGCCGCGAACAGCACCCAGAGGGGTGCGTCGGAGAGCGCCAGGAAGGTCAGGGCCAGACCGGACAGGGTGTGCACGAGGACGCCGGGCAGCAGGACGGCCCGTTGCCCGTGGCGGTCCGCGAGGCGCCCGGCGAAGGGGGCGAACAGGGCCATGGAGACGCCGGTGACGGCCGCGACGGCCCCGGCGGCGCCGTAGGAGCCGGTGGTGTGCTGCACCAGCAGCACGAGGGAGAGCGTCAGCATCGCGAAGGGCTGGCGCGCGGCGAAGCCGGGGAGCAGGAACGTCCAGGCGCCGCGGGTGCGCAGCAGTTGCCCGTATCCGGGCCGGTCGGCGGTGCGCCGCGGGCCCCGCGGGGGCTTCGCCGAAGGGGTGACCGTGGATGCCACGGCCCGTGCCTTTCCGCCGCCTGGTGGCCCCGTCCCGCCGGACCGGCCGGGGCCGGGCATGGTGGCGGGCAGCGCCGAGAGCTGTCCTCTTGCGCGGACTGCGGTAGATACCGGCGCCCTACGCGATGGGAGGCGTTCCGGCCGCCATACGGTCGCGCCAGCTCTGCTTCAGGCAGAGTTGGTTCGATCAGGTTGCCGCCCCCATCGTACAGGCGCGACGGGTTCCCGCCCGCTGTGAGAGGGAGCACCGCGGCACCCGGGGGAGGGCCGCGGACCAGGCGACGGGAACCGGTTCCGGGGCCGCGGGGCCCCGCCCCGCCGAAGCCCCCGGCCTCCCGCCGGAACTCCCCGCGGCCCCGCCGAGCCCCGGCCTCCCGCCAGAGTCCCCCGTGGCCCCGCCGAATCCCCGGCGCCCGCCGAATCCCCCGCGCCCCGCCGAAGCCCCCGCCCCCGCCGAGGGCCGCCTCCGCCGGAAGCCCCCTCACCCCCGCGTACGGCCCGCCCGGGTGCCCCCTCTGCCGGGCCTGCCGCCCCGCTCACCGCCCCCGGCACCGGCGCCGGGGGCCGCCCCCTGTCCGGCCCCCGGCTCCGCCCCCGTGCCCAGCCATCCGGCGAGCTTGCCGCCGCGGCCGACGGCCCGCAGCCGCGCCTCGGCGGAGTCCCGGACGGGGTCCGTGGCCACGACGAGGAGTTCGTCCCCCCGGCGCAGCTCCGTCGACGGCAGCGGGACGAACGACGTGCCCTCGCGCACGATCAGCGTGACCGCCGATCCCGCGGGCAGCCGCAGTTCGCTGATCTCGACGCCGTGCATCCGGGAGTTCCCGGGGACCGTCACGGACAGCAGGTGCCCGCGCAGCCGCTCCAGGGGGGCCGATTCGACGCCCAGGTCGGCGGTCTCCTCGCCCTTGCCGAGGCGCAGCTTGTGGGCCAGCCACGGCAGGGTCGGCCCCTGGAGCAGGGTGTAGACGATGACCAGGACGAAGACGATGTTGAAGATCCGGCGGCTGCCCTCCACGCCCTGCACCATCGGGATGGTCGCCAGGATGATGGGCACGGCCCCGCGCAGCCCCGCCCAGGACATCAGCGCCTGCTCCCGCCACGGCACCCGGAACGGCGTCTGGCACAGCACCACGCTCAGCGGACGCGCCACCATCGTCAGGACCAGCCCGATGACCAGGGCGGGGACGATGTCGTCGCCCAGTTCGTGCGGGGTGACCAGGAGGCCGAGCAGCACGAACATGCCGATCTGGGCGATCCAGCCGAGCCCGTCGGCGAAGCCCCGGGTGGCCGGCCAGTGCGGCAGCCGGGCGTTGCCCATCACCATGGCGGCCAGGTAGACGGCGAGGAAGCCGCTGCCGTGCGCCATGGCGCCGGTCGCGTAGGCGGTGACGGCGATGGCCATGACGGCGATCGGGTAGAGGCCGGAGGCGGGCAGCGCCACGTGCCGCAGCCCCCAGGAGCCGAGCCAGCCCACCGTGAGGCCGATGGCCGCGCCGATGGCCAGCTCCAGGGCGATCTCGCCGAGCAGCACGTACCAGTGGTCGATCGGCCCGGCCGCGGAGAACGCGACGACGAGGATGACCACCGGGGCGTCGTTGAAGCCGGACTCGGCCTCCAGAGTGCCGGTGATGCGCGCGGGCAGCGGGATGCGGCGCAGGACGGAGAAGACCGCCGCGGCGTCCGTGGAGGACACCACCGCCCCCACGATCAGCGCCTGGCGCCACTCCAGCCCGATCAGGTAGTGCGCGCCGGTGGCCGTGACGCCGACGCTCACCGCCACCCCGGCCAGCGCCAGGACGGCGGCCGACGGGAGGACGGGCCTGATCTCCTTCCACTTCGTGCCCAGGCCGCCCTCGGCCAGGATCACGACCAGGGCCGCGTACCCGATGACCTGGACCAGTTCGGCGCTGTCGAACTTGATGTGGCCGATCCCGTCCTGGCCCATGGCGATGCCTATCGCCAGGTACACGAGCAGGCTGGGCAGCCCGCTGCGCGAGGAGATCCGGACCGCGGCGACGGCGATCAGCAGGACCAGTGAGCAGACGAGCAGAAGCTGGTTGAGGTGGTGGACGGTCAGCGGCCCTTCCCTTCTCCCCGGCACAGCGCGCGCACCTCCCCCGTGGGAGCGCGCTTCCATGGCACACGAGCCGCGGGACCCCGCGGCCGACTACTTCGTTACCTTACCTAACTCTTGACGCTTTCTTGACGCCGTTCAGGCCAGGATCGAACGGCCGTGCGCGCCGGGAGGCGACTCCGCGTCAAGGGGGACCGGGCCCTGCGCCTAGAGTTGGCCCAGCGTTGAGTACGAAGCACAGCCCGCCCCTGCCGCTCGTGTTAGGACAGCAAGGACAGCGATGCCCCCCACCACAACCGCCACCCAGGCACCGCAGACCGGCACGTCCGGCAGGAGGAGGGGACGCAAGCTGCGTCTGCTCGTCCTCGTGCTGGTCCTGGCCGTCATCGGCGGCCTCGTCTACGGGGCGTACTGGTCCGTCAGCACGGTGCGGGCGTCGTTCCCGCAGACCAAGGGGTCGATCACGCTGCGGGGCCTGTCCGGCCCGGTCGACGTCAAGCGCGACGGCTACGGCGTCCCGCAGGTCTACGCCTCCTCCGAGGAGGACCTGTTCATGGCGCAGGGCTACGTCCAGGCGCAGGACCGGTTCTACGAGATGGACGTGCGCCGCCACATGACGGCCGGGCGCCTGTCGGAGATGTTCGGCAGGAGCCAGGTGAAGAACGACGGCTTCCTGCGCACCCTCGGCTGGCACCGGGTGGCGCAGAAGGAGTACGACGAGAAGCTGTCGGCGTCCACGAAGAAGTACCTCCAGGCGTACGCCAAGGGCGTCAACGCCTATCTGGACGGCCGCGAGGCGGAGGAGATCTCCCTGGAGTACGCCGCCCTCGGCTTCACCAACGACTACCGGCCCGCCCCCTGGACGCCGGTCGACTCGGTCGCCTGGCTCAAGGCCATGGCCTGGGACCTGCGCGGCAACATGCAGGACGAGGTCGACCGGGCGCTGATGACCAGCCGCCTGGGACCGAAGCAGATCGCGGACCTGTACCCCCAGTACCCGTACGACCGGAACCGGGCCATCGTCCAGGAGGGCCAGTACGACGAGCTGACCGGCACCTTCGACGGGGGCGGCGGCCCGGACGGCGGCACGGACGGCACCGGTGACGGGACCGGCACCGGAACCGGTCTCGACGGCACGGGAACCGGTACGGGCACGGGCCTCGACGGGACCGGCACGGGCACGGGGGTCGGCGCGGGAACCGGGACCGGCACGGGTGCCGGGGACGCGCTCCAGAGCCAGCTCATGGGCCTCCAGGACGCCCTGGCCGACCTGCCCACCGCCGTCGGCGTCAACGGCAACGGCATCGGCTCCAACTCGTGGGTCGTCTCCGGCGAGCACACCATCACCGGCAAGCCGCTGCTCGCCAACGACCCGCACCTGTCCCCGGCGCTGCCCTCGGTCTGGTACCAGATGGGCCTGCACTGCCGAAGCCTCTCCGCGACCTGCCAGTACGACGTCAGCGGCTACACCTTCGCGGGCATGCCCGGCGTCGTCATCGGCCACAACAAGAACATCGCCTGGGGCCTGACCAACTCCGGCGTCGACGTCACCGACCTGTACCTGGAGAAGATCACCGGCGAGGGGTACCAGTACGGCGGCAAGGTCCGGCCGTTCACCACCCGCGAGGAGACCATCAAGGTGGCCGGCGGCCGGTCGAAGAAGATCGTCGTCCGCGAGACCGGCAACGGCCCCCTGATCTCCGACCGCGACAGCGAACTCGTCAAGGTCGGCAAGAAGGCCACCGTCAACACCGCCGCCCCCGACCGCGGCGACGGCTACGCCGTCTCCCTGCGCTGGACCGCGCTGGACCCCGGCACCACCATGGACGCCGTCTTCGCCATCGACCGCGCCAAGGACTGGGACGGCTTCCGCGAGGCCGCCGCCCTGTTCGAGGTGCCCTCCCAGAACCTCGTCTACGCCGACACCGAGGGCAACATCGGCTACACCCTGCCCGGCCGCATCCCGGTCCGCGCCGAGGGCCACGACGGCTCCGTGCCCGCCCCGGGCTGGGACCCCGGGTACCGCTGGACCGGCAAGTACATCGGCGACGACGAACTGCCCTACGAGTACGACCCAGACCGCGGCTACATCGTCACCGCCAACCAGGCCGTGGTCGACAAGGCCGCCTACCCCCACACCCTGACCACCGACTGGGGCTACGGCACCCGCAGCCAGCGCATCACCTCCCTGATCGAGCAGAAGATCAAGGACGGCGGCAAGATCTCCACGGACGACATGCGCCAGATGCAGCTCGACAACAGCAGCGAGATGGCCAAGCTGATCGTGCCCCAGCTGCTGAAGATCGACGTCGCCGACAAGGACGTCCGCCAGGCGCAGAAGCTGCTGGAGGGCTGGGACTACACCCAGGAGGCCGACTCGGCCGCCGCGGCCTACTTCAACGCCGTCTGGCGCAACATCCTCAAGCTCGGCTTCGGCAACAAGCTCCCCAAGGAGCTGCGGGTCAAGGGCCAGTGCCTGTGGGTCGACCCGGTCAACACCACCGGCCCCGCCGACGAGGCCGTCAAGGTCCTCGAATGCGGCCAGCGCGACGCCGATCAGGCCCAGCCCGACGGCGGCGACCGCTGGTTCGAGGTCGTGCGCACCCAGCTGGAGAACCCGAAGAGCGACTGGTGGACCACGCCCGCGCGCGGCACCCGCAAGGGCGCCGACCACAACCGGGACGACCTGTTCAAGCGCGCCATGATCGAGGCCCGCTGGGAGCTGACCGCCAAGCTCGGCAAGGACATCGACACCTGGAGCTGGGGCCGGCTGCACCGCCTGTTCCTGAAGAACCAGACCCTCGGCACCGCCGGACCCGGCTTCCTGAAGTACGCCCTCAACCGCGGTCCCTGGGAGCTGAGCGGCGGCGAGGCGGCCGTCAACGCCACCGGCTGGAACGCGGCCGGCGGCTACGAGGTGGTCTGGGTGCCCTCCATGCGGATGGTCGTGAACCTCGCGGACTTCGACAAGTCCCGCTGGATCAACCTCACCGGCGCCTCCGGGCACGCCTTCAGCGCCCACTACACCGACCAGACCGACAAGTGGGCCGCCGGTGAGCTGCTGCCCTGGTCCTTCACCGCGAAGGCGGTCGACGAGGGCACCGGCGACACCCTGGTCCTCAGACCGTGACCGCACGCCGCACCGCGTGAGAACGGCCTCCCCGCGCACGCGGGGAGGCCGTTCCCGTGTCCGGGGGAGCGCCCCGGCGGCCACCGGGCCGGGCCCCGGCTCAGCGGAACGCGCGCACCCCCGACGGCGTCACCACCGCGTCCACCGGCCGGTCGTGCGGCTCCGCCGGCACCCGCGCGACGACCTCCCCGTCGTACAGCAGCACCAGCAGCGCCGGACGGGCCCCCGCCCGCTCCAGCCGCGCCAGCACCCGGTCGTATGAGCCCCCGCCGCGGCCCAGCCGCATGCCGCGCCCGTCGACCGCCAGCCCCGGCAGCAGCACCACGTCCGCCTCCGCCACCGCCTCCGGCCCCAGCCGCCCGCCCGAGGGCTCGGACAGCTCCATCCGCCCGCCGTGCCGCACGCGGACGAGCGAAGCGGCCCCGGCGTACACCCCCCAGTCGAGGTCGTCGTCGGGCAGCAGGACCGGCAGCAGCACCCGCACCCCCCGCGCGCGCAGTGCGTCCAGGAGCGCGAGGGTGCCCGGTTCGGCGCCCACCGAGACGTAGGCCGCCACCGTGCGCGCCCCCGCCACGGCCGGCAGCCCGAGGGCCCGGCCGGCCAGCGCGGCGGACGATTCCCGCAGCTCATCGGCGGTCAGCGCGGCCCGTGCCGCGAGCAACTCGCGCCGCAGCGCCCGCTTGTCCGGCTCCGCCGGGGGTCCGTCGTGCGTCAAGGATCGCTCCTGTCCTGTTCTCGTACGCTCATATGAGAGTCGGCTCCCCACGTCACGGATTCTCCCCAAAGGCACCGGATAGGGTGGCGGTCATGACTCAGTCCCACCCAAGGATCAGCAAGGCTGTCATCCCCGCAGCCGGGCTTGGTACCCGGTTCCTGCCGGCCACCAAAGCCACTCCCAAGGAGATGCTGCCGGTCGTCGACAAGCCGGCGATCCAGTACGTGGTCGAAGAGGCCGTCGCCGCGGGTCTCGGAGACGTCCTCATGGTCACGGGCCGCAACAAGCGCCCCCTGGAGGACCACTTCGACCGCAACTACGAGCTGGAGTCCGCCCTCCAGAAGAAGGGCGACGCCGGCCGGCTGGCCAAGGTCCAGGAGTCCAGCGACCTCGCCATGATCCACTACGTCCGCCAGGGCGACCCCAAGGGCCTCGGCCACGCCGTGCTGTGCGCCGCCCCGCACGTGGGCGACGAGCCCTTCGCGGTCCTGCTCGGCGACGACCTGATCGACCCGCGCGACCCCCTGCTCCAGCGCATGATCGACGTCCAGGAGCAGTACGGCGGCAGCGTCGTCGCCCTCATGGAGGTCGCGCCCGAGCAGATCCACCTCTACGGCTGCGCCGCCGTCGAGCCCACCGGGGACAGCGACGTCGTCAAGGTCGGCGGCCTCGTCGAGAAGCCCGACGCGGCCGAGGCCCCCTCCAACTACGCCATCATCGGCCGCTACGTCCTCGACCCGCACATCTTCGGCATACTGCGCACCACCGAGCCCGGCCGCGGCGGCGAGATCCAGCTCACCGACGCCCTCCAGCAGCTCGCCGAGGACGAGAGCGTCGGCGGACCCGTGCACGGCGTCGTCTTCAAGGGCCGCCGCTATGACACCGGAGACCGCGGCGACTACCTGCGTGCCATTGTCCGGCTCGCATGCGAACGTGAGGACCTGGGCCCGGACTTCCGGACCTGGCTCCGCAGTTACGTAGCCGAGGAGATGTAGCCCCTTGAGCAGCGCCGCGCCCCGCGACCTCGGCCGCGACCGCCCCGGTCACGGCCCCGCCGGTGACGACAGCCGCCTGTGGTCGGTCCAGGACCACCTGGAGGACGTCCTCACCACCGTCCGCCCCCTCGAACCCATCGAGCTGAACCTCCTCGACGCCCAGGGCTGCGTCCTCGTCGAGGACATCACGGTGCCGGTCTCCCTGCCGCCGTTCGACAACAGCTCCATGGACGGGTACGCGGTACGGGTCGCGGACGTCGCGGGCGCGAGCGAGGAGTTCCCCGCCGTCCTGGAGGTCGTCGGGGACGTGGCGGCCGGCCCGTCCGACCCGCCCGAGGTGGGCCCGGGCCGGGCCGCCCGCATCATGACCGGCGCCCCGCTGCCGCCCGGCGCCGAGACCGTGGTGCCCGTCGAGTGGACCGACGGCGGCCTCGGCGAGGGCCCCGTCACCGGGATGCGCGCCCGCAGCCTCGGCCCCGAGGGCGCCGAGGGCGAGGTCCGCGTCCACCGGCCGGCCGGGCCCCGCGCCCATGTGCGCGCGGCGGGCAGCGACGTCCGGGCCGGCGACCGCGCCCTGGAGGCCGGCACCGTCCTCGGCCCCCCGCAGATCGCCCTGCTCGCCGCCATCGGCCGCGGCCGGGTCCGGGTGCGCCCGCGCCCGCGCGTGGTGGTCGTCTCCACCGGCAGCGAACTCGTCCAGCCCGACGAGAAGCTGGCCCACGGTCAGATCTACGACTCCAACAGCTTCGCCCTGACCGCCGCCGCCCGGGACGCCGGAGCCATCGCCTACCGGGTCGGCGCCGTCGAGGACGACGCGGAGACCCTGCGCTCCACCATCGAGGACCAACTGGTCCGCGCCGACCTGATGGTCACCACCGGCGGCGTGAGCGTCGGGGCGTACGACGTGGTCAAGGAGGCGCTGGCGCACGTCGGCGACGAGGACGAGCCCGGCGGCGGCGTCGACTTCCGCACGCTCGCCATGCAGCCCGGCAAGCCCCAGGGCTTCGGCTCCATCGGCCCCGACCACACCCCGATCCTCGCCCTGCCGGGCAACCCGGTGTCGTCCTACGTCTCCTTCGAGCTGTTCGTCCGCCCCGCCATCCGCACCCTGATGGGCCTCCCGGACGTCCACCGGCCCACCGTCACCGCCACCCTGGTCACGGAGAAGGCGCTGACCTCGCCCAAAGGGCGCCGCCAGTTCCTGCGCGCCACCTGCGACGGCGGCTCCGTCCGCCCCGTCGGGGGCTCCGGCTCCCACCTGGTGGCCGCCCTCGCCCACGCCGACGCGCTGATCGTGGTGCCCGAGGAGACCGAGTCCGTCGAACCCGGCGCCGAGGTCCGGGTGCTCCTGCTCCGCTGACCGGGCCCCGCCCGCGATACCGTGTCGCGCACAGCAGGCCCGCGCGCCGCACCGCGCCGGGCCCGGACCGGGAGCGCCACACAGCATGAGCACGCAGGACCGACCCACACCGGACACGCCGGACACAACGGACGGGCAGGCCGCGCGGGCCACCCCGGCACGGCTGACGCACCTCGACGACGCGGGCGCCGCCCGGATGGTCGACGTCACCGGCAAGGACGTGACCGCCCGCACCGCCCGCGCCACCGGCCGGGTCCTCGTCGCCCCCCGGGTGGTCGAACTGCTGCGCGGCGAGGGCGTCCCCAAGGGCGACGCGCTGGCCACCGCGCGGATCGCGGGCATCATGGGCGCCAAGCGCACCCCCGACCTCGTCCCGCTCTGCCACCCGCTGGCCCTCTCCGGTGTGACACTGGACCTGTCGGTCGCGGACGACGCGGTGGAGATCACCGCCACGGTCCGCACGACGGACCGCACGGGCGTCGAGATGGAGGCCCTCACCGCGGTCTCCGTCGCCGCGCTCACCGTGGTCGACATGGTCAAGGCGGTCGACAAGGGGGCGGTCATCACGGACGTGCGGGTGGAGGAGAAGAGCGGCGGCGCGTCGGGCGACTGGAGCCGGGCATGACAGAGCCGACCACACCCGGGGCCGCCCTCTCCGCGCCCTACGCGGCCCTCGTCGTCACCGCCTCCCACCGCGCCGCCGCCGGCGTCTACGAGGACAGGAGCGGCCCCCTGCTGGCCGACGGGCTGCGGCGCCTCGGCTTCGCCGTCGACGGCCCCCTGGTCGTCGACGACGGCGCCCCCGTCGAGGAGGCCCTGCGCGCGGGCACCGCCGCCGGGTACGACGTGATCGTCACCACCGGCGGCACCGGACTCTCGCCCACCGACCGCACCCCCGAGGCCACCCGCGCGGTCATCGGCCACGAGGTTCCCGGCATCGCGGAGGCCATCCGCGCCCGGGGCCGGGAGAAGGTCGCCACCGCGGCGCTCTCCCGGGGCCTGGCGGGCGTCGCCGACGGCACCCTGATCGTCAACCTGCCGGGTTCCACCGGCGGGGTGAAGGACGGCCTGGCGGTCCTGGAGCCGCTGCTCCGGCACGCCGTGGACCAGCTCCGCGGCGGTGACCACCCCAGGCCCGGCGTCGACGGGGGTGCGCGCTGAACGGCCCCTCCTGGCCCGCCGAACTGGTGGACGGCGACCTCGTCCTCCGGCCGATAAGGCTGCGCGACCAGCGCGCCTGGCGCGAGGTCAACCGCCGCAACCGCGACTGGCTGCGCCCCTGGGAGGCGACCATCCCGCCGCCCGCGCCCGGCGCCCCCGCCGGTCACCGGCCGACCTACCGCCAGATGGTCCGTCACCTGCGCTCGGAGGCGGGCGCGGGCCGGATGCTGCCGTTCGTCATCGAGCACCGGGGCGAACTGGCCGGGCAGTTGACGGTGGCCGGGATCACCTGGGGCTCCATGTGCTCCGGGCACATCGGCTACTGGGTGGACGAGGCGCTGGCCGGCCGGGGGGTCGTGCCGACGGCCGTGGCGATGACCGTCGACCACTGCTTCCGCACCGTCGGGCTGCACCGCGTCGAGGTCTGCATCCGTCCCGAGAACCGGCCCAGCCGCCGGGTGGTGGAGAAACTCGGTTTCCGCGAGGAGGGACTGAGGCCGCGTTACCTCCACATCGACGGGGGATGGCGCGACCACCTGGTCTTCGCGCTCACCGCGGAGGAGGTCCCCGAGGGGCTGCTCCGCCGCTGGCAGCGGACACGGAGCCGGAGCGCGCGCAACCCGGGGAATCCGACCCGTCCGGGAACCGGAATGGAATAGGTGTTCGATATAAAAGCCAATCCAGCGGTCTTCTGATCACATCAGTCATAAAAAAAGTGAGAAATATCAGCCAGATCGTGCGACACACCGGCTCAATTGGCGGATGGCCTCGTGCGAACCCCTCTACCGTGTGAGGCGTGAGCAGCAGCGGCCTCATCTACGCAGTCATTGTCGGGGCCTGGGCCGCCTACTTGGTGCCGATGTGGCTCCGTAGGCAGGACGAGCTGAACGAGGCCCGTCCGACGGAACGCTTCAGCACGGCCATCCGGTTGCTGTCCGGACGGGCGGGGATGGAGCGCCGGTACGCCAAGGACCTGCGGTCACGCCCGGCCTCCGAGGCGGAGCCGGACGCCGACGCGCCGGACGCCGCCACCGATTCGGTGGACGTCCGGGCGTTCGCCGTGTCCAGGACCGGACGCCAGTCCCGGGCCGAGGCGCGGCCGTCCGCGCCCGAGCGGTCCGCGGCACCGCCGCCGGCCGAGCGCCCCGGGGCCCGGCCCGCCGCCGGACGCCCCTCGGATCGGCCTTCGCAGGAGCGGTCCTCGGATCGCCCCTCGGATCAGCCCTCGCCGGAGCGGTCCGGGCCGGAGCGGTCCGGGCCGGAGCGGTCCGCGCCGGAGCGCCGACGGGGGCCCGCCGCCCGGCCCGCCCCCGGTTCCCCGGAGGCCGCGGCCCGCGCCCGGCGCTCCCAGGTACTGGCGCGCCGCCGGCGCACCACCGTGGTCCTCTTCCTGGCCTTCACGCTCGGCTCGGGCGTCGCGGCCGTCGGCGGGCTGGCGTTCCTCTGGGCCCCCGCAGTGCCCGCGGTGCTGCTCAGCGCGTACATCGCCCATCTGCGCTCCCAGGAGCGGCGCCGGTTCACCTTCCAGATGGACCGCCGTCAGGCCGAGGCCGCGGCGCAGCGCCTGCGGGACCGCGACGGGCGGACGCGGCGCCGCGCCCCCGCCGACCTCCCGGGCGACCCCGGCGCCGACGAACCGGACGACGCGCCCGAGGCGGAGGCCGACTCCGGGCTCTCGGCCCTGGCCGCCGACCGCCGGGCCCTGGTGGAGCAGACCGACCACGCCGAGTGGGTCGACCAGCAGCGCGAACGGCAGCGGCGGCCCGGCCGCGGAGAGAGCTGGGACCCGGTCCCGGTGCCGCTGCCCACCTACGTCACCGCGCCGGTGGCCCCCCGCGCCACCCCGGACATCGACCTCGGGGCGCCGGACGCCTGGAGCTCGGCCCGCTCCAGCGCGATGACCCCGGACCGCGAGACCCCGGCGGTCCCGTCCCCCGCCGGTCCCTCCCCGGCGTCCGGCGCGGGCTCCGCCTCCGGTTCCGAGGGGCGCGGCGCCCACCAGGACCGCCCGTCCCCCGGGGCCGAGGAGCGCCCCGAGGCGCCCCGGCGCAGCGGTGCCCGCCGGGCCGCCTCCGCCCGCCGCTCCCGCGAGCGCGGCCGGACCCCGCTCTTCGACCAGTACGAGGACGGCGACCGTCCCCGCGCGGCCAACGAGTAGCCGGCCCCGCACGGCCCCTCGCGGGACCCTCCCGGGCGGCACCGGGAAGTGATTTTTGAGCAGGCCGGTCGGGGTGCTAAAGTTTCACTCGTTGCAAGGGCCTGTGGCGCAGTCTGGTAGCGCACCTCGTTCGCATCGAGGGGGTCTGGGGTTCAAATCCCCACAGGTCCACGCACATTGTTTCTGAGGAATCCTCAGAAGCGTTGACGAGATCCCGTCCGATCACATGATCGGGCGGGATCTTCGTCGTTCCGGGGAGTTTTCGGCGGGCGTCCGGGCCGATGCCGTCGTCCTTCCGGTCCGGCGGGGGCCGCCGGGGAAGTCGCGTGCTCCGCCGGGGTCGGGAGCGGCCCTGCTCGCCCGGGTCCCGGCGGCGGCTCCTCCCGGAGTGATCCGGCGAACTTAGGCTAGCCTAAGTTCATGTCGGTTGCTGTCAGTCGCACGCGCGCCGCGGACGTCCTCCGCTGGACCGAGCCCTTCCCGGGCGGTGCCCTGGTGGTCGAGCCCTATCTGCTGACCACGGCGGTCCTCGGCGGACCGGAGGCGGCCGCGTTCTCCGGCGGGGCGCACACCCACGCCGACGCCCTGCTGGCCTGGCCGCACCTCGGGCCGATGACGGTGCACACCCCCGACGCGGTGCGGCACCTCGTCCCGGGCCAGGGCCTGTGGCTGCCGCCCGGGACCCCGCACGCCTGCCGGCCCGAGGCGGACAGCGTGAGCTGCTTCACGTACGTCACCCGGAAGGCGATCCCGCCGCACCGCACCTTCCCGCACAGGGTGCGGGTCGGCCGCGCCCTGCAGGAGATGCTGCTCCACCTCGACGCCACCGCCATGCCCGACGGTCTGCGGCTGCGCACCCAGCGCGTGGTCCTCGACATGCTGGAGGAGGACCCGGGCACGGTGATCGAGGTCCCGGTGCCGGAGGACCGGCGCATCCGCGCGCTGGCCGAGGACGTCATGCGCGATCCGGAGAGCGGCCTCTCGCTGGAGCAGTGGGCCGCGCGGCACGCGCTGAGCGTGCGCACGGTCACGCGGGCCTTCGTCCAGGACGTCGGCATGCCCTTCGCCCGGTGGCGCTCACTGGTGCGGATGTCCCTGGCCACCGGCCTGCTCGCCCGGGGGCACGGGGTGAACCTGGTCGCCCACCGCTGCGGCTACACCACCACCAGTGCCTTCTCCGCGGCCTTCCGCCGGGTGACCGGCGTCAGCCCGACCGAGTACCTGCGGCGGCACGCGGCCGCGGTCCCCGCCCGCGACTGACGGACGGGCACGGCCCGCACCCGCGACTGACGGACGGCACGGTCCCCGCCCGCGGCTGACGGACGGGCACGGCCCGCACCGGGGCCGACGCGCGCGGCGGGGTCCCGCGCCCCGTCCGGCGTTCCCGGCACCACCCCGGTATCCCTGGCGCCCCCCGCCCCCCGCCCCGCGCCGAGCCCCGTGCACCCCGGCCGGCCCGTCACCCGTCACCCGTCCCGTGGCCGCCCGTCGCCCCGTCCCGTCGTCGCCCGCCGCCGCGTACCGGGGCGGCCGCCCTCCCGCGCGCCGTGGCTCCATCGCCCCTCATCGCCGTCTCCGTGGCTGATCCGCGACGCGGTCTGGCCGGATCGCGCCCCTCGCCTCCGTCGGTGCCCCATAGCTTTCACTCAAGTGAGGGTTACCTAACCAGCGCGGCGGGGGCCTCCGTGCGCCCGTCCGCCGGGCCACCGTGCGGGACCGCGCGGGCCCTCGCCCCGCCCCGTCCCGGGCATCGCCCCGCACGCCCCCGCCCCGATCCAAGGAGAATCATGTCCACATCCCTCCCGGCACGACGCGGAGCGGGACCCCTGGTCCGCGTCCTCGCGCTCACGATCGCCGCCGTCGTGCTCCTCGCGGGCTGCGGCTCCGGGACCGGGAAGGCCCCGGAGGCCGGTGCCGGGAAGGGCGGGAGCGGGGCCGCCGCGAGCTTCCCGGTGACCATCGAGCACGCCCACGGACGCACGACGGTCAAGGAGAAGCCCCGTCGCGTCGTGGCGATGAGCTGGATGTCGCTGGACGTCGTCGCCGCCCTGGGCACCGTCCCCGTCGGCGTCGACGAGCAGTGGGGCGGCGACAAGGAGGGCCACACCCCCTGGTTCCGCGACGCGGTGGAGGAACTCGGCGGCCCGATGCCCGAGATCCTGCGCTACGGAGAGTCCGGGGAGATCGACTTCGAGCAGATCCTCGCCCTGGAGCCCGACCTGATCATCGGCCTCTACTCCGGCATCACGGACGTCGACTACCAGCGCCTCACCGAGATCGCCCCCACCCTCCCGTACCTGAAGAAGCCCTGGGACGGCGGGACCTGGCAGGAGATGACCCGCACCATCGGCAGGGCGATGGGCGAGGACGCCAGGGCCCGGGAGCTGGTCACGGACGTGCAGGGGCGGCTCGCCGCCGTCGGCGAGAGCCACCCGGAGTTCAAGGGCACCACCTTCGCCTACGGGGTGGCGCTCTCGTCCGGCTCCACCGAGGTCGGCCTGTACCTCGACTACGACGCGCGGGTACGGCTGCTGACCGAGCTGGGCTTCGAGAACACCCCCTCGATGGAGCGGATCGCCTCCACCGCCAAGGGCACCAACTGGTACGGCGGGGTCAGCCTGGAGAAGCTCGACACGATCGACGCCGACATCTTCGTCGCCTGGGCCAACGGGCCCGAGGACGTCAAGCACTCCCTCGACGACCCGCTGTTCCGGCGCTGGAAGCCGATCGCCGGCAAGCGCTACGCCTTCGTCCAGGACCCGACCCTGGGCATGGCCACCAGCGGCCCCTCGGTGCTCTCCATCCCCTGGGCGATCGAACGCTACGTGCCGATGCTCGCCGCCGCCGTCGCGGGCCGGGGCACCACCGGCGCGGGCGCCTGACCACCGGCTCCCGCCCCGGTGACACCCCCGAGGACCCCCATGAAGACCGCACCGCCCCCGCCCGCCGCCCGCGCGGCGCGTGACGAGCCGGGCCCGCCCGCCGCCGCGGGCCGGGCCCGGCGGGACCGGCTCCGCCCGCTGGTCCTGCTCGCCGCCCTCGCGCTGCTGCTCGCCGCCGCCGTGCTCAGCGTCATGACCGGCGCCCGCCCGCTCGCCCCCGGCACGGTGTGGGACGCGCTGTTCCACCACGACGATTCCGCCGCCCACGCGACCGTGCGCGAACTGCGGCTGCCGCGCACGGTGATCGGACTCGTCACCGGCGCGGCCCTCGGCCTGAGCGGGGCGCTGATCCAGGCGTTCACCCGCAACCCGCTGGCCGACCCCGGCATCCTCGGCGTCAACGCGGGCGCGAGCCTCGCCGTGACCTTCGCGGTCGCCGTCCTCGGGATCACCTCCCCGGGCCGGTTCATCTGGTTCGCCCTGGCCGGGGCGTTCGTCCTGACCGTGCTCGTCTACGTCCTCGGCTCGATCGGCGCCGACCGCGGCTCCCCGGTCAAACTCACCCTGGCGGGCGTCGCGTTCGGCGCCGTGTGCGGCGGGATCACCTCCGCCATGGTGCTCCGGAGCACGACCACCCTCGACGTCATGCGGTTCTGGGCGGTGGGGTCCATCGGCGGCCGGTCGCTCGACGTCCTCGCGGTCGCCCTGCCCCTGGTCGGCGCGGGCCTGGCCCTGGGCCTGCTCAGCGCCGGACCGCTGAACGCCCTCGCGCTCGGCGACGACGCCGCCCGGGCGCTCGGCACCCGCCCGGCGGCGACCCGGCTGGCCGTCGTCCTCGCGGTCACGCTGCTCGCGGGCACCTCCGTCGCCGTCGCCGGGCCCATCTCCTTCGTCGGGCTGATGGTGCCCCACGCGGTCCGCTGGTGCGTCGGCCCCGACCAGCGGTGGATCCTCCCCGTCACCGTCCTCGCCGCGCCCGCCTTCCTGCTCGTCGCCGATGTCGTCGGGCGCGTGGTGCTGCCCTCCGGGGAGCTGCGGGTCGGCCTGGTCACCTCGCTGGTCGGCGCCCCCGTCCTGGTCGCGCTGGTCCGCCGCCGGAAGGCGAGCGCCCTGTGACCGCCGAGCCCCGCGCGCACCCCGAGCCCCGCGCGCACTCCGAGCCCCGCGGGTCCGCGGGCCGGGTGGACTTCGGGCGCGCCGTGTGGGTCCGGCGCACCGGTCCGCTGGCCCTGCTCGTGGACCGGCGGTCCGTGCTGGTCTGCGCCGCCCTGGCGGCCGCGGTGGCCGTGCTCGGCGTGCTCACCCTCGGCTCCGGCTCCCTCCCGCTCACCCCCGCGCAGGTGCTCTCCGCCCTCCTCGACCCGGACGCCGACCACCGCGTGCGGCTCGTCGTCGTCCACTGGCGGCTGCCCCGGCTGCTGCTCGCGCTGCTCTGCGGGGCGGCCCTGGCCGTCAGCGGGGCGATCTTCCAGTCGCTGACCCGCAATCCGCTCGGGTCGCCCGACGTGATCGGCTTCACCTCCGGCTCGTACGCGGGCGCCAGCGTCGTCCTGCTGCTGCTCGGCACCGCCGACCACCTCGCCGTGGCGTCGGGGTCCCTGACCGGCGGGGCGGTGACCGCCCTCGCGGTGTACCTGCTGGCCCACCGGGGCGGAACGGACCCCTTCCGCCTCATCATCGTCGGCATCGCCGTCGGCGCCTTCCTGTCCTCCCTCACCTCGATGCTGCTGCTGTCGGTCAGCCCGCAGCAGGCGATGCTGGCGGCCACCTGGGGCGCCGGGTCGCTCAGCGGGCTCGGCTTCGCCCAGCTCGGCCCCGCCGCGGCCGTCCTGGCCGTCCTGCTGGTCTGCTCCGGCGCCGTGGTACGGCCCCTGGTCCATCTGGAGGCGGGCGACGACACCGCCGTGGCACTGGGCGTCCACGCGCGGCGCACCCGGCTCCTCGCCACCCTCACCGGCGTCGCGCTCACCGCGCTGGTGACCGCGGTCGTCGGCCCGATCGCCTTCGTCGCGCTGGCGGCGCCGCAGATCGCCCGGCGCCTCACCCGGAGCTGCACCACGCTGCGGATCGTCCCGGCGGCCCTGACCGGCGCCGCGCTGCTGGTCGCGGCCGACCTCGTCGCCCAGCGGGTCGAGGTCCCGGTCGGCGTCGTGACGGTCTCCGTCGGCGGGCTCTACCTCGCCTGGCTCCTGGCCCTCCAGTACAGCGGACGGCGCCGATGACCCCGGCCCCGCCGCCCCCGCCGTTCCGCCCGACCGCCGCCCCGTGCCGCCCGCCGGCACCGGACCCCGACCCGACAGGAGCCCCCGTGACCGCCCGCACCGCCCGGCCCGCCCGGGAAGAGCCCGCCCCGGCCCGGCCGGAGGCGACCGACGCCGCCCCCGGCCACGCCCGGCGGACCGTCCCGGAGCACCCGGAGCACCCGGAGCACCCGGAGCACCCGGAGCACCTGGTGCACCTGGTGCACCCGGACCCCACCGATCCGCACGGTTCCCCCGTCGCGGTGCCGCACGACCGGAGCCGGGCCGCGCGCCCCGCCGGCCGACCCGTCGCCCCGCGCGCCGGCCTGGTCGTCGCCGGCGGCGCCCCCTGGGAGGCCGTCACCGCCGAACGGGTGGAAGAGGTGTGCGGGCCGCCCTGCGGGACCGTCCCCGGCCCGGCCGTCCCGGCGTCCGCGGCCGTCCCGGCGTCCGCGGCCGTCCCGGCGTCCGCGGCCGTCCCGGCGTCCGCGGCCGTCCCGCAGGCCCGTCCCCGGAGCACCCGGTGACCCGGGGCGGGACCGGCGTCCGCGACGAGGGGTCCGTCCCCGCGCTGTTCCGCGTCGCGCTGCTGAGCGGGGGGCGGGCCCGGCTGCTGGTGCTGACCACGCTCGGGTTCATGCTGCACCAACTCTGCGAGGCCCTGGTGCCGGTCCTGATCGGCGTCGTCATCGACCGGGCCCTGGCCCCGGGGGACCGCACCGCCCTGCTCGGCTGGCTCGCCGTCCTCGCCGGGGTGTTCGCCGTCCTCTCCCTGTCCTACCAGCGGGCCGCCGCCGCCATGGTGACCGTCTACGGTCACGGCGAACACGCCCTGCGCCAGCGCGCCGTGGAACGGCTGCTGGACCCGCGCGGACTGCGCGGCGCCCCGGGGACCGGCGAGGCGCTCGCCCTGGTCTCGTCGGACACCTACCGGGTGGCGGGCGTCTCCTGGAGCGTCGTCCAGCAGGCGTCCACCCTCACGGCGATCCTCACCGCCTCCACCGCCCTGCTGATCGTCTCGGTGCCGCTGGGCCTCGGCGTCATCGTCGGCACCGTACTGATGCTGGCCCTGATGCGCCGTCTGTCGGCGCCGCTGGAGGCACGGGGCCTGGCCGAGCAGGGATCGGCGGCGCGGGCCGGCGAGGTGGCCACCGACATGATCACCGGACTGCGGGTGGTGATCGGCATGAACGCCCGCGCCGAGGCCGCCCGCCGCTACCGCGCCGCCAGCCGGGACTCCCGGGACGGCGCCGTCGCCGCCGCCCGCGCCGTCCTCGCCTACGGCGGCCTCAGCAGGCTCCTGTCGGGGGTGTTCCTCGCGGCCCTCGCCACCGCCGCCGGACTGCTCGCGCTCGACGGGCGGCTGACCATCGGCCGGCTCGTGACCGTGCTGGGCCTCGCCCAGTACCTTCAGGGCGCCCTCGCCCACGTCGGCACCTTCGCCTCCAACTGGGCGCACAAACGGGCCTCCGCCCGCCGGCTCGGCGCCCTGATCGGACGGCCGCCCCTGATCGCCGCCGTCCCCGGCACGGTCCCCGGCACCCCACCGGACCCGCCCCGGGAGTCCGTCCCCGGCGCCCCGCTGCTGCGCTGGCACCCGCCCGGCACCACCGGGCCCGTGGACGTCCGCCCCGGCGAACGCGTCGGCGTCGTCCCGCGCGACGCCGCGCACGCCCGGGAGCTCTCCGACCGCCTCGGCCACCGGATGCCGCTGGACCGCGGCGAACTCCTGCTGGACGGCGCCGACGCGGTCGACCTCGGACCGGACCGGGTCCGGGCCCGGATCGTCGCCGCCCCCCACCACGGGACGGTGTTCTCCGGCACCCTGCGCTCCAACGTCGTCCCCCCGGGCCGCGACCCCGATCCCGCCGTGTTCCGGGCCGCCCTGCTCGACGACGTCCTCGACCACGTCGGCGGCGACCTGGCCGAGGTCGGCGAGCGGGGCCGCAGGCTCTCCGGCGGACAGCGCCAGCGCCTGCTCCTCGCCCGCGCCCTGCACACCGGCGCCGACCTCGTCGTCCTCGACGAACCCACCACCGCCGTCGACCCCTCCACCGAGCGGCGCATCGCCCGGGGCTTGCGCGAGCTGCCCGGCACCATCCTGCTGATCACCACGAGCCCCCTCCTGCTCGCCGCCTGCGACCGGGTGGTCGACCTCGGCGGGCCGGACCACGAACCGGAAGGAACACCCCGGTGAGCGCCTGGAACGACACCCCGGTCGGCGACGGGGAGGACACCCCGGTGGGCGACGGGGAGGACACCCCGGTGGGCGACGGGGGAGACACCCCGGTGGAGGCCGGGGAGGACGCCCGCGCGAGTGCCGGGAAGGTGACCCAGGCGGGCACCGGGAAGGACGCCCCGTCCGGTGCCCGTCCGCCCCGCGCCCTGCCGGTCGCCGGTCCGCGCCGCACCCGGCGCGAGGTGCGGCGACGGCTCGGAGCGCACCGGGGGCGGCTCGCCGCGGCCCTGCTCACCCTGGTCGCCGGCACGGCGGTCACACTCACCACCCCGCCGCTGCTCGGCGCCGTCGTGGACGCGGTCGTCGACCGGGCCGCGCCGGGCCGGTTCCTCGTCCTCGGTCTGCTCCTGGTGCTCGCCGCGGCGGCCGGGGCGCTGTCGGCCCTCGTGGGCGGGCGGATGCTGGCCGCGCTGGTGCAGGACGTGCTGGCGGAGCTGCGCGAGGACGTCTTCCGGACCGCCGTCCACCTGCCCGCCGACCTGGTGGAGTCCTCCGGCAGCGGCGACGTCGTCTCCCGGGTCACCCGGGACGTCGAGGCGGTCTCCGAGGCCGCCTCCGACGTGCTGCCCGACGTCACCGCCGCCGGACTCACCGTCGCCCTGAGCGTGGTCGGGCTGGCGGTCCTCGATCCCCGGCTGGCCCTGGCCGGACTCGTCTGCCTGCCCGTCCACGTCCTCGCCACCCGGCGGTTCCTGGCCCGTTCGCACGCGGTGTACGGGGACGTCCGCCGCCTGGAGTCGGAACGCGGGCAGTCCGTCGTGGAGTCCGTGCAGGGCGCCGAGACGGTGCGGGCCCACCGGGAGCAGGACCGGCGGCTGGCGGAACTGGCCCGGCGCAGCCTGCGGGCGGTCGAACGGCAGCGGGACGGGGCGCGGCTGCGGAACCGCTTCACCGGTCTGCTCAACGCGGCGGAGTTCCTCGGCCTCGCGGCGGTGCTCACCACCGGCTTCGCGCTGGTGCGCTCGGGACAGGTCTCGCTGGGCGCCGCGACCGCCGCCGCCCTCTACTTCCACCGGCTCTTCGACCCGATCGGCGCGCTGCTGCGCAGCCTCGACGACATCCAGCGGGCCACGGTGGGCCTGGCCCGCCTGGTCGGGATCACCGATCTGGGCGTCCTGGGCGTCCCGGGCGACGGGGACCCGGGCGACGGGGACCCGGCGGCGCCCCGGGAGGCGGTGCCGGGCACGGGGATAGGGGTGGAGGACGTCTCGTACACGTACGACGGGGTGCGTCCGGTGCTCCGCGGCATCCGGCTGGAGGTGCCGGCGGGCACCAGCCTCGCCCTCGTCGGGGCCAGCGGCTCGGGCAAGAGCACCCTGGCCCGCCTGATCGCGGGGCTGGACGAACCCACCCGGGGCCGGATCACGGCCGGCGGCGGTGCCCGCTACCTGGTCACCCAGGAGACCCATCTGTTCGGCGGCACCCTCGCCGACAACCTGCGGCTGGCCCGGCCCGGCGCCACCGACGCCGAACTCGCCGACGCCCTGCGCGAGGTGGGGGCCGACTGGGCGCTGACGGGGGAGTACGGGCTCGGCACGGTGCTCGGTCCCGGCGGGGCGCCCCTGGACGACGGCGCCGTGCAGCACCTCGCGCTGGCCCGGGTGCTGCTCGCCGATCCGCCCGTCGTCGTCCTCGACGAGGCCACCGCCGAGTCCGGGCCCCGCACCCAGGCGCTGCTGCGGTCCGCCCTCGCCCGGGCCGTCCGGGGCCGCACCGCCGTGATCGTGGCCCACCGCCTGGAGCAGGCCAGGGACGCGGACCGGGTCCTCGTCCTGGACCGGGGCGAGACCGCCGGGTACGGCAGCCACGCCGAACTCCTCGCCCGGCCGGGCGAGTACGCGGCCCTGTGGGAGGCGTACACCTCCACCGGAGCCGTCCCCGGGCCCCGTCCGCCGGGGGGTGCGGGGGGTGCGCCTTCCGGGACCGTCGACGGGACTCCCGGTCCCGGCGACGCGCCTTCCGGTCCCGGCGGGGCGCGGCCGGGCTCGGACGCCGCCGGTACCGGGTCGGGCGACGCGCACCCCGGCTCCGGTGACGCCGGGACCGGGGCCGGGGAGTCCCGTACGGGGTCCGGAGGGTCCTGTACGGGTTCCGGTGGCGCCCGGCCCGGAGCGGGGGAGGCCCGGACCGGGGTGGTCGACGTCCGCCCCGTGCCCGGTGGCGCCCGCCGCCGGTCCGAGGAGGCGCCTGCCGGGTCGGCCGACGCGCCTTCCGGGCCCGGCGGCGTGCCCCGCGCGCCCGGACCCGTCCACCCGCCGTCCGCACCGTCCGCAGGACCGGGGGCGAGAGGCCCCCGTACGAAGGAGCAGCACCCATGACCATCCACCGCGCCGTCGTCTCCCGCGTCCGGCGGGTCTCCCCGGCCATGGCCCGGGTCACCCTGCACGGAGAGGGCCTCGCCGGCTTCGTCTCGACGGGGATCGGCGACGAGTACGTACGCCTCTTCCTCCCGCACGGCCCCGACCACCGTGACGTCTCCCTGCCCGAGGCCACCGGGGACGGCGGCTGGCGGAACCCCGAGGGACGGCCCGCCGCCCCGATGCGCACCTACACCGTGCGGGCGGTCCGCCCGGAGGCCGGGGAGATCGACATCGACTTCGTGCTGCACGACCACGGGGTGGCGTCCGGCTGGGCCGCGGCGGCCCGCCCCGGGGACGTGCTCGGCCTCACCTCCCCCACCGGGCTCTACGATCCCCCCGCCGACCTCGCCTGGCAGGTCCTGGTCACCGACCTGACGGGCCTGCCCGCCGCGGCCCGGATCGTCGAGCAGACACCGGCGGGGATCAGGACCCGGGCGGTCGTCGAGGTGCCCGACCCGTCCTGCGCGCAGCCGCTCCCGGACCGCCCGCATTTGCGGACGACCTGGGTGTACGGGGGCAACGGCCACGGACCGAGCCGACTGGCCGAGCTGGCCGCCGCGGCGGTCCCGCCGGGCACCGACCCGACCGGCGGGTACGTGTGGGCCGCCGGGCAGACGACGGCCTGCCGGGGCGTACGGCGCCATCTGCGGCGGGATCTCGGGCTGCCCGCGGAACGGTTCAAGGTGGTCGGCTACTGGATGCCGGGGGCCGAGACCTGGACCGAGCGGTACGGGGCGCTGCCCGCCCTTGTCCGCGCGGAGCTGGAGGCCCTCTGGGACGACCCGGCCCGGGAACCGGAGGACATCGCCGTGGAGTACGAGTCCCGCCTCGGCGCGCACGGCCTGTGAACGGCGGGGGCGGAGGCCCCCGCGGCGGAGGCTCCGGTGGGGGAGGGGGCCGTACGCCGTGGGTACGGGGCGGGTGTCCCGGAGTCCGGGAGCGGGCGGGTCCGCGCCGGGGGAGCGGTGCCGTCGGCACGTCCTGGCCTTCGTCGGACCTTCGTCGGGCCTTCGACCGGGCATGCCCGCCCGCGTCCTCGGGTGACGCGCCCCGGCCGTGAGCCCCGTACCCGGCCCCGGCTCCGAGCCGAGGGACGGGGGCGACCGTGAGCCGACGTCTCCCCGGCCCTGATGTCCCCGGCCCCGGTTCCAGGCGCCGGGGTGGGGCCGGGGTTCGAGGTGGCCGGGGGCCAAGGGGCCTGGGTTCGAGGCGGCCGGAGGCCGCCGTGAAGCCCGGCCCGCGCCCCGCCCGGCTACAGCGCCTTCGCGTAGCAGAGGCTCTCGTCGTGGAAGCGGTAGTAGCCGAACTTCTCGCAGGGCGCGTAGCCGCTGGAGGCGTACAGGGACACGGCCTCGGGCTGCTTGGTGCCGGTCTCCAGCACCATGCGGACGCGGCCGGCCGCGCGGGCGTCCTCCTCCAGGAGGGCCAGCACGCGCCGGGCCAGGCCCCGGCCGCGCGCCCGCTCGACCACGAACATCCGCTTCAGCTCGGCGTCCCCGTCCCGGTTGCCCTCCTCGTTGGTGTCCCTGCGGCGCCAGCCGCCGGAGGCGACCGGGACGTCGTCCTCGTCGTACACGAGCAGGTACAGGCCGTTCGGCACCGCGAAGTCGGCCGCGTCGAGGTGGGTGGCGTCCCCGCCGTCGCCGTAGCGGACGTCGTACTCGGCCTGGACCTCGTCGTTGAGCTTCATGGCGTCGGGGTGGTCGAAGGGAACCCGGCGGATATTCATGCTTTCTACCGTATTTCAATGCATCGTGACACGGGACATCGTCCAGTGTGCCGGTATGGTGCCCTGTTGTTCACCGTGACCTTCGTCAAGGTCCGGGGTGCGGGTGTGAGGGCAGGGAGAGTGCGTTGCTGACAGTGACCTCCGTCAACGTGAACGGTCTGCGTGCCGCCGCGAAGAAGGGCTTCGTGGAGTGGCTGGCGGGCACCTCGGCCGACGTGCTGTGCCTCCAGGAGGTGCGCGCCGAGCCGGAGCAGCTCCCCGGGCACGTCCGCGCCCCCGAGGGCTGGCACGTGACGCACGCCCCCGCCGCCGCCAAGGGCCGCGCGGGCGTCTCCCTCTACAGCCGCCGCGAGCCGGACGCGGTGCGGATCGGCTTCGGGTCGTCCGAGTTCGACACCAGTGGGCGGTACGTCGAGGCCGACCTGCCGGGGGTGACGGTCGCCTCGCTCTACCTGCCGTCCGGCGAGGTCGGCACCGAGCGGCAGGACGAGAAGATCCGCTTCATGGACGCCTTCCTCGCCCATCTCAAGGAACTGCGCGAACGGGCCGCCGCCGAGGGCCGCGAGGTCGTGGTCTGCGGCGACTGGAACATCGCCCACCAGCGGGCCGACCTGAAGAACTGGCGCGGCAACACCAGGAACTCCGGCTTCCTGCCCGAGGAGCGCGACTGGCTCACCCGGGTCCTCGACCCGGCCGAGGGCGGCTACGCCGACGTGGTGCGCGCCCTGCACCCGGACGTGGAGGGCCCGTACTCGTGGTGGTCGTACCGGGGGCGTGCCTTCGACAACGACACGGGCTGGCGCATCGACTACCACATCGCGACGCCCGGCCTGGCGGCGAAGGCGGTCAAGGCCACGGTGGAGCGCGCCGCGACCCACGCGGACCGCTGGTCCGACCACGCCCCGGTGACGGTGGTCTACGACCACTAGCGGCCAACACCCGCCGCGTCCGCGTCCGCGTCCACGGCACGACGCGAAAGGAAGCCCTGGCCAAGCTCACCGAGAAGATCGCCGCCAGCAACCGCGGTCTCCCCATCCCTCTGCGCAGGGCAGCCTGGCCGCATACCTGACGTACTGGCTGGAGAACGTCGCCGTCTCCCAGCTCCGCGAGAACACCCACACGCGATACGCCGCCTGCGTCGACCGGTACCTGATTCCCGGCCTGGGTAAGAAGAAGCTCACCGTCAAGGACATCTGTACCTGGCTCAACCAGCTCCGCACCACCTGTCAGTGATGCACGCGCGGCATCGACGCCCGGCGTGAACAGTCCCGCTGCTGGGCCGCTGGCCGGTGCGGAGCCAAGCTGCTCTCCCCGCTGACGCTCACCTACCTCCATTCCGTGCTCAAGTCCGCCTTGGAGCACGCCGTCCGCGAGGAGGAGACCCCGCGCAACGTCGCCCGCAACGTCCGCACCGGCACCCCACGGCCCCGGCGCTTCGAACCCCTCACCGTCGACGAAGCCCGCCAGTTCCTCACAGCCGCGCGCAGACACCGGCTCCATGCCCTGTTCGAACTCGCCCTCCACACCGGACTCCGTAAAGGCGAACTCCTTGGCCTTCACTGGGAAGACCTCCATCTCAACGGTGGAACCGCCACCATCCACCGCTCCCGCCAGCGCACCTGCAGCCAGGGCCTGACCGTCCTGAAAGCCAAGAACCTCGCCTTCGCACGCCGCATCGCCCTCCCCGCCGCATGCATCAGCTCCCTCAAGATCCACCAGGAACGGCAACAGGAAGAGCGCAGGCCGCCGGAACGGACTGGGCGGACAATGGGCTCCTCTTCACCACCCCGAAGGGCAGGCCGCTCGACCCCACCAACCTCACCCGCCACTTCCGCCGCCTCATCCACAGCGCAGGACTCCGGACGATCCGCTTCCACGACCTTCAACACTCGACCGCCACCCTGCTCCTGGAACAGGGCGTCGACCTCGTCGTCATCAAGGAACTCTTCGGCCACGCCCACATCGGCGTCACCGCCACTGTCTACGCCCACGTCCGACTCCGCCTCCAACGCGACGCTATCGATATCCTCGGCCACGCCCTCCGCAACCCAGCCGAGAGTGCAGGCCAGCCCGACTGCGGTGACGACCCACCGCTCTGCGCAGCCCCCGTCCGCTGACGTTGCCGTCAACTACTGCCGTCAGACCGTGCTGAAGCCCCGCCAGGACATACCTGACGGGGCTTCAAATTCCCATCTGCGTGCGGGCTCTATCGCCCCCAGGCAGACTCACGGAACCGCCGCACCTGAGAGGTGCTCGTCGACCACTCAGAGATCCGGTTTCCATCCTCGTCGACCGACGATCGAGCCTCTACGTACCGCCACGGCTCCTGCGGGTTGAACTGCTCGCTGAGTTCGTCCAGGAAGATGATCGAGTTCTGCACGTAGACCTCTTCCCCGTCCCGATACATCGGCCAACAGGAGATGAAGTTACTGGCCGCCGGATCGGTGATTGAGGCGATGAGGCAGGAGGTTGAATTATCGGCCTCTTCTAGCTTCCTCAGCGCACCATTCCAGCTTCGGCGATAGTCATCCACCGTCCAGAAACTCAGGTCCATCAGGAACGTCTCCGTGAACTCGCCGACCCTGATCCTGCCGACCGCCTCAGAGGGCAGCGAACTCGTACCCTCTGAGGTCGGGCAATCGATCACCTCGATCACGAAGTTGTCATTCCTTGAGGTAGTTGAGATCTGGGTCATAGGTTCCGATCCGTTGTCCCTTGCGATTGAACATCTTCCAGCCATCCGACACGTTATGCCCGTCGACATCAGGCGTGATGTAGTTCTTTCCGTTAGAGAAGACCACCTGACCGTGCGAATTGAACGGTGCCTTCTGTGCGGGAATTCTTGTTCTATACCCGAGCGCACCTGCCCGATCGGCCACGGTCCCAGCGTATAGCTCTCGACTCTGCCGACTACGCTCAGCCACCGTATCCGGATGGTAGGGGTCACCCTTGAGCGCGGGGGAAGAGGTATACCCCTCCGGGAGGTCACAGTTGCTGTTGTGAACCAGGACCGGAGTCTCACCCGCCAGCACGTAGTACGTGTGCAGGTCATCGACCGTGAGGTTGTAGGTGCGGGCGTGGTCCGTGTAGGGGCGGTTTCCGGTGACGATGACCGTTTCGCCGGTGTCCGTGCGCAGGGTCATGCCCGGCTTGAGCCTGCCCGCGGGGATCCAGTCGCTTTCCGAGGGGGACCAGAACGGGTGCTCGTGGGTCGCGGTGAGTTTGTCGATGCCGTCCGGGGTGGCGATGGACAGCTCGTTGAACTGCTTGTCGTCCTCGGTGATGATCAGGTGCGTGACCTGCCGGGCCGCGGTTTCGCCGGTCTTCGGGTCGGTGGCGAGGACCTTGTCCCCGACCCTGACGTCCTCGATGTCCTTGGTGCTGCCGTCAGCCATCAGAACATCCGTTCCTGCGAGGAAGCACCTGTTGCACTTCTTATTGCTCTTGATCAGGTCGTCGACCCAGTTGGTTCCCTTCTTGACAGCGGAGTCCGGAATGAACTTCAAGGGCTTGGCCATGGGCAGATCCATGGCGGAGTTCACGCAGTGCTTCGTCCCGTCGCCGGAGATGCACCGGTACCATTCCCGGGGGTCGGGGAGCAGCAGCGAGGTGACTACTCCTGTGGCCTTCTTCTCCGTTTTGAAGTTGTAGGGCTTGAACTTCGTCTTCCCGCTACCGGACGGCTGGTCCGGCCCCTCCCTTACGACGCTGTGAAGGTCGCCCCCCGCAGTGAAGTTGTAGCTGGTGTATTCGTAGTGGGGCTTCCAGGTGCCGTTGGCCGAGGGTGTCAGCCAGTCGCGATACGTGTAACTCCCGTCCTGGCACCCGTACTCGCACAGGCCGATGGGTCGCAGCCCGTCGGGGTCGCTCATGCTGACCGGGCTGTTGTTGGCGTAGCTGTACCCGTTCATCGACTCCGGCTGTTCCGGACTCAGGACGGGGTCGACGCTGATGAACTGGCCGATGGACGGGTCGTACTGGCGGGCGCCGATGTGGGTGAGGCCGGTGGTGGCGTCACGGGTCTTGCCGAGGAAGCCCTTGTCGTCGGGCCACGGGCCGAACTGGGGTGTGCCGCGGTCCGCGCCGAAGGGGGTGGAGTAGCGCTTGGTGAACTGCTGGTCGAGCCGCTCGATGGCGAGGCTGGAGGTGCCGTGGTGGTCGCCGGTGAGGAAGGTGATCTTCTCGGTGCCGGTCTGGTTGGTGCGCAGCCCGGCGGTGATCCCGTCGGCGGCGTAGTAGCGCTGGGCCCAGGTGGTGCCGTTGGCGCGCAGGTGCAGTTCCGTGCTGCCGGCGTAGAGGACGCGTTCGCCGTTCTGGGTGGCGCGGATCAGCAGGTTGCCGTCGGCGCCGTAGAGGTAGTCGGTGGACTTGCCGCCCTCGGTGAGACGGCTGAGGCGGCCCTCATCGGACCAGGTCAGGCTTTGGGTGCTGCCGCTCGCGACGCCGGGGCGCTTCGTGGTGTTGCCCGTGGTGTCGTAGGTGTAGGTGCGCTGGGGACTGGCGCAACTGCTGCCGGTGGTGGTGCCGGTCAGGGTGTGCGGCTGGGCGGTGCTGGTGTAGCAGTAGGTGGTCTGGGTGTTTCCCGTGCCGGTGTGCTGGGTCTCGGTGGTGCGCTGGCCCGCGGTGTTGTAGGTGTAGCTGGTCCAGTAGGGGGCCGGGCCCGAGAGCGCGGTGGCGCTGCGGGCGTCGGCGCACTTCCTGGAGGAGGGGGTCCACGCCTCGGTCAGACGCTGGTGGGCGTCGTAGGCGAAGCACTGGGTCTCGGCGCTGCTGGTGCCGCCCAGGGTCGTGGGGTCGCCGATCGAGGTGACGTTGCCGGTCTGGTCGTAGCTGTAGTTCAGGTCCTGCAACTGGTAGGGGTGGGTGAGGTCCTGGGTGTAGCTGCGGGTGAGGCGGCCCGTGCCCTCCTCGAAGGTGTTGGCCACGTAGACGCGGGCCGCGCCGGTGCCCCTGGTGAGCATCTGCGGCTGGCCCAGGGCCGAGTAGTCGATCGCCGAGAGGTAGACGCCGATCTCGGTGAGGTTGCCCAGGCCGTCGTACTCCAGGCCGAGGATCTCGGAGGCCAGCCCGCCCAGTGCCGGGGCCTTGGTCTGCTGCACCTGGCCCGGGATGTTGTAGTGCGTCTCGAACGCCAGCGTGGCCGGCTGTCCGGCGACCACGAACGGGTCGCTCGCGGGCAGCCGCAGCTCGCTCTTGATGGCGCGGCTCATGCTGTCGTAGGCGGTGACGGCCTGGGTGTAGGCGGCGCCGTTCTTCCCGCCGACGTAGCGGGTGGACGTGGTGGGCAGGCCCTTGAGCAGGGTGTCGTAGGTGAAGCCGGTGAGCTGGTTGGCGTCGGTGCGGGAACCGGCCCAGGTGCCGGTGACGCGGTCGGCCTCGTCGTAGGCGCTCAGGACCGTCTTGCCGCGCGAGTCGGTGGTCCCGGTGACCCGGTCCAGGGTGTCGTACTGGGTCGTCGACGTCCCGGTGTCCGGGTCCTGGGCGCTGGTCCGCCGGCCGAACAGGTCGTAGCCGTAGGCCCACTGGGCGCCGTCCGGGCCGGTGATGCCCTTCTGCCTGCCGTCGACGGCGTAGGTGAACTTCGTCGCCCGGTGGGAGACGCCGGGCCCGGTGCCGAAGTCGGCGTCGGCCGGGTTCACGCCCGCGTAGGAGCGGGTCTCCACGGTCCGGCCGCGGATGTCGGTGACCGTGCGCTGAGCCGAGCCGCCGGTCAGGCCGGTGGTGGCGGTGGAGTCACCGGTGTGGCTGGTGGTGGTCGACCACTTCTTCGTGCCGTTCACGTAGAGCGTGCTGACGGTCGGCCGCCCGGCGCCGTCGAAGACCGTCTCCGCCTGCCGGGGCGCGCGGCCGTACTCGGCGCGGGTGTAGGTGCCGTTGGGCGTCTTGGTGTTGTCGAAGATGTCCGCGTAGGTCTCGTGGGCGAGGCCGCGGGTGTCGTACCGGGTGTCCGTCAGCAGCCTGCCGCCCTGGGGGGTGGGTGACTGGGTCTGCAACGGTCTGAACAGCGAGTCGTAGATCGCGTAGCTGGTGTTGAAGGTCTCGCCGTCGTTCTTCAGGGTGCCGGTCGACACCCAGGAGGGACCGGTCTTCCTCAGCAGGTAGCCGAACTTGAGGTTCGGGGTCTGGACCCCGGCGGACCGGTTCGGCAGCCACACGTCGGTGACCCGGCCGAGCGCGTCGTACTGCTGCTCGGTCTTCTTCAGATTGGGGTCGTAGACGCGCAGGGGGAGTCCGCGCCGCGGGTCGATGTAGCTGACCGTGCGGAACTCCTTGGGGTCGGTCGTGATCGTCCTCGTCAGCGGCCCCGCGTCCTCGGGGGTGTAGGCGGTGGACGTGGTGCGGCCGGCCGTGTCGGTGACGGTCAACGGGCGCCCGAGGGTGTCGTACGTGGTGGTCGAGACCGTCTGCCAGCCGGAGGCCGCGCGCCGCCCGTCGGTCCCGGCGGTCGCCGCGTAGCCGGTGGCACGGCCGGCCCAGGTGACGTGGCCCTTGGTCGGAGTCTGGGTGGCGGACCAGGCCGTGGCGGTGGGGCTGTCGTACACGGAGGCCGTGTCGGACAGGACGTCTCCCGCGGAGCCGCTGCCGGTGGGCAGGTTCAGGCTCGCCTCCGCCGTCGAGCACTGCTTGGCGACGGTGCGGGTGCGGGAGACGAGGGAGGTGATGCCGAGGGCGGGGTTGCGGGCGTACCAGGTCAGCGTGCAGGACTCGTCGCCGCTCAGACCGCGCTGGCCGAAGTCGTCGGCGGAGACGACCATGCCGAGGTCGTCGTAGCTCTGACTGGTCACGGCCGTTCGCCAGCTCTGGGAGCCGGTCAGGTACGTGCTCGTGTACACCGAGGACGGGCGGACCCACAGCGCCGGCTGGGCGGCCGCGCCCGGAACGGTCTGGGTGGCGGTGTTCTTGTAGGTGTAGTTGTGGAAGACGCTCTCGATGGGCTGGCTGCCGTTGTAGGTGAGCTGCTGGCGCAGAGCCCCCTTGTAACGGTCGCTGTCGGTCACGGAGACGAAGTCGACGTCCGTGTCGAGCAAGGGCGCGACGGAGACGGACTTGGTGGTGCCGTCCTTGTTCTTGTCGCCGTGCATGCCCTGCAGATAGAGCGAGACGGTCTTGGAGCGGGTGCCCCCGGCCGCTCCGGTGTACGCGGTGACCTGACGGTAGCCGCGCCAGTCGGACCAGGTCCGTTCGTCGCTCGGTACGAACGGTTCGTCGTTGTGGTGCCAGGCCGCGCCGCTGTAGGAGTAGGCGTACTCCACGGCCGGGTTCGTGGCGGCGGCGTCGTGGACGCCGACGGCGGTGACGCGGTACTTGTGGAACCAGTCGATCGCGGCGTCCTGCGCGCCGTTGATGTTCCAGAACTGCGGGTAGCAGGAGCGGGTGTTGCTGTCCGGCGCGGCTCCCAGGACCTCGCTGCGCCGGCACTCCGGGGCCGACAGGGTGACCTCGGTGACGGCGCCGGTCTCCGAGGTGATGGTGGAGACGCGCGGACGGGTCAGGGGGAGGATGTCGTCGGTGCCGTCGACCCGGTTGGGCCGCAACTGGTAGGTGAAGGCGATCGGTTCGAGGGCGATGCTGGTGTCGCCCGCCTTGGCGGTGCGCTTGAGCGACTTCAGGGTGAGGACCTGGTCGGAGCTGTCCCCGATGTCACCGCCGTCCAGGAACGCCTCGGTCAGCGACCAGGAGTCGACCGGGTCGTAGGCGCTCGTCGTGGCGTTCAGGGAGAAGGTGCTGATGCCGGTCAGCCGCTTGCGGGAGAAGAACGAGGGGCCCGCGCTGTCGCACGTGTCCGCGTCCTTGGCGCAGATCGCGTCGAACGGCACGTCCGGCCAGTTCTCCGAGGTGGCCTTGGTGAGGCTCGTGCAGTCGGCGGCGGTGCAGCGCTCGGCGTGGGTGAAGGTGACCTTCGCGTCGGCCTGGTCGGTGAACAGGGCGCCCTTGCGCAGTCCGTACTCGATGCGGGCCAGATAGCCGCCTCGGGTGTAGGAGGCGCTCGCCTTGGCCGACTTGTTCTTCTTGTAGTAGTTCGATTCCTTGGTGTACCAGTACGTGGCCGCGTTGCCGCCGGTGTCCTCCACGTAGTCGAGGTTCCAGCGCCAGGCCTGGGTCAGGGAGCGGTTGGCGAAGGCGCTTCCGGCGGAGTAGCCGGGTTCGCCGGAGTCGTCGCCGAAGACCGGCACGGTCCAGGTGGAGTTGGTGCGCTGGTCCGCGGCGCCGTCCAGCTTGTTCCGGCCGAAGACGTACGTGGTGCCGTCCCCGGTGACGACGGTCCAGTACTCGCCGTCGTCGTCGCCGTTGACCGCGCCCGTGGACCGGGTCACGGTGGAGGCGTCGTCGTTCTCCAGGTGCCAGACACCGCTGGTGTTGTCCTTGATCAGGCGGGTGGACCGGCCGTTGAGGACCAGGCGCGCGTTGTCGTACTTCCAGCACTTGTCGAAGACGTCGGCGTGGCCGTCGTCGTCGCAGGACTGGTAGGTGCGCTCGATGTAGGACTCGGTGAGCCCGAAGCCCTCGCCCACCGTGGTGGTCTGGTTGTTGCTGGTGGCGGTGCGGCCGTCGACGCCGCCCGAGTCGTACGACAGGGTCAGCGGGGGCACGGGGCCGGCCGCCGGGGGAGGCATCGTGAAGTCGTACGACCAGGTGAAGGAACCGGAACTGCTGCCGGCCTGCCAGGAGGAGGACTCCGCCAGCTTCGTCGCGGAGTAGTCACCCGTGCCCTTGGGGGACTGGCCGCCGCCGGCCGGGGCGGCCGTCACCGCCAGGACCGTCGCGCCGGAGGCGGTGTCCGCGCCGCCGGTGAGCCGGGCGGTGGAGGCGCCCGGTGCCGCGCCGAGGGGGACGGTCGCCGAGACGGTCCGCCCGGCGAGGCTGTTGTCGGACGCCAGGGGGGTCTGCTCGCGGCACTCCGCTCTGCCCGGCGTCGTCAGGGCGCAGTCGGGCAGTCGCACCAGCCGCAGCCGCTGCGACCAGCCGCCGCCCACGGCCGAGGCGAAGCCGCCGTAGTTCACGCGGACCCGGGCGGTGCCCGGGGACCCGGCCGCGGCGGTCAGCAGCACGCCGGTGATCCCGGCGGCGCGGGCGGCCCTCTGGTCCAGGACGGTGACGCGGGCCTCGCCCGCCGCCGCGGGGGCCGCCGCGGCACGGGACGCGGGAGCCGCTGCCGGGACCAGGGAGACCGGGAGGCCGCCCGGCTCCGCCCCGCGGTGTGCGCCGGGCTTCAGCGTCACGGTGGCGCTGCCGCCGCCCGGCCAGCCCGCCCGGCGCTCCTTCCCCGCCCGCTCGGCCTGCCGCTCGTTGGCCGCGCGCTCCTTGTCGGCCCTGGCCCGCGCCGCGTTCGCGCCGGTGGTGTCGAAGGCCCTGACCTTCGTCACCGGGGACGCGGGGATCCCGGGACGGTCCAGACCCTCCGGTTCCGCTGCCCGCGCCACCTGGGCCAGCCCGGTCGGCACCACGAGTGCCAGGACGAGGGACTGCGCCAGGAGGCGGCCCCTGCCGCGCCGGGCGGCGTGCCATCGTCTCCTGCCCGCCTGTGATGTGTATATGCCAAATGACATGGTTATGTCCCCATCCTTCGATCGAAGAACACGCACACGCCGGTCCGTCGGCGCCGGCTTCCGTTCATCCGTTCATCCGTTCCGGCGGGGCGGCCGTCGGCACGGCCGCCCCGCCGGAACGCCGTCAGTCGCCCACTGTCTCGGCGACCTGTTCATGGGTCGCCATGGCACCGGCCCACAGCCGTGCCTCGCTGATCCGGGCGGGCAGGAAGTGCTGCCAGGACCCCGCGGTGAACCCCTTGCCGACGGCGAGGTCCCCCGTGCCGGCCTTCGCGGTGAAGACCCGCGGGGCCCCGTCGCGGACACTGCTGAGATAGAGGCTGACCGTTTCCTCCCGGGCGTCGAGTACGCCGGTCAGCCGGACCGTGCCGTCCATCGCCGCCTCCTCCACGGAGGACGCCGCGCTGAACGTGCCGTTGGCGTTGAGGCGTCCGAAGCGCCAGAAGCCCTTGGCGACGCTCTTCTCCGTCAGCGTCTGCTCGTCGAACACGGTCGCGCTGCCCGTCCGCTCGTACCAGATCCCCCACGCCGAGCCGTCCGCGGTCCGCTGCCCGATGACCTGCCCGGTGTACCCGACCGGCTTGGCGAGGAGCTTGTCGCCGTCCAGCGCCGCCAGCGCGGTGACCGTGAACGGGCCGGTGTCGTCCACCACCGGCCCGGAGGCGGTCGCCGCGTCGTTCACGCCGTCGAGGACGATCGACTCGCCGTCCAGCGCGGCGCCGCCCGCCAGCGTCAGCGACCTGCCGTAGCCGGAGGTGGTGTCCGCGACGGTGGTGCCGCTGCCCCGGTCGGCCGACCAGTCCGCCACCAGCTCCACGGCCGCCCGGCTGGGCGAGTTCAGCGGCTGGGCCTCGTCGGCGATCAGGTCGTCGGTGAGGGCCTGCTGCCAGGCGGTGACCTCGTCGATCGACCCGGCGAAGTGGTCCGTGTAGCCGCCGCGCCACAGCACCCGGCCGATCTGCAGCGGCCCCTCGGCCGCCCAGGCCGCGGCGACCGTGGTGGCGCCCTGCTTCCGGCCGTTGACGTACAGACGGATCTGCTTGGCCGGCGCGTCGTACACGGCGGCCAGATGGGTCCAGACCCCGCGCGCGGCGGGCTGGGTGGCCGTCACCTTCTGCGCGCTGATGTTGCCGCCGGTGTCGTCACTGGGCGACGTGCTGAGCGACCAGGTCTGGTCCGCCTCCCGGTAGGTGAGGTAGAAGCCGCTGTAGAAGGACCCGTTCTGGCCCAGGACGGTCTGGTTGGCCGCGACCCCGGGCTTGAGCAGCGCCCAGGCGGAGACCGTGTAGGAGGCGCGGGTGTCCAGCACCGGGCCGCCGGTGGCGGCGTAGGCGGTGGTGCCGTTCAGGGCCAGGCCCTTGTCGGTCACCGGGACCGCCAGCTCGGTGTCGTCCGGCTTGTGGGTGATCACCCCGCGTCGGCCCCGGCCGTCCCGGGTCGCCCCGCCGGTCAGCGTGGCGTCGTCGCTGCCGTCGACGGTGGCGGAGTCGAGCGCGGCCCCCGACGCCTCGTCGAAGTGGTACAGGCCGACCGGCCCGTCACCCGAGTCGACCATGAAGTCGGTGACGGACTGCGCGCCCCAGCCCAGTGAGTCCTTGGCCCGCACGTAGACACGGTGCAGACCGCCGCGGGTGGGCGTGATCCTCGCCGTGGCCGTCGCCCCCGTCAGCTCCGCCGACCAGGCGGCACCCGAGGACAGCTTGTACTGGTACGCGCTGTTGACGTCCCCCGTGGCGGGCTTGAAGGTGAAGGTGCTCGGCACCCCCGGTCCCCCGTGCGGGGCGCAGGCGTTGGTGGTGCACTCGGTGTACGGGCTGCCGACGGTGACCTTCGGCGGCTTCGGCGGCTGGGAGTCCACCCGGAAGTAGCAGTAGCCGTCGGAGACCTCGCTGTCCAGGTGGCTGGAGCCGTAGTACGACCAGGTCCACGCGTGGTACCGGTACAGCTTGCCGTCCGTCAGCGGTGACCAGGTCAGCGACAGGGCACGCCCGTTGGCCACGTATCCCGTCGACGGGCCGAGCGAACCGGCGGCCGGAGGGGTGACGTCCGACCAGGACGCGTCGGCGTTCCGCACGTCCACGTCGAAGTAGACGCGCAACTGGGCACCGGACTCGCCGCCCGGCTTGGTCCGGGCCGTGGCCTTCAGCGTGGGCGTGGGGTCGGAGACGATCGCCGGGTCGGCGGCGCTGCGCTCGCACACCGGGGTCGTGCTGCTTCCCCCGCCCTGGAGGCCGAGGCCGGTGGGCTTGTCCGGGAGCCCGACGAACGAGACGGAGAGCACGGCGTCGTTCTTGAACCGCTTCCACGCCGAGGTGTCCGTCTCGTCGTGCGCGCGGATCTCCAGGGTGAGCCGGGAGAACTTGCCCGCCGCGAAGTCCCGCACGGTCGGGGTCAGGTTCTCGTCCGGCTCCTCCGGGTTGTCCTTGAACTCGATCGGGGCGTCCGGGGAGTCGGGGTCGCACAGCGAACCGCGTCCGGCCGACACGTACCGGTCGCCCATCCAGTCCAGTTCCTTGGGCCGGGAGGCCCAGGTCGTGGCGGCGGAGATGTTGTTGGTGCGGACCAGGTCCACCCAGCGCGGCGCGCACTGGAACGCCCACGGCTCCGTGACCCGGAACACGGCGTCCAGCACCTTCTTGCCCTTCAGCGTGGCGGGCGAGAACTCGAAGTAGAGCCGCTGCACATAGCCCGGACCGCAGTAGTAGCCGGACCACGTGCCGCACTTGCCCGCGCCCTTGCCCTGGCCGTCGTCGCCGTTGCCCCAGGCGTAGGACTCGTAGCCGTCGCTGCGCAGGAGGGTGCGCTCCGCGCTTCCCCAGCCGACCGGCGGGTCGATGAACAGCGGGAAGGCGTCGGGGGCGGTGGAGGCGAGCATGTCCGCGTCCGGGACCAGCGAGAGCGAGGCCGGCGCGACCTCGACGCGCATGCGGGCCACGGTGTCGCCCTGGCCCGGCTCCAGCCCGGAACCGGACGGCGCGCCCTCCGCCGGGTCGCCGGGCGCGTCCGCCGGAGGACCGGCCGTCGTGCCCCGTGCGGCGGGCTCCCCGGGCACCGGGGCGCCCGCCGTGGCCCGCCCCGCCGAGTCCCACATCCGGGCGGGCGGCGCCCTGAACACCGTGGTGCCGTTGCCGTCGACGGCGGCCAGACCGCCGCCTGCGTTCTCCCGGACCGCCAGGTTCTCGGTCTCCAGGGCGAAGGTGAGCCTCTTCAGCTCCTCGCTCGCCGCCGCGGCGGGGGTCTTGACGACCAGGACGTGCTGGACGCTCTCCGGAGTGGCGGTCAGCCGCAGGTCGACGTCCGGCAGCACCTCCGGGTAGACGGCGGTCGGGCCGTCCAGGACCGGGGCGGGCAGGATGCCCGGCCAGTCCAGCGCCAGCGACGCGCCCTCGTTCCCGATCCGGGCCAGCGGCACGCCGGCACCGCCGCCGGAGAACACCATCCGCACGGCGGCGCCCTTCGGGCCCACCGTGCCGTCGGCCCGCCGGACGAGGGTCGCGTCCGGTGCCTGCCAGCCGCCCTCCGGCGTCCTGGCCCGCACCGGGACCGCCGACTCCTCCAGGGTGAACGTCTCACCGTCCGGGTTGGCGAACACGGTGGTCCGCTCCGTGCGCTCCCCGGTCACCTCCACCCGCTGCCCGGACTCCCGGGCCTCTCCCAGGGCCCGCTGACCTTCCGTCAGCGGCGTCGGCGGCGGTGCCGTGTCGTCGGCCGCCGCCACCGTCCCCGGGACGAGGGCCGCGAGCAGCGCCGCGCAGAGCACCGCCACGGTGCCCGCGGCCCGCGGGCCGCCCCGTCCGCCCGCACCTCTCCCCGGGACGGGCCTCCGCCCGGTCCGCCCGTCCCCCCGCCGGGTCCACATCTCCACCACACCTCGTTCATCAGATTCTCATCTTGTTGCCCTCGGTAACTAACTCTGTACGGAGGGGCGAGGTCAACGGGAATAAAACGGTCACAGGGGAGATGGGTTCCGAGACGGACTGTGAAGAAGTCGACGTTTGGGCGAGGTTGCACTCCACGTGATCACGTTTTGGTCACATGATCGACTTGGCGGGGTCGTCGCCCTCCCTCGCGATGCCCGGCTCCCGAGGTTCCTGGGTCCCCGGCCGCCGAACTCCGGTGCCCTTCGCGGGCGTTCTTCGCGGGGCGCCGCTCACGGGGTGTCGTGGCCGGTGGTGCGCAGGCGGCGGTCCAGGGCCAGGGAGAGTTCCGCCTCGACCACGCTGCGGGCCAGCGGGCGCAGGCGGCCCGGGTCCCGCTCGGGGGCGTGGCGGAGGATCAGGTCGGCGAAGAGGGCGGCCAGGGCCTCGGCGTGGTCGCGGACGCGGCCGCCGGCTTCGAGGACCTCGGTGAGCGGGACGCCCTCGCGGACCAGTGCCGAGGAGGCGTCCAGCAGGCGGCGGCTGATGTGGACGAGTTCGTCGCCGTCGGTGCCCAGGTATCCGAGGCGCATCGCCGCGGCGAGGTTCTCCGGGGTGACCCCGCCCTCGAAGCGGGCGGCCAGCTCCTCGGGGGTGAGGCGGACCGGGGTCTCCTCGGTCGGCTCGCCCATGCCCAGCAGGTCGCCCACGTCGCGGCCCTGCTCGAAGGCGTCGGCCAGCTCCGCGATGCCGCTCAGGGTGTGCCCGCGCTCCAGCAGTGCCGCGATGGTGCGCAGCCGGGCCAGATGGCGGTCGTCGTACCAGGCGACGCGGCCCTCGCGGCGGGGCGGCGGGAGCAGCCTGCGCTCCCGGTAGAAGCGCAGGGTGCGCACCGTGACGCCGGCCAGCCGGGCCAGCTCCTCCATGCGGTACTCGCGCTTCTCGGTCACGCCCCGACCTTAGAACGTACCGGCGGTAACTTTCGCCGGACGGACCCCTACCCATCGGTACGGGGCTGCCCTACGCTCCCATTGTGCCAGTATTCACTGGCAAGGTTCTGGGAGACCCCGGGAGGCTTCGGAATGGCCGAGCACGCACAGGTCCACGGACATGTGAGGGTGGCGGTGATCGGCTCCGGCTTCGGCGGCCTCGGAGCCGCCGTCCGCCTGCGCCGCGAGGGGATCACCGACTTCGTCGTCCTCGAACGGGCCGACGCCGTCGGCGGCACCTGGCGGGACAACACCTACCCCGGATGCGCCTGCGACGTACCGTCCCACCTGTACTCCTTCTCCTTCGCGCCGCACCCCGACTGGCCGCGCTCCTTCTCCGGGCAGCGGCACATCCGCGCCTACCTGGAACGCGTCGCCGACACCTTCGGCCTCCGCCCCCACCTCCGCCTCGGCACCGACGTCCGCCGCCTGGCCTGGGACGCCGCACACCTGCGGTGGGAGATCGACACCTCCCGCGGCGGCCTCACCGCCGACGTCGTCGTCTCCGCCACCGGACCGCTCTCCGACCCCCGCGTCCCCGACATCCCCGGCCTCGGCACCTTCCCCGGCAAGGTGTTCCACTCCGCCCGCTGGGACCACGGCTACGACCTCACCGGCAAACGCGTCGCCATGGTCGGCACCGGCGCCTCCGCCATCCAGATCGTGCCCGCGATCCAGCCCGACGTCGCCCGCCTCACCCTCTTCCAGCGCACACCCCCCTGGGTCATGCCCCGCGCCGACCGGGCCATCGGCGGCGCCGAACGCGCCCTGCACCGCGCCCTGCCCGCCACCGCCCGGCTGCGCCGCGGCCTGCTCTGGGGCATCCGCGAACTCCAGGTCCAGGCCTTCACCAGACACCCCGGCCAGCTCGGCCTCGTCGAACGCGTCGCCCGGCGCAACATCGCCGCCGCCATCGACGACCCGGCGCTGCGCGCCCGGCTCACCCCCCGCTACCGCATCGGCTGCAAGCGCATCCTGCTCTCCAGCACCTACTATCCGGCGCTCGCCCGGCCCAACGTCGACGTGGTCGCCGGGCTCGCCGAGGTGCGCGGCTCCACCGCCGTCGCCGCCGACGGCACCAGCGCCGAGGTCGACGCCATCATCCTCGGCACCGGCTTCCACGTCACCGACCTGCCCATCGCCGAGCGGGTCACCGGCGCCGACGGGCACACCCTCGCCGAGAGCTGGAAGGACGGGATGGAGTCCCTGCGCGGCGCCTGCGCCGCCGGCTTCCCCAACTTCCTGACCGTCATCGGGCCCAACACCGGCCTCGGCAACTCCTCCATGATCCTCATGATCGAGTCCCAGCTGAACTACCTCGCCGACTACCTGCGCCAACTCGACGTCCTGGGCGGCCGGGTCGCCCTCGACGCCCGCCCCGCCGCCGTCCGCCGCTGGAACGAGCGGGTCCAGCGGCGCATGGAGCGCACCGTCTGGAACACCGGCGGCTGCACCAGCTGGTACCTCGACGCGAACGGCCGCAACACCACCGTCTGGCCCGGCACCACCAGCGAGTTCCGGCGCGCCACCCGCCGGGTCGACCTCGCCGAGTACCGGGTGCTGCGCGCCCCGGCCGGAGCCGCCCCCGCACCGCGCACCGCCCCGCCCGCCGCGCAGGACGACGCCGGGGTGAGCGCGTGAACCGCCCGCCCTCACCCGCGCCCGGCCCGCGTGTCCCCGGCCCGTACGCCCCGCCCGCGCCCGCCCGAGAGCTGACCGCCCTCTCCTTTGGCGGCGCCCGCCTCCACGTCGAGGTCCACGGCCCCGACCGCGCCCCCGCCGTCGTCCTCGCCCACGGCTGGACCTGCTCCACCGCCTTCTGGGCCGCGCAGATCCGCGCCCTCGCCCCCGCCCACCGCGTCATCGCCTACGACCAGCGCGGCCACGGCCGCAGCCCCGCCCACCCCGTCACCGGCCCCGGAGCCCTCGCCGACGACCTCGAAGCCGTCCTCGCCGCCGCCCTCGCCCCCGGCGAACGCGCCGTGATCGCCGGGCACTCCATGGGCGGCATGACCCTCATGGCCGCCGCCGGCCGCCCCGCCCTGCGCGAGCACGCCGCCGCCGTCCTGCTGTGCAGCACCGGCAGCTCCCGCCTGGTGGAGACGGCGACCGTGGTGCCCCTGCGGGAGGGCCGCGTCCGCACCCGGCTGACCCGGGGCCTCCTCGGTTCCCGCGCGCCCCTCGGCCCGGTCACCCCCCTGTCCCGGCGCCTCCTCAAGTACGCCACCATGGGCCCCGGTTCGCCCCCGCATCTCGTCGACGTCTGCGCCCGCATCGTCCACGCCTGCCCGCGCGGGGCCCGGCACGCCTGGTCCCGCATGTTCGACGGGCTCGACCTCGACCGGGGCGCGGGGGAGTTGACGATGCCCGCCGAGGTCCTCGTCGGCACCGCCGACCGGATGACCCCGCCCGCCCTCGCCCGCGCCCTGGCCGCCACCCTGCCCCACTGCGCGGGCCTCACCGAACTGCCCGGCACGGGCCACATGACCCCCGTCGAGGCCCCGGAGGCGGTCACCGGGCGCATCCGCGCCCTCGCCGCGGCCCATCTGCCGGGCGCGCCCCGGCCGGACGGCGACCCGGGCCCCGCCCCCGGACACCCCGCCCCCGGACACCCCGCCGCGCCGGGCCCCACCCCCGGGGCCGGTCCCGCACCCGCCGAGGAGAGTGCCCCATGAGCAGGAACAGCCTGGACGGACGGGTTGCCGTCGTCACCGGTGCCGCACGGGGCGTGGGCGAGCTGCTGGCCCGCAGACTCTCCGCGCGCGGCGCGACCGTGGCGCTCGTCGGCCTCGAACCGGACGCCCTCGCGGAGACCGCCGCCCGCCTCCACGGCCACGGCGGCCACTGGCACGCCGACGTCACCGACCACGACGCGATGACCCGCGTCGCCCGCGAGGTCGCCGAACGCTTCGGCCGGGTCGACGTCGTCGTCGCCAACGCGGGCGTCGCCGTCGGCGGCCCCTTCGCCGACTCCGACCCCGACTCCTGGCGGCGGGTGATCGAGGTCAACCTCATCGGCTCCGCCGTCACCGCCCGCGCCTTCCTGCCCGCCCTCACCGGGAGCCGCGGCTACCTGCTCCAGATCGCCTCCCTCGCCGCCATCACCCCCGCCCCGATGATGACCGCCTACTGCGCCTCCAAGTCCGGCGTCGAGGCGTACGCGCACAGCCTGCGCGCCGAGGTCCGGCACCTGGGGGTCGGCGTCGGCGTCGGCTATCTCTCGTGGACCGACACGGACATGGTGCGCGGGGCCGACCGGGACGAGGTGATGCGGGAGCTGCGGCGACGGCTGCCCTGGCCCGCCAACCGCACCTACCCGCCGGGCCCCGCCGTCGACCGGCTCGTCGAGGGCATCGAACGCCGCTCCGCCCATGTCTACGGGCAGTGGTGGCTGCGCGGCGTGCAGGGCGTGCGCGGCGCGCTGCCGGCCCTCGTCGGCACCGTCGGCCCGCGTGAGGTGCGCCGCTTCGGGGACCGGCTGTCCGGCGTGCGCACCGGCCTGGTCGGCGCGGGCGGAACCGCCGACGAGCGGCACCGCTCGGGGTCCGCCACGGTGCGTGACTGATCGACGTGCGGGCGGTCACCGGCCGTGTGAGTCTGATCGGGCCAGGCCGCTCCGGCCGGGCCCGACACCCCCACAGAGGTGAACCCGCATGGGCATCAGGGAACAGTTCCAGGACAAGGCCGAGCGGCTCCAGCAGCAGGGGCGGCAGCGCGCGGAGCAGGCCCGCGACCAGTCCCGGGACCAGGCGCGCGACCGCGCCCGCCGCCGCGACGAGGACGAGGGCGAGCAGCCGTCCGGCCGTGACGCCGAGGACCGGTTGAACAGCGACTACGACGCCTGACGCGCTCGTCCCGGGGGCGCCCTCCCGCCAGCGGAGGGCGCCCTTCCCCATGCCCGGGGGCCCGGCGGCGGGAGCGGCGCGGGCCGGACCGGCCGGTGAGCGGAACGCCGGGGAGCGGAGCCGCGGGGGAGCGGACCGTGAGACGGCGGAGCGCGAGACGGCGGAGCGCAGGGGAGCGCGGGCCGGAGGACGCCGACGCCGGACCGTGGCCGGCCCGGACCCGTCGCCGCCGGTCCCCGGCGTGCCCCGGCGGACATCGGCGCATCCCGGCGGACCCCGGTGGCTCGGCTCCCCGGGGCGCGGGGGGAGAGGCGCCCGGGCGAGCGGGTCCCGGGCCCCTCACCCCCTGGGCGGCAGCGGCGGGCGGGAGCGGTCCGGCACGTCCCCGTAGTCCGGGGGCGTCGCCGGCGGACGCGTCTCCAGCAGCTCCAGGGCCAGCCGCACCGCCTCGTCCAGCACCGGATAGCGCCCCTCCGCCCAGTCGAGCGGGGTGCGCAGCACCTCCACGTCCGGGGCGACCCCGTGGTTCTCCACGGACCAGCCGTACGCGTCGAACCAGGCCGCGTTCATCGGCACCGTGATCACCGTGTCGTCGCCCAGCCGGTGCCGCCCGGTCATCCCGACCACACCGCCCCAGGTGCGCTGCCCCACCACCGGCCCCAGCTCCAGCAGCCGGAACGCCGCCGTGATCATGTCGCCGTCGGAGGAGGTCGCCTCGTCCGCCAGCGCCACCACCGGCCCGCGCGGGGCGTTGGAGGCGTACGACTCGGGCTGGGCGTCCCGCGTCAGGTCCCAGCCCAGGATGGTGCGGGTCAGCTTCTCGACCACCAGCTCGCTGATGTGGCCGCCCGCGTTGCCCCGCACGTCGACGATCAGCGCGGGGCGGGACACCTCGCGGCGCAGATCCCGGTTGAACTGGGCCCAGCCCGAGCCGCCCATGTCGGGGATGTGCAGATAGCCGCACCGGCCGCCGCTCAGCTCCCGTACCACCGCCCGCCGTCTGGCCACCCAGTCCTGGTAGCGCAGCGGACGCTCGTCGGTCAGCGGGACGACCGCCACCCGCCGGGAGGGGCCCGGCCCGCCCTCCGCCGGGGCGAAGGTCAGCTCCACCGTGGTCCCCCCGGCACCGGCCAGCAGTGGGGCGGGCCCCGCCACCGGACCGACCGGGCGGCCGTCCACCTCGGTGAGGACGGCCCCCTCGCGGATGCCCGTGCCCGCCAGCGGCGAACGCGCCCGGGAGTCCGAGGAGTCGCCCGGCAGGATCCGGCGCACCACCCAGCGCCCGTCCCGGCAGACGAAGTCGGCCCCCAGCAGCCCCTGCGGGCGCTGGTAGTGCACGGGGCCCTCGTTGCGCCGGGCGGCGGTGACATAGGCGTGCGAGGTGCCCAGCTCGCCCAGCACCTCGCGCAGCAGATCCGCGAACTCGTCCGGCGAGGCCACCCGTTCGACCAGCGGGCGGTACTGCGCCAGCACCCCGTCCCAGTCGATCCCGCACATCCCCGGGTCCCAGAAGTAGGCGCGGGTCAGCCGCCCCGCCTCCGCGAACGCCTGGCGCCACTCCGCCGCCGGATCGGTCTCGTGCAGGACGCGGCGCAGATCGATCCAGGTGGTGGAGTCCCCGTCGGCGGGCTCCGCCGCGGGCACCGCCCGCAGGTCGCCCTCGTCCAGCACGACCAGCCGGGTGCCGTCACCGCTGACCCGGAACCAGTCCAGGTGGTCGACCAGTTCGGACTTGCGCGCCGTGGCGAGGCCGAAGTGCTCCAGGGTGGGCCGCTCGCTCGGGTCGGCCGGATTGGCGAAGGTCTCCCCGAGCGCCCCCGAGATCGGCCAGCGCAGCCAGACCAGCCCGCCGCCGGCCACCGGGTGCAGCGCCGAGTACTTGGAGGCCGTCACCGGGAACGGGGTCACCCTGCTCTCCAGCCCCTCCACCTCGACCGTCACCGCACCCCCCTCGCCGGGCCCCTCCTCCAGCGGGTCCAGCCCCCCGGCCGCCGGCCGCCCCTCGGGGTTCAGCGCGAACGGGGACGGTGTCGCCGACGACAGCGGCACCAGATAGGGGCGGCAGCCCAGCGGGAAGGACAGGTCGCCGGTGTGCACGTCGTAGACCGGGTCGAAGCCGCGCCAGGACAGGAAGGCCAGATAGCGGCCGTCACGGGTGAACACCGGGTTCTCGTCCTCGAACCGGCCGTCGGTCACATCCACGACGAGGGGACCCGCGGGATCGTTCAGCCGGGCCATCCGGATCTGCCGCAGCGACCGCCCGATCCCGGGATGGGACCACGTCAGCCAGGCCCCGTCCGGGGAGAACGCCAGGTCCCGCACCGGCCCGTTCGCCGACCGGACCAGCTCGACGACCTCCCCGCCCGCGTCCCCCCGGGGCGCGCCCGGCGCCCCCGGGTCCGTCGGCTCCGTCGGACGGCCCGTGGCCACCGCGTCCAGCGCCTCCGCGACCTCCGCGTCGCCCTCCGACACGTCGAGCAGCAGCAGCCGCCCGTCGTGCGAGGCCACCGCCAGCCGCTCGCCCTCCGGGTCCGACACCATCTCCAGCACCCGGCCCAGCCGCCCCGACGCCGTCCGCCGGGGCGCCCGCCCGCCGGTCGCCCGGGGCAGACCGGCGATCTCCACGGCGTCCTCCCCGTCCGCGTCCGTCACGTACGCCACCCGTCCGCTCGCCCCGAGCATCTCCGGCAGCCTGACCCGTACGCCGGGGGTGTCGGCGATGGCGCGCGCCGGACCGTCGCGGTGGGTGAGCCAGTACAGGCTGCCCCGCACGACGACGGCGCTCGCCCGGCCCGTCTCGTCCACCGAGACACCGCCCACGTGCCGCGCGGCGGGCACCTGGTAGGTGCGGCGTCCCGCGCGCGGTCCGCTCAGCCGGACCTCCAGGCGGCGCGGCCGGGCGTCCGGCGCGAGGTCGTCCACGAGCCACAGGTCGCCCGCGCACTGGTACACCACCCTGGTGCCGTCGCTCGCCGCGTGCCGGGCGTAGAAGGCGTCGTGATCGGTGTGCCGGCGCAGACTGGAACCGTCGTGGGCGCAGGAGTAGAGGTTGCCGACGCCCTCGTGGTCGGAGAGGAAGGCGATCCGGTCGCCGACGAACATCGGGGCCTCCAGATGCCCGCCGAGGTCCGCCAGCAGCCGCCGCCCGTGCAGCCAGAGCCTGCCGGTGGCGCCGCCCCGGTAGCGCTTCCAGGCCGCCGGTTCGTGCGGCGGGGTGCCGGTGAGCAGCAGGGTGCGGCGCTCGCCGCCGAGGTCCGCGGTCTGGATGTCGGTGACCGGGCCCCAGGGCAGCCGGCAGCCCGGCCCCGCGCCGGGGACCAGCTTGTACGCCCGGGTCAGATGGGAGAACGGCTCCCCCTGCGAGGCCACCGCGAGCACGGCGCCGTCCCCGGGGCCCGGTCCGGGCGGCGACCAGCCGCAGACCCGGGTGTCCGGGGTGCCCCAGTGGGTGAGCTGCTGCCCGGGACCGCCGTCCACCGGTACCAGACGGACCTCCGGGGCCGGGCCGCGCCAACTCGTGTACGCGATGTGGCGGCCGTCGGGGGAGAAGCGGGGCGGGCCCGTCCTGGCCCGGTCGACCGTCAGCCGCCAGGCGCGGCCGGAGCCGTCGAGCGGGGCGAGCCAGAGGTCGTCCTCGGCCACGAAGCACAACCGGTCGCCGCTGAGGTGCGGAAGGCGCAGATAGCTCACCCGTCCCATGCTTTGCCGGGGCGGTGGCCCCGGCAACTCCGGAGTACTTACGGGTAGCCGACAACCGTGACCCAGAACACGTACGAAACCGTTTCGTTTCGCTTGGGGGCTGGGATACATTACTCCTGTGCGCGACGGAACCGTCCGCACACGAGCCGGACACGGAGGGGAGAACCGGATGGCCGAGGCCACGACCGCACGCCGCACCCGGATCACCCCCGAGCGCGAGGCCGAACTCTACGAAGCCGTGCTCGACCTGCTCCGCGAGGTCGGCTACGACGCCCTGACCATGGACGCCGTCGCCGCCCGCACCCGCTCCAGCAAGGCCACGCTCTACCGCCAGTGGGGCGGCAAGGCCGAACTGGTCGTCAGAGCCATCCGGCACAACAAACCCGGCGAGATCAGCGAGGTCGACACCGGCTCGCTCCGCGGCGACCTGCACGGCCTGATGGCCCGCGAGGACGACTGCACCATGGCCCGCAACTCCGCGCTCATGCGGGGCGTGGCCATGGCCCTCCACCAGAACCCGGACCTGCGCCAGGCGTTCCGGGAACAACTGGTCGAACCCGAGATGGCCGAGTTCCGGCGGCTGCTGCAACGCGCCGTCGACCGCGGCGAGATCAGAGCGGACTGTCCCGCCCTGGACTTCCTCGTGCCCATGCTGGTCGGCGGTTTCGCCACCCGCACCCTGCTTGAGGACCAGCCGCCGACCCGCGCCTTCCTGGCCTCCTACATCGACGCCGTGATCCTCCCCGCCCTCGGCGTCCGCACCCTCTGACCCACCCCCAGCTCAGCCCCACCTGACGCCCATCTGACGCCACCGCTCACGTCGTCGGGCCGATCCCCCCTGCCCCGAACCTCACGACCTGACCGGGAGATCGCCTCCGTGGCCACGTTCCTCTACAAACTCGGCCGGCTCGCCTTCCGGCGACGGCACTTCGTCGCCCTCCTCTGGGTGGCGCTGCTGACCCTCGCCGGAGTCGGCGCCGCCAGTGCCCCGCCCGCCGGCTCCACCTCCTTCTCCATCCCCGGAACGGAGGCCCAGAAGGCCTTCGACCTGCTGGAACAGCGCTTCCCCGGCATGAACGCCGACGGCGCCACCGCCCGCGTCGTCTTCAAGGCACCCGCCGACGGGAAGATCACCGACCCCGGACACCGGGCCACCGTCGAGAAGACCGTCGGCGAACTCACCAAGGGCGCCGAGGTCACCTCCGTCGCCGACCCCTACACCGGTGACGCCGTCAGCCAGGACGGCACCATCGCCTACGCCTCCGTCAAGTACGACGTCTCCGGCATGGAACTGGAGGAGTCCACCAAGGACGCCCTCCAGGACGCGGCCCAGCACGCCCGCGACACCGGGCTGACCGTCGAGATCGGCGGCGACGCCCTCCAGGCCGTCCCCGAGACCGGCGCCACCGAGGTCATCGGCATCGCCGTCGCCGCCGTCGTCCTCGTCATCACCTTCGGCTCCCTCGTCTCCGCCGGGCTGCCTCTGCTCACCGCCCTCATCGGCGTCGGCATCGGCGTCTCCACCATCACCGCGCTCGCCGGGGTCCTGGAACTGGGCTCCACCACCTCCATCCTGGCCATGATGATCGGCCTCGCCGTCGGCATCGACTACGCCCTGTTCATCGTCTCCCGCTACCGCGCCGAACTGGCCGAGGGCCGCGAACGCGAGGAGGCCGCCGGGCGCGCCGTCGGCACCGCGGGCTCCGCCGTCGTCTTCGCCGGCCTCACCGTGGTCATCGCCCTGGTCGGCCTGGCCGTCGTCAACATCCCGATGCTCACCAAGATGGGCGTCGCCGCGGCCGGCACCGTCGCCATCGCGGTCCTGATCGCCCTCACCATGATCCCGGCGCTGCTCGGCTACGCGGGCCGCCGCGTCAAGCCGGCCGGTGACGGGATCCGGCTGCTCCGTCGCCGGGGTACGACACCCGACGCGTCCGCGCGGCCGGCCAGGGCCAACATGGGCACCCGCTGGGCCCGCTTCGTGGTCCGCCGTCCGGTCGCCGTCCTCCTGCTCGGCGTCGTCGGCCTCGGCGCCGCCGCGGTCCCGGCCGCCTCCCTCGAACTCGGCCTCCCCGACGACGGCTCCCAGCCCGTCTCCACCACCCAGCGCCGCGCCTACGACCTGCTCTCCCAGGGTTTCGGCCCCGGCTTCAACGGCCCCCTCATGGTGGTCACCGACGCCGAGGCCAGCGACGATCCCGAGGCCGCGTTCGCCGACGTGTCCGCCGCGATCAAGGACATCAAGGGTGTCGCCGCGGTCACCCCCGCCCAGCCCAACAAGTCCGGCGACACCGCGATCATCACGGTCGTCCCCGACTCCAAGCCCTCCTCCGTCCAGACCGAGGAACTCGTCCACGCCATCCGCGGCGCGGGCGGCGACATCACGGCGCAGAACGGCTCCGAGGTCCTGGTCACCGGCGCGACCGCCATGAGCATCGACGTCAGCCAGAAGCTCAACGACGCGCTCGTGCCGTACCTCGTCCTCGTGGTCGGACTCGCCTTCCTCCTGCTGATCGTGGTGTTCCGCTCGGTCCTCGTCCCCCTGAAGGCGGCCCTCGGCTTCCTGCTCTCCGTGCTCGCCGCCCTCGGCGCGGTCGTCGCGGTCTTCCAGTGGGGCTGGCTGTCCGGCCTGATGAACGTCGAGGAGACCGGCCCCGTCATGTCGATGATGCCGATCTTCATGGTGGGCGTCGTCTTCGGACTCGCCATGGACTACGAGGTCTTCCTCGTCACCCGCATGCGGGAGGCGTACGTCCACGGTGAGAAGCCCGGCGAGGCCATCGTCACCGGCTTCCAGCACGGCGCCCGGGTCGTCACCGCCGCGGCGGTCATCATGATGGCGGTCTTCGCCGGCTTCATCGGCTCCAGCGAGTCCATGGTCAAGATGATCGGCTTCGGCCTCGCGATCGCCGTCTTCTTCGACGCGTTCATCGTGCGGATGGCCATCGTCCCCGCCGTACTCGCCCTGCTGGGCAAGCGGGCCTGGTGGCTGCCGAAGTGGCTCGACCGCGCCCTGCCGAACGTGGACGTCGAGGGCGAGGCGCTGGCCAAGGACAGCGGCGAGAAGCGGGAACTGGTCGACGCGTGATCTGACGCGCGAGGCCGTCCACCGTCGCGGGTGGGTGCGGGCCGCTCCCGGTCACCGGGGGTGGCCCGTGCCCGGTTTCCGGACCTTGGGGGTTTTCCGCACCGTACGGGTTTTCCGCACCGTACGGGGTTTTGCCGGGTCGGTGGCTTCGGGGGTGGTCGTGGGGGGCCGCCCGCTTCCCTGCCAGGGTCGTGCTTCCGCGGGCCGCGTCAAGGGCGCTGCGCGTCGCCTGCGGCGATGGGCCTACGGCCCACCCTTGACCCGGCCCGCTCCAGCACGGGGAAGAAGCGAGCGGGCGGCCCGGGGAAACGGGTGTCCCACCGCCGGCCACCCCCGGCCCCGGTCACAGGGCACCGGCGACACGGGACGCGACCGCGCCTCGCCAGCACGCCACGCCGTCTCAGCGACTCCCCACCAGTGACAGCACCGGTCACACCCCCGTGAGCAGCGGTCAGGAACCATCGGCTGGAGGGTCCGCCGGCCGGGAGTCCGCAGATGGCTCCTGGCCGGGTTCACCGGTCGTGAGCCATGGACGGCCCCGTCCTCCGGACCCTGGCCATACGGCCCTCCACGGCCCTTCGGTCCCTTCGGGGGATCGTCCCGGAGAGGAGTTGGCCGAGGGGTGCTGAGGGGCTCGGCCTTCGGGGGCCGTGCGAGCGAGGACACTGGGGGCTGCGGCAGGTGTCTGAAATCGGTGAACACTCGGGGGCAAAGTGTTCACCGATTTTTCCCACCCCCTCCCCGCGCCCCCTCACTCTCCCCGCCGCGCCCTTCCCGAATTGCAGGAAGGCCGGGCCAACGGACTCTCCGGGACCGGACCATCTCGCGGCTCCACGGCTCCACGGCTCCACAGCCCCGTAGCCCCACAGCCCCGTAGCCCCACAGCCCTGGGACTCCGCTCCCCGCCTGAAGAAGGGCATAGAGGTTCGGGGCCGGTGGGGTGTCGCTGAGACGGCGTGGCGTGCTGGCGAGGCGCGGTCGCGTCCCGTGTCGCCGGTGCCCTGTGACCGGGGCCAGGGGTGGCCGGCGGTGGGACACCCGTTTCCCCGGGCCGCCCGCTCGCTTCTTCCCCGTGCTGGAGCGGGCCGGGTCAAGGGTGGGCCGTAGGCCCATCGCCGCAGGCGACGCGCAGCGCCCTTGACACGGCCCGCGGAAGCACGACCCTGGCAGGGAAGCGGGCGGCCCCCACGACCACCCCCGAAGCCACCGACCCGGCAAAACCCCGTACGCCCACCTTGCAATCTCCCATGTCGCCATCTCCCACCACTCCATCTCCCTCCCGCCTCGCCGCCTCCCTCTCCACCCCCCTTCTCCGTCCACTCGTCCACCCGTCGCCCACCCCCGCCCCGCCAACCCGCTCGCCCACCCCCGCCACCCCCGCTACCGTGCCCGGCATGACGACCACGAACGACGGCACCGACGTCCACCCCCGCTTCGCCGAAGCCCTCCGCGGACTGGGGCTCGACGGACTGACCGGGCAGGTGCGGCGCTTCCCGGAGGCCACGCGGACCGCCGCCGAGGCCGCCGCCGCGATCGGCTGCGAGCTGAGCCAGATCTGCAAGTCCCTGATCTTCGCGGCGGACGGCGTCCCCGTCCTGGTCCTCATGGACGGCGCCTCCCGTGTCGACCTGGACCGGGTCCGCGAGGAACTGGGCGCGGCCCAGGTCACGCGGGCCAGGGCCGAGACGGTGCGGGAGACCACGGGGTACGCCATCGGCGGCGTGCCTCCCTTCGGCCACCTGACCAGGACCCGTGTCCTGGCGGACCGCTCGCTGCTGGCGCACGACCTCGTGTGGGCCGCCGCGGGGACTCCGCACACCGTCTTCCCGATGGCCCCCGAGGAACTGATCACCCACGCGGGCGCCGACCTCGTGGATGTGCGCGAGCACACCGGGTGACCTCCGCGCCCGTCCCGGCCGGGCACCGCCCCGTGTGGGTGCGTGCGGCGGGCGACGGGCGCACCCTGGAAGCAGGAGTTGTGGAGGTGAAACGCCATGATGCACACCGCAGTGGGGTGGCATGTGGAGCTGGAGTTCACGGAGGACGACCGGCACACACGGGCGGCCGCGATGGTCCGCCTGCCCGACGGCACCGAGGTACGCGCGCACGGACGCGCCACGCGCCACACGGTCGACACCAACCAGCCGAGAGTCGGCGAGGAGGTCGCCGCGGCACGGGCGTTGAACGAGTTGGCGATGACACTGCTGACCAAGGCGCACGGTGAGATCGACGAGGCGTCGGGGAGGGTGTCCCACCCGATCCATGCCTGACCCGTGCCCGGTCCGCGTCCGTACCGCGTCCGTACCGCGTCCGGTCCGCGCCCGGCCCGCGTCGGCGCCACACGGCCCCCGCGGTGCGTCTACCGTGCCGCGAGGGCCGCGCGCACCGCCCGGATCAGCGCCTGCGGGCGCGGGTCCGCGGTCACCGACCTGCGGAAACCGTTGGTGACATAGCCGAAGGCGATGCCCGACTCGGGGTCGGCGAAGCCGAGGGAGCCGCCGCGGCCGGGGTGTCCGAAGGAACCGGGGCCGAGCAGCGGTGACGCGGCGCCGTGCAGCATGTAGCCGAGACCGAAGCGGGTGGGGACGATCAGGACGCGGTCCGGGCCCGCCGATTCCCCGGCGCGGGCGGCGGCCAGGGTCGCGGGGGTGAAGAGGCGGACGCCGTCGACCTCGCCGATGAGCGCCGCGTAGAAGCGGGCCAGTCCGTCGGCCGTCGCGACGCCGTTCGCGGCGGGCTGGGCCACCGCCCGGTACGCGGGGTCGTTCTGGTCGGGGGCGGGACTGGTCGCGGCGAAGGCCCGGCGGGTCAGGGACCCCGGGTCCTTGTAGGCCGCGCTGATGGACGGCTTGGGGCGCAGCCGCGGACCGGTGGCCGGTGCCGGGTCGTCCGGGAGATCGCCGACGCGGCCCGCCCGGCCCGCCGTCTCCTCCGCGGCCGGCAGCCCCAGCCACAGATCGAGGCCCAGGGGCCGGGCGATCTCGTCGGCGGCCCACGCGCCGGTCCCGGTGCCGCCGGTGACGCGGCGGACCAGGCCGTCGACCAGCCAGCCGTACGTCAGGGCGTGGTAGCCGTGGTCGGTGCCCGGCTCCCAGGCGGGGGCCTGGGCGGCGACGGCCTCGGGACCGCGCAGCGGGTCGAGGGACTCCTCGGGGGTGAGGGGGGTGTCGAGGACGGGGAGTCCGGCCCGGTGGCCGAGGATGTGCCGGACCAGCAGACGTTCCTTGCCGTGGGCCTTGAACTCGGGCCAGTGGGTGCCGACGGGAGCGTCGAGGTCGAGTTCCCCGCGCTGGTGCAGCAGCAGCGCGACGGCCGCGGCCACCCCCTTGGAGACGGAGCGCACCACCTGGGCGGTGCCCCGCTGCCAGGGCTCGGTGCCGTCGACGTCCCTGGTGCCGGCCCACAGGTCGACGACCCGGTGTCCGTCGCGGTAGACGGTGACCGCCGCTCCCCGGTCGCCCAGCGCGGTGAAGTTCCGGGCGAACGCGTCCCGGACCGGCTCGAAGCCGTCGGCGACCGTGCCGTGCACGTCCACCGTCCTGTCGGTGCCCACCCTGGTACGCCTCTCCTCGGATCCCGGCCTGCGACAGTGGGTGCAACAACCGCCCCGTGCCGGGGATTCCTCATGCCCGGGTGGCCACCGCCCGCGGGTCGAAGCCGAAGGGGAGCTCCAGGCGGTGCGCGCGCATCAGCTCCGCGTCGGAGAGGAGGTCGCCGGTGGGGCCGTCGGCGGCGATGACGCCGTCGCTGAGGACCAGGGCGCGGGGGCACAGCTCCAGGGCGTAGGGCAGGTCGTGGGTGACCATCAGGACGGTGACGTCGAGGGAGCGCAGGATGTCGGCCAGTTCGCGGCGGGAGGCGGGGTCGAGGTTGGAGGAGGGTTCGTCGAGGACGAGGATCTCCGGTTCCATGGCGAGGACCGTGGCCACGGCGACCCGGCGGCGCTGGCCGAAGGAGAGGTGGTGCGGGGGCCGGTCCTTGAAGCCGTCCATGCCGACGAGGGCGAGGGCGCGGTCGACGCGTGCCTCCAGCGCGGCGCCCCGGAGTCCGGCGGCGGCCGGGCCGAAGGCGACGTCCTCGCGCACGGTCGGCATGAACAACTGGTCGTCGGGGTCCTGGAAGACGATGCCGACCCGGCGCCGGATCTCCGCCATGTCCCGTCGGCCGACCGGCAGTCCGGCGACGGTGACGGTGCCGGCCCCGGCGGTGAGGATGCCGTTGAGGTGGAGCACGAGGGTGGTCTTGCCGGCGCCGTTGGGGCCGAGCAGGGCGACGCGTTCGCCGCGGCCGACGCGGAAGTCCACGCCGAAGAGGGCCTGGTGGCCGTCGGGGTAGGCGAAGGCGAGGCCGGAGACCTCCAGGGAGGCGGGGGCGTCCGGCGGATCGGTCAGGGGTTCGGTCACAGGGTCCATCCCAGCAGACGGACGGCCAGGGCCGCGCCCGGCAGGGCCATGGCGTACGACCACTGGGCGCGGGAGGCGGTCACTTCGTCGATCACCGGCATGGCACCGGCGTAGCCGCGGCTGATCATGGCCAGGTGGACACGTTCGCCGCGCTCGTAGGAGCGGATGAACAGGGCTCCGGCGGACTGGGCGAGGACGCCCCAGTGGCGGACGCCCCGGGCCTCGAAGCCGCGGGACTCGCGGGCGATCCGCATCCGGCGCATCTCGTCCGTGATCAGGTCGCCGTAGCGGATCATGAAGGAGGCGATCTGCACCAGCAGGGACGGCAGCCGCAGGCGCTGCAGGCCGAGCAGGAGTTCGCGCAGTTCGGTGGTGGCGGCGAGGAGCACGGAGGCGGCGACGCCCAGGGTGCCCTTGGCGAGGACGTTCCAGGCGCCCCAGAGGCCGTTGACGCTGAGGGAGAGGCCGAGGACCTCGGTGCGCTCGCCCTGGGCGACGAACGGCATGAGGACGGCGAACGCCACGAACGGGATCTCGATCAGCAGCCGGGTGAGGAGGAAGCCGGGCGGGACGCGGGCCGCCGCTGCCGCCGACGCGAGCAGGAGGGCGTACAGGCCGAAGGCCCACATGGCCTCGCGCGGGGTGGAGACCACCACCACGACGAAGGCGAAGACCGCGGCGAGCTTGGTGTGCGGGGGCAGCCGGTGCACCCGGGAGTGCCCGTGCCGGTAGAGCCTGTGCGCGTGCCCGGCCCCCATCTCAGTCGCCCGCGGTGCCGGTGGGGGCGGCCGCGGTGGCGTCCGTCGGGGAGGTGGCGGCCGGGGAGGTGTCGGCCGTGCGGCGCCGGCGCACGGACCAGAAGACGGCGGTGCCCGCGACGACGGTGGCGCCGACGCCGATGATCCCGGCGAGGCCGCCGGAGACGCGGGCGTCGGCGATGTCCTTGACGCCGTAGTCCGCGAGGGGGGAGTCGGCGGTGGCGTGCTCCCGGGCCTTCTCGTCGATGCCCTTGTCGGCGGCGACCTTCTCCAGCCCGTCGGGGCTGGCGGAGGCGTAGAAGCTGACGAAGCCGGCGAGGACCAGGGAGGTGACGACGCCGGCGATCCAGAGGGGGCGGTGCGATCCGGCGGGGGCGGCCGGGGCGGGCTCGGTCTCCCGGGCGTCGACGAGTTCCCCGCCGACCCGCAGCCGCAGGCGCCGGCGGAGCCCGCGGGCCCCGTGCACCAGGTCCGGACGGACGGCGAGCACGGCGCCGACGGTCAGGGCGGTGATGGCGGCCTCGCCGATGCCGATCAGGAGGTGCACCCCGATCATCGCGGTGGCGACCCTGCCGATGGCGACGTCGGTGGTGCCGCCGATCCAGTACAGGAGGGTGAAGGCCGCGGCGGCGGCCGGGACGGAGAGCAGCGCGGCGGCGAAGGAGGCGGCGGTGACCGACCGGCGGGTCCCCGGCAGCACCGCCACCAGTCCCCGGAAGAGCACGTGGGCGACGACGGTGGTGACGACCGCCATGACGCTGATGTTGACGCCGAGCGCGGTCAGGCCGCCGTCGGCGAAGAGGACGCCCTGCATCAGCAGGACGACGGAGACGCACAGGACCCCGGTGAAGGGCCCGACGAGGATCGCGGCGAGCGCGCCGCCGAGCAGATGCCCGCTGGTGCCCGCGGCGACCGGGAAGTTGAGCATCTGCACCGCGAAGATGAACGCCGCGACCAGCCCCGCGAGGGGTGCCGTCCGCTCGTCCAGTTCGCGCCGCGCGCCGCGCAGGCTGACCGCGATGGCGGCGGCCGCGACCACTCCGGTCGCGGCGGACGTCGGGGCGTCGATGAATCCGTCAGGTACATGCACAGTCCGCATCGTGGTCTTCTTGCGAAGGCTGCGCAAGAGCGAGTGCTTGGTTATCTCATGAATGAGATAACAGCCGCCCGGAATGTGTAGCTCCGGGAATTGCGGACACCCTGGAGTGCCAGGGGGCGGAACGCAGGGCTTCCGCACCGGTGGCAGAGCGTAAGGGGCGATCCGATGTCCGTAGTCGAGCAGCACGCGCGGGCCCGTGTCCTCACGGACGCCGATCTCCCCGGCGAGGACGGCGGCGGTTCCCTGCCGGTCGTCTTGCGCTACGACCCCGACGCCGACCCCCGCGCCGTGCGGATCGGCTTCCCCGGCCGCGGCCCGGCCCCCGGCCCGCGCGAGTGGACCTTCTCCCGGTCGCTGCTGGAGCGGGGCCTCAGGTCACCCGCGGGCAGCGGCGACGTGCGGGTCTGGCCGTGCGGGCGGGTGCAGGCCGTCATCGAACTGCACTCCGCCCAGGGCACGTCGGTGGTCCAGGTCGAGAGCAGGGCCCTCACCCGCTTCCTGCGCCGCACCTACCGCGCCGCGGCGGCCGGGCCGGTGCCCGGACCGGGCGCGGCCGGGCCGCCGCGCGGCGAGACCGTCGCGCACGGGGGCGGAGGCTGAGCCTCCCCGTGGCGTGTTGTCGACCCTGCCCGACCGGGGCCGTTGACCGGGTGAGCGGCGGGGCGGTTTGCTCTGCTGCGCGCGCGGCGGGCGCCCGGGTCCGGGCGGGCCGCGACGGCGCGCGTCGGTGCGGAGCAAGGGGAGGACGGCCATGGCCGGTGGAGCGTTACGGGGGACGGACGGGGACGCGGGCGGCGGCCGGGCGCGGGCCCGGCGGGCGGCGCGCGGCGGCGGGGTGCTGGCGGCGGCGGCCCTGGTGGGCGCGGTGACGGTGCTGCCCGCGGCGGCTGATCCGGGGGCGGCCGCAGGGGCGGCGGAGGGCGTGGCGACGGTGCCGGGGATCACCCGGCAGGTGTCCTACGGGCCGGGCGGCAGCCCGCTCGACGCCCCGTCGCGGGGCGGCGGTGTGAGCCGGGACGGACGGTTCGTACTGTTCTTCTCGGCGGCGGACGACCTGGTGCCCGGGGACACCAACGGCATCGAGGACGGGTTCGTGCGGGACACCTGGACCGGGCGCGTCCAGCGGGTCACCCTCGGGGACCGCGGCAGACAGCTCACCGCCGACGGTTTCGGCAGCGCCTCGCTGAGCGCCGACGGACGCTACGTCGCCTTCGACTCGGACGAGCCGGGCCTGGTGGACGAGGACACGGACACCCGGAGCGACGTCTTCGTCCTCGACCGGCGCACCGGCCGCACCGTACGGGTCACCCCGGGTCCCGAGGGCGGTGGGTCCGACCCGGCGATCAGCGGGGACGGCCGCTACGTCGCCTACTCCTCCGCCCGCAGGCTGCCGGAGCTGCCGGGGGGCGAGAAGAGCCGCCAGCACGTCTTCGTCCTCGACCGCACGACCGGCGTCACCCGTCTGGCCAGCCGCGGTGCGGACGGATCGGTCGGCAACCAGCCCTCCCGGGCGGCCTCCATCAGCGACGACGGGCAGCGCGTCGCCTTCGTCTCCCGGGCCGGCAACCTGGTCGGCGGCGGCGATGAGGAGCCCGGGGACGGCACCGGGGAGGACCCGGGCGGGGACGCCGGGGAGGGCGGGGCCTCCATCCTCAAGCCGCGGCTGTACCCCTTGTTCGTCTACGACCTGCGCACCGACCGGGTCGTGGGCGGAAGCGTCGGACCGGAACGGCTCCTGGGGGTGTCCGACGGCCGGATCACGCCGGACGGACGGCACGTCGCCTTCATCGGCTGGGAGATCGACCGGCGGCCCGAGGCGCCCTCCGGCGGCCTGCTCCCGCACCGCTACATCGCCTACGTCCACGACCTGCGGTCCGGGCGGACGACCCAGGTGGGCCTGACCGCCGACGGCGAGGACGGCAACGGCCAGGACACGTGGATCACCACCAGCGGCGACGGCCGCTGGGTCTACTTCGCGTCCTCCTCGGACGGCCTGGTCCCCGGTGACACCGACCGGCGGTACGACCTCTTCCGCCACGACCTGCGCACCGGGCGCACCGGGATGCTCTTCGACCTCGGCGACGACGCGCGGAACGAGGTCGGCGCCGTCACCGGTGTCGACCGCCTCGGCACCACGCTGGTCGTCACGGGGCCGGACGGCGCCTTCGGCCACCCCGGGGACACCAACGGGTACGACGACGTGTTCGTGCGCCGCGTGCTCCCCTGGTGACCCCCGGACCGCCCGCGCGGGGCGGGCGCCCCGCGCGGGCGGTCCGGCGTCAGCCGCCGGCCCGCAGCACGTCCGCCACGATCGGGCCGGCCGCGTCGCCCCCGTGGCCGCCGCCCTCGGTCATGGCCGCCGCCGCGACGTCGTTGCGGAAGCCGGTGAACCAGCTGTTGGCGACGGACTGCCCGTCGACCTCCGCCGACCCGGTCTTGGCGCCGATGTCGCCGCCGAGCCCGGCCATCGCCCGCTGGGCGGTGCCCTGGGTGGCGGTCAGCCGCATCATCTCCTTGAGCTGGGCCGCGGTCCCCGGCGGCAGCCCCTGCGCGGTGGCCCGCGGCCGGTCGTCCAGGCCGTCCGGGACCAGATGGGGCTGGCGGAAGGCGCCGGTGATCGCGGTCGCCGTCACGGACGCCATGTTCAGCGGGTTCATCTGCACCTGGCCCTGCCCGATGGCGCCCGCCGCCCGGTCCGGTCCCCCGGCCACGGGCACCGTGCCGTCGGCGGAGACGATGCCCGTCCGCCAGTCCTTGCCCAGCCCGAACCGGTCCTCGGCCTCCCGCGCCAGCGAGGCGTCGGTGAGCGGCTCCTCGTCGACGAGCTTGATGAAGCCCGTGTTGCAGGAGCGCAGGAAGGTGTTGGCGAGGGTGGCGTTCTCGTTGGGCTCCATGCCCCGCAGGTTGTGGAAGGTCTGGCCCTGCCACACGGCCTCCGCGGGACAGGGCGCCGGGCCGTTCATCGAGGTCACGCCGTTGTCGATGAGCATGGCCGCGGTGACGATCTTCATGGTGGAGCCGGGGGCCACCTTGCCCTGGAAGGCCGCGTCGAAGCCGTCCGCGCGGTTGTTCGCGACGGCCAGCACCTCGCCGGTGCTCGGCCTCACCGCCACCACCGAGGACTCGCCGAACCGCCGCACCGCCCGCTCCGCCGCCGCCTGCACCGGGGCGCTGAGCGTGGTGCGCAGCCTGCCGGGCCGGCCCTCGGACAGCACCAGCAGCGGGGTGTCGGCGGTGTTCGCGGCGGCGTGCCGGACGGCCAGCTCGACGCCGGGGGTGCCGCCCGTCTTCTCGCCGTAGCGCTCGCGCAGGGTGTCGAGGACGGGGCCGAGGGAGGGGTATTCCTTCCGCGTCAGCACGGTGCCGTCGCGGTCGACCGCCTCGATCCGCGGGGCGGCGGACTCCCCGGTGACCAGGGTGTCGCCGTCGCGCAGCTCCGGATGGACGACGGACGGGCTCCAGTCCACCAGGGCCCGCCCGTCCTCCGCCCCGCGCACCACCCGCAGTTCGCCGCGGTACGCCAGTGCCTCGGACTTCCCGTCGTACGACACCGTCGCGCGCACCGAGAACGGCACGGTCGTCCCGGCCGGGGTGCCGGGCGTGATCCGGGCGGTGATCCCGGCCTCCCCGGCGTAGGACTCCAGCAGACCGGCGGCGGCCCCGCTGTCGGTCGTGTAGGAGGCGGCCGTGGCGGCGTCGCCCTCCGCCCAGGCCGTGAGGAACTTCCGCGAGGTCTCCGCCACCTCGTCGGCCTCCGGCGGCCCGGTCCTCCGCTCCGGCTCGGCCCGCGACGAGGTGCGCGTGCCCTCGGTCAGTGCCGAGGCGATGTTGTAGACGCCGTAGCCGCAGCCGCCCACCATCACGGCGAACACCCCGCCGATGACGCCGAGTTTGACCCCCCTGCTCATGGTGAGTCCCCTCCCCGTGGTCCCCGTTGCCCCCGCCCGCGCTCTTGAACGCGTTCAGAAGTAGATGTGCGGTGCAGCCTATGCGGGGAGGGTGGCCGGTGGCGCGGATGTGTCCGGATGTTGGCCGAATGGAGACCGGCCCCGTCCGGCCCCCGAACCGGGACCGGAAGAGGCCGGAAGAGGCGCCCGCCCGGCTAGACCCAGGTGTCCAGCCACATGCGGGCGCGCCAGTCGTCCATGGGGATGGTGGTGCCGGTGTAGAGGGGCCAGAAGTAGATGAAGTTCCAGGCGATCAGCAGGACCAGCACGCCCGCCGCGGTGGCCCCCGCCGTGCGGCGGGTTTCGCCGGAGCCGGGCCGGCCCACCACCGCCCCCAGCATCATCGCCACCGCCAGGCACAGGAACGGCAGGAAGACCACGGCGTAGAAGAGGAAGATCGTCCGCTCCTGGTAGAGGAACCACGGCAGATAGCCGGCGAGCAGCCCGCACGCGATCGCCCCGGCCCGCCAGTCCCGGCGGAACAGCCACCGCCAGAGGACGTACAACAGCGCGAAGCAGCCCGCCCACCACAGCAGCGGGGTGCCGAGGGCCAGCACCTCGCGGGCGCACTTGTCGCCCACGGCCGCCGTGCAGCCCCGGGTGCCGGGCACCGGCGACTCGTAGAAGTAGGAGACCGGGCGGCCCAGGACGATCCAGCTCCAGGGGCTGGACTGGTAGGTGTGCGGCGACGTGAGGTGGGTGTGGAACTCGTACACCTGCGACTCGTAGTGCCACAGGCTGCGCAGCCAGTCGGGGAACAGCCAGCTCCAGGAGCTGCCCCGGCCGTCGTTCGCCGCCCAGTTGCGGTAGTAGCCGCCGGTGCCGTCGGACGGGGAGAGGATCCAGCCCAGCCAGGACAGGACGTAGGTGGCGACGGCCACCGGCACGGTCGCCAGGAACGCCCAGCCCAGGTCGTGGCGGAGCACCGCCCGGCGCGGGTGGCGGGCGCCGGCGACCCGGCGCGTGCCCACGTCCCAGAGGACCGCCATCACGCAGAACGCCGCCAGGATGTACAGGCCGTTCCACTTGGTGCCGATGGCCAGGCCCAGCATCAGCCCCGCCGCCCAGCGCCACGGCCGCGGGCCCAGCCGGGCCGTCCGGGCGGTCTCCGCGTCCGGGCGGACCCGCCCGTCGCCGTCCACCGGCAGCGCGGCGGCCAGTCTGGCGCGGGCCCGGTCGCGGTCGACGACCAGGCAGCCGAAGGCGGCCAGCACGAAGAACATCAGCACGCTGTCCAGCAGCGCGGTGCGGCTCATCACGAAGTGCAGCCCGTCCAGCGCCATCAGCGCGCCCGCCAGGCAGCCCAGGAGCGTCGAGCGGAACAGCCGCCGCCCGATCCGGCACAGCAGCAGCACCGAGAGGGTGCCGAGCAGGGCGGTCATGAACCGCCAGCCGAACGGGTCGAAGCCGAACATCAGCTCGCCCAGCCCGATGACGTACTTCCCGACCGGCGGGTGCACCACGTACGCGGCGTCGGTGGGGATGGGGACGTCGCCGCCGGACTGGAGGACCAGATCGTTGGCGTTCTTGTCCCAGTTGACCTCGAAGCCGCGGTGGACCAGCGCCCACGCGTCCTTCGCGTAGTACGTCTCGTCGAATATCACCGCCTTCGGGCTGCCCAGGTTCCAGAACCGCATCACGCCCGCCATCAGCGTCACCAGCAGCGGCCCGCCCCAGGCGGACCAGCGCACGATCCGCTCCGCGAGGTGGGCCGGCACCCCGAGGAAGGCCCACAGCCGGGGGGCGGGACGGGCGTACGGCGGCACCAGCCGGTCCCGCACGTCGTCCGCGGGCCGCCCCGCCGTATAGCCGAATCCGCGCAGCCGTTGCCCCCAGGTGGGCGCCTGGTCGCGCGGGGCCTGGTCCTGCCGGTTGTCCGTGGACGCGGTACTGGTCACCGCGCCATCGTAGGGAACCGTTCTGTGCGCGTCCCGCGCATGGCCCCTACCGGTCCGGTTGCGTCCCGGTCCGTCCGCCCCTGGGAGGATGGGAGGGTGACTGGAACCCTTGTACTGGCGGGCACCCCCATCGGCGACGTCCGGGACGCCCCGCCCCGGCTCGCGGAGGAACTGGCCGGCGCCGACGTGATCGCCGCCGAGGACACCCGGCGGCTGCGCCGCCTCACCCAGGCGCTCGGCGTCACCCCTCGGGGCCGGGTGGTGTCGTACTTCGAGGGCAACGAGTCCGCCCGGACCCCGGAGCTGGTCGAGGAGCTGGCCGGCGGGGCGCGGGTGCTGCTGGTCACCGACGCCGGGATGCCGTCGGTGTCCGACCCGGGCTACCGGCTGGTCGCCGCCGCCGTCGAGCGGGACGTCCGGGTCACCGCCGTGCCCGGCCCGTCGGCGGTGCTGACCGCGCTGGCCCTGTCGGGACTGCCGGTCGACCGGTTCTGCTTCGAGGGGTTCCTGCCCCGCAAGGCGGGCGAGCGGCTGTCCCGGCTGCGCGAGGTCGCCGGGGAGCGCCGGACCCTCGTCTACTTCGAGGCCCCGCACCGCCTCGACGACACCCTCGCCGCGATGGCCGAGGTGTTCGGAGCGGAGCGGCGGGCGGCCGTCTGCCGGGAGCTGACCAAGACGTACGAGGAGGTCCGGCGCGGCGGGCTGGGAGAGCTGGCGGCCTGGGCCGCGGAGGGGGTGCGCGGCGAGATCACCGTCGTCGTCGACGGCGCCCCGGAGGCGGTGCCCGGGGACGTGGGCCCCGAGGAGCTGGTGCGCCGGGTCCGGGTGCGCGAGGAGGCGGGGGAGCGGCGCAAGGAGGCCATCGCCGCCGTGGCCGCCGAGGCGGGGCTGCCCAAGCGGGAGGTGTTCGACGCGGTGGTGGCCGCGAAGCACTCCGGCGCGTGAGCCGGCGGCCCCCCGGACCATGGGCGGGCAAACGCGCCCGCCCGCCGGGTAAAGAGCGGACCGGCCCGGGGGCGGGTTCGGCAAGGACGGACCAAAACAGGCCCAATACTCGGCAGAAAACGTGCTTTCGCTCCGGCCGAGGAGTCCACTGGAAGAAGGAAGGGGACGCCTCCCCGCGCCCCTTCCGCCCTCGTCCAGCGGACATCGGGAGCCGGCATGAGTGAGGCCATCCGTTCGACCGGCCCGGGGGGCGGCGGCATAGCCGTCGTCCACGAGTCGTATTCCTTCGCCTGTATGCGCTGCGGGTACGGCTGGGAGCAGTCGTACGAGATCGAGCACTACCGGGGCGCGGACGGCCGTGCCTTCGTGCGCTACGTGGCCGACGGGCTGCCGGTGCCGTCGCCGCTGACCCGGCCCACCTGCCCGAGCTGCGACCACCACGTCGTACGGATCATGGGCGCGGGGCGGGTCGCCTCCGTCCGCGGTACTCCGCACGGGGTGCACCGGGTGCCGTCGGCCGGGCCGGTCGAGGTGCCCGGGGTCCCGGAGGCGGCGGACCGGCGCCCGGACCACGGGGTCCGGCACTGGCACCTGTCCGATCTGCTGCGGGTCCTCCGTCTGCGGCACCGGGTGGGCTGAGCGAACGGGTTTTCCGAAAGCGTGAACACTTCGGCCCGAAGTGTTCACGCTTTCGGAAACCTCCCCACCTGCCCCGGCCCCCCGCGCCCCGTCCCCGGCCGGGCGGCCTTCCGTAGGATCGGCGCATGTCTTCGAACGCCTCCGGCCGGTCCGGCAGGAACGAGCCACCGCCGCCGCCCGTCCCCCTGCGGGTACCGGTCGCGGACTCCCACACCCACCTCGACATGCAGGAGGGCACCGTCGAGGACGCCCTCGCCAAGGCCGCCTCCGTCGGGGTCACCACCGTCGTGCAGGTCGGCTGCGACCTCGCGGGGTCGCGCTGGGCGGCCGAGACGGCGGCGGCGCACGACGCCGTCCACGCCGCCGTCGCCCTGCACCCCAACGAGGCGCCGCGCATCGTGCACGGCGACCCCGACGGCTGGTCGCGCCAGGGAGCCAGGACCCCGGGCGGCGACGCGGCCCTGGACGAGGCGCTCGCCGGGATCGACCGGCTGGCCGCGCTGCCCCACGTCAGGGGCGTCGGCGAGACCGGCCTCGACCACTTCCGCACCGGACCGGAGGGCATGCGGGCGCAGGAGCGGTCCTTCCGCGCCCACATCGAGATCGCCAAGCGGCACGGCAAGACCCTCGTCATCCACGACCGCGACGCCCACGCCGACGTGCTGCGCGTCCTCGGTGAGGAGGGGGCGCCCGAGCGCACCGTCTTCCACTGCTACTCCGGCGACGCGGCCATGGCCGAGGTGTGCGCCCGCGCCGGGTACTACCTCTCCTTCGCGGGCAACGTCACCTTCAAGAACGCCCGGAACCTCCGCGACGCCCTCGCGGTCGCGCCGCTTGACCGGGTCCTGGTCGAGACCGACGCGCCGTTCCTGACCCCGGCGCCGTACCGGGGGCGGCCGAACGCCCCCTATCTGGTGCCCGTGACGGTCCGGGCGATGGCCGCCGTCCGGGGCATCGGGGAGGACGAGATGGCCACCGCCCTCGCGGCGAACACGGCCCGCGCCTTCGACTACTGACCTAGCCGGGGTGCCGGGGTGCCGGGGTGCCGGGGCGATGACAGGGGGGCGAGGGCGACGGGGGCCCGGCGGCCCCGGATACCCTTGCGGAGTGAGTAGCCCCGCCCCCCAAGACGCCCTGCTGGGCCCCGCCGACATCCGTGAACTCGCGGACGCGCTCGGTGTCCGCCCCACCAAGCAGCGCGGCCAGAACTTCGTGATCGACGCGAACACGGTCCGCCGCATCGTCCGCACCGCCGAGGTGCGCCCCGACGACGTGGTGGTCGAGGTGGGACCCGGGCTCGGCTCGCTCACCCTGGCCCTGCTGGAGGCGGCCGACCGGGTCACCGCCGTCGAGATCGACGACGTCCTGGCCGCCGCCCTGCCCGCCACCGTCGCCGCCCGCATGCCCGCGCGCGCCGACCGCTTCACCCTCGTCCACTCCGACGCGATGCGGGTGACCGAACTGCCGGGCCCCGCCCCGACCGCGCTGGTCGCGAACCTCCCGTACAACGTCGCCGTACCGGTGCTGCTGCACATGCTCGAGACCTTCCCGAGCATCGAGCGCACCCTCGTGATGGTGCAGGCCGAGGTGGCCGACCGGCTCGCCGCCGGCCCCGGCTCCCGGGTCTACGGGGTGCCCTCCGTGAAGGCCGGCTGGTACGCCGAGGTCAAGCGGGCCGGTGCCATCGGGCGCAACGTCTTCTGGCCCGCGCCCAACGTGGACAGCGGCCTCGTCTCCCTCGTCCGGCGGACCGGGCCGCCGGCGACCACCGCCTCGCGGCGCGAGGTCTTCGCCGTCGTCGACGCCGCCTTCGCCCAGCGCCGCAAGACCCTGCGGGCCGCCCTCGCCGGGTGGGCCGGATCGGCGGCGGCGGCCGAGGCCGCCCTCGTCGCGGCGGGAGTGTCGCCGCAGGCGCGTGGCGAGGCGCTCACCGTGGAAGAGTTCGCGCGTATCGCCGAACACAAGGAGTGACAGACACGTGAGAGCCACGGTCCGCGTCCCCGCCAAGGTCAACGTCCAGCTCGCCGTCGGCGCCGCCCGCCCCGACGGCTACCACGACCTGGCCAACGTCTTCCTCGCGGTCTCCCTGTACGACGAGGTCACCGCCACCCCGGCCGCCGGGCTCCGGGTCACCTGCGAGGGCCCCGACGCCGACCGGGTCCCGCTGGACCGCACCAACCTCGCGGCGCGCGCCGCCCTGGCCCTGGCCGGGCGCCACGGCCGCGCCCCCGACGTGCACCTGCACATCGTCAAGGACATCCCCGTCGCCGGGGGCATGGCGGGCGGCAGCGCGGACGGCGCCGCGGCGCTGCTGGCCTGCGACGCCCTCTGGGGCACCGGCGCCTCCCGGGCGGAGCTGCTGGAGATCTGCGCCGAACTGGGCAGCGACGTGCCGTTCAGCCTGGTCGGCGGCGCGGCGCTGGGCACCGGGCGGGGCGAGCGGCTGACGGAGCTGGAGGTGGGCGGCGACTTCCACTGGGTCTTCGCCCTGGCCGGGCGCGGGCTGTCGACCCCGGCGGTGTTCCGGGAGTTCGACCGGCTGGCCGAGGGCCGGGAGATCCCCGTGCCCGCCGCCGACCGGCCGGTCCTGGACGCGCTGGCCAAGGGGGACCCGGCGGGGCTCGCCGTCGCCCTCACCAACGACCTCCAGCCCGCGGCGCTGTCCCTCTTCCCGGAGCTGGCCGACACCCTCGCGGCGGGCAGGGCGGCGGGCGCGCTCGCCGCCCTCGTCTCCGGCTCGGGCCCCACCACGGCGTTCCTGGCCACCGACGCCCGCTCCGCCTCCGACATCGCCGGTGTCCTGCGCGCCTCCGGCACCTGCCGCGACGTCCGCACCGCCACCTCCCCGGCGGAGGGGGCGACCCTCCTCTGACCGGGGCGCCCGGCGCGGGCGCCGCCGACGGGGGCGACGGCCGTCCGCCGCGCGGGGCGGTCGCCCGGAGGGCCTACGCTGGAACGCTGAGCGATCCCCCAGGCAGGAGAGAAATGGCCGTCAATCTGGTCAATGTCGAGAACATCAGCAAGGTGTACGGCACCCGTGCGCTGCTGGACGGTGTGTCGCTCGGCGTGTCCGAGGGGGACCGGATCGGGGTCGTCGGACGCAACGGCGACGGCAAGACCACCATGATCCGGATGCTGGCCAGACTGGAGGAGCCGGACACCGGACGGGTCACCCACTCCGGCGGGCTGCGGCTCGGGGTGCTCACCCAGCACGACTCGCTGGACCCGGCGGCCACCGTCCGCCACGAGGTGATCGGTGATCTCGCCGACCACGAGTGGGCGGGCAACGCCAAGATCCGGGACGTGCTGACCGGGCTGTTCGGCGGGCTGGACCTGCCCGGCTTCCCGCAGGGCCTGGACACCGTCATCGGGCCGCTCTCCGGCGGCGAGCGGCGCCGCATCGCGCTGGCCAAGCTGCTCATCGAGGAGCAGGACCTGATCGTCCTCGACGAGCCGACCAACCACCTCGACGTCGAGGGCATCTCCTGGCTGGCCCAGCACCTGCGCGAGCGCCGCTCCGCCCTGGTCTGCGTCACCCACGACCGCTGGTTCCTCGACCAGGTCTGCACCCGGATGTGGGACGTCCAGCGCGGCACCGTCCACGAGTACGAGGGCGGCTACTCCGACTACGTGTTCGCCCGCGCCGAGCGCGAGCGGATCGCCGCGACGGAGGAGGCCAAGCGGCAGAACCTGATCCGCAAGGAGCTGGCCTGGCTGCGGCGCGGCGCCCCCGCCCGCACCTCCAAGCCCCGCTTCCGCGTCGAGGCGGCCAACGAGCTGATCGCGGACGTGCCCCCGCCCCGGGACAGCGGCGAGCTGATGAAGTTCGCCTCCTCCCGGCTCGGCAGGACCGTCTTCGACCTGGAGGACGTGACCGTCCAGGCCGGTCCCAAGGTGCTGATCGAGCACCTCACCTGGCAGCTCGGCCCCGGCGACCGCATCGGTCTGGTCGGCGTCAACGGCGCCGGGAAGACCTCCCTGCTGCGGGCCCTGGCGGACGCCGCGTTCAGCGAGGGCGAGCAGCAGCCCGTCGCCGGGCGGGTGAAGGTCGGCCGGACCGTCAAACTCGCCTACCTCTCCCAGGAGGTGGCCGAACTCGACCCCTCCTGGCGGGTGCTGGAGGCCGTGCAGCAGGTCCGCGAGCGCGTCGACCTGGGCAAGGGGCGCGAGCTGACCGCCGGGCAGCTCTGCGAGACGTTCGGCTTCGGCAAGGAGAAGCAGTGGACGCCGGTCGGGGACCTCTCCGGCGGTGAGCGCCGCCGCCTCCAGCTGCTCCGGCTGCTGATGGACGAGCCCAACGTGCTCTTCCTCGACGAGCCGACCAACGACCTCGACATCGAGACCCTGACCCAGCTCGAGGACGTCCTCGACGGCTGGCCCGGTTCGATGATCGTCATCTCCCACGACCGGTTCTTCGTCGAGCGCACCACCGACCGGGTCTTCGCCCTGCTCGGCGACGGCGCCCTGCGGATGCTGCCGCGCGGCATCGACGAGTACCTGGAGCGCCGCCGCCGGATGGAGGAGGCCGCCGCCGCGAGCACCCCGGCCCCGGCCGCCGCCGCGGCCCCCGCGACGTCCGAGCGGAGCGCCGCCGACGTGCGCGCGGCCAAGAAGGAACTCCAGCGGATCGAGCGCCAGTTGGACAAGGTCTCGGAGAAGGAGACCGCCCTGCACGCCCGTATCGCCGAGAACGCGACGGACTTCGCGAAGGTCGCCGAGCTGGACGCCGAGCTGCGCGCGCTGGCCGGGCAGCGGGAGGAACTGGAGCTTCGCTGGCTGGAACTGGCCGAGGACGCCTGACCCCCGCGGACGCCTCCCGCACACCCCCCGCGCGCCTCCCGCGCAGGGGGAGGGAGGGTGGCGTGAAGGCGGCGTGAAGACGCGTAACAGAGGCATCACGGGCCGGTCCGCCCTTGGGAACAGGGGTGGACGCGGCCCGCTGTGCGGTCCGGACCGGGTGATAGAAAGGCCGTCCGAGAACTGTCCGAACGACCGCCCGAAGAGGCTCCGGGGCCGCGCGCACATCCCGGGACGTGGCGAAAAATCAGTGAACGAGGGGGGACGCGCTGATGAGCCAGCCGCCCAGTCAGCCACCGCAGCCGGGGGGCTTCGGAGCACCGCAGGACCCGCCGCCCGGAGGCGGTTTCGGAGCGCCCCAGCCCCCGCCGGCCGGTGGCTTCGGGGCACCCCAGCCCCCGTCGGCGGGCGGTTTCGGAGCGCCGCAGGGCCCGCCGCCCCCGCAGGGCCCGCCCTCGTCGCCCCCGCAGCCCGGCTACGGCCACCCGCAGCAGCCCGGCCCCTACGGGCAGCCGGGTCCGTACGGTTCCGGCCCCTACGGACAGCAGCCGGGCCCGTACGGGCCGCCCGGACAGCCTCCGACCCAGCCACAGTTCCCCGCCGGTCCGCCGCCCGGCGGCCCCGGCTCCCGCAACCCCTTCAAGGGCAGGCCCGTCCTGGCCGCCGTCGCGGGGGCCGCGGCCCTCCTGCTGGTCGGCGGCGGGGTGTACGCGGTGGCCGCCGGGGGCGACGACGACGGCGGGAAGGAGCCCGTGGCCCGGCGGAGCGAGGCGCCCGAGCCCTCCGCGTCCGGCGGCAGCGCCCCCGTCCGGCCGGTGGACCCGGTCGACCCCGGTGACGGCAAGGGCGACCGCGGCGACGACCCCGAGGATCTCAACGAGGGCCGCAAGCCCGGCGAGTCCAGGGTGCTCTGGTACAAGGAGGCGCCCGACGCCCCCGGTTCCGGCGCCGACGCCGAGGGCATGTGGATCACCGACCGGTCCGCGGTGAAGGCCGCGTACAAGCAGGTCGTCGCCTACGACGTCGACGGCGGCAGGCCCAGCTGGGAGCCGGTCGTCTTCCCGCAGAAGATCTGCGCGACGACCCCCGTGAAGAGCGCCGAGGACACCGTCGTCGTGGCGTACATGAGCGGCACCAGCGACCGCGCCAAGTGCAACCGGCTCCAGCAGATCGACCTCGCCACCGGGAAGAAGGGCTGGGAGGCCAAGGTCGCCGACGGCGAACTCTTCGACTCCGTCCTCTCCGTCGAGCTGAGCATCGCCGGGAACACCCTGATGGTCGGCCGCTCCCAGTCCGGCACCGCCTACGACGTGCGCACCGGCAAGCAGATCTACGACAAGAAGCGCTACGGCGACACCTGCTTCCCCGCGGGCTTCGCCGGGGGCACCCGGCTGGTCCAGGTCGCCTCCTGCGGCGCGGGCGGCGCCAACGCCCACGACGAGGTGCAGGGTCTCGACCCGGGGACCGGCCGCGTCCTGTGGACCCACAAGTACGGCAAGGGCTGGCGCGTCGCCCGGACCTACTCCGTCGACCCGCTGGTCGTCTACGCCACCAACGAGGACAAGAAGGCCTGGAACATCGCCTCCTTCTCCGACACCGGCGCCCTGCGCGCCCAGGTGTCGGTCGACGAGGACTTCGCCCCCGACTGCGGCTGGGCCATCCTCGAACGCGACCTCCAGGGCTGCTCGGGCGTCGCCGTCGCCGACGACACCCTGTTCCTGCCGACCAAGGCCGCCTCCGGGCCCAACGAGATCGTCGCCGTCAGCCTCGCCACCGGTGGCGAGAAGTGGCGGGTGAAGTCCCCCACCGGCAAGTCCATGGTCCCGGTCAGGGCCGGGGACGGCGCGCTCGTCGCCTATGTCCGGCCGTCGTACGACGCGGGCGGCCAGATCATCTCCATCCCCATCGCCGGAACCTCCCACAGCCCCGCGAAGCTGCTCCAGAACCCGCAGGGCACCGCGTCCATCGAGAACGGTTTCTTCTCCAAGGAGATCGACTGGGTCGACGGCCGCTTCTACATCTCCACCACCCGTCTGACCGGCAACGACGAGTCGAGGGAGAAGCTGATGCTCGCCTACGGCAAGTGATCCCGCCGCCCGCGTCATCCGCCCGCGCCGTCCGCGCGCCCGCCCGTCCCCGCCGGCTTCCGCTTCACGAGGTACTCACGCCATGACCCAGCCGCCCCCGCCGCCCCACCAGCCGCCGCCGGGCGGTGGCTTCGGACCGCCCGAGGACCCGCCGCCGCAGCCGCCGTCCGCCCCGCAGGGCGGCACGCCCGACCTCGGCAAGGGACCGCGGCCGGAGCCCGGCTACGGCTATCCGCAGGCGCCGCCCGCCGGGCCCCCGGCCCCGCCCCCGGGCGCGCCGCAGGCCGGCTACGGCCACCCGCAGCCCCCGCAGCCGCCCCAGCCCGGCTACGGCTACCCGGGGCAGGCCCAGCCCGGCCCCTACGGGCAGCAGCAGCCCGGCCCCTACGGCCAGCCGCAGCAGCCGTACGGGCAGCAGCAGCCGGGGCCCTACGGCCAGCCGCAGCAGGCGTACGGCCAGCCGCAGCCGGGCCCCTACGGGCAGCCGCAGCAGCCCTACGGGCCGGGCACCGTGCCCATGGCCGTCCAGCCGGGCGGCCCCGGCGGCGGCCGGAAGAAGGTCAACTCCCAGGTCGCGATCATCGTCGCGGCCGTCGCCGCCATCGCGCTGATCATCGGCGCCGGGGTCTGGTACGCGGGTTCCGGCAAGGACGACGACAAGCAGACCACCGCCGACGGCGGCAAGGGCGGCAAGGGCGACGAGCGGGACGGCGGCAAGGAGAGCAAGGGCGGCGCCGGGGAGACCGGCGGGGAGGGCGGCGACGACGGCGACGGCGGCGCGTCCCCCGGCGGCAGCCGGGAGAAGGCGCCCGGCGACCCCGCCTCCCGGGTCCTCTTCCAGGTACCGCAGCCCGCCGTGGGCAAGGACGCCCGCAGCGTCGTCGTCGCCGGCTCCTGGCTCACCGACTCGGTCTACGCCAAGAGCGGCATCGCCGAGATCGTCGGCTACGACCCGGTCAAGGGCGGCAAGCTGTGGACGATCAAGCTGGACGGCCCGGTCTGCGCCGCCTCCCGGCACGTCACCGCCGACGGCAGGACCGTCATCGCCCACCAGCCCGCCATGCCCACCAAGGCCGAGCCCTCGCGCGGGTGCACCCAGGTCGCCGTGATCGACCTCGCCGCGGGCAAGAAGGTCTGGACGAAGACCGGCACCGCCGGTGACCGGCCCATCTCCTTCAACAACGTCACCCTCAGCGGGGAGACCGTCGCGGCCGGCAGCACCGAGGGCGGCGTCGCCTTCGACCTGGCCGACGGCAGCGTCCGCTGGTCCCCCAAGCGGACCGACAGCTGCTACGACGCCGGATACGGCGGCGGCCCCAAGCTCGTCGCGGTCCGCAAGTGCGGCAGCTACGGGGCCCGCCAGCTCAACATCCAGACCATCGACCCGAAGACCGGCAAGGTGCTCTCCGAGTACCGGATGGCCAAGGGCATCGAGTACGCGGGCGTCGTCTCCACCGACCCGCTGGTCGTCGCCGCCGACGTCGGCGACTCCGCCAAGGACGGCAGCGGCATCTCCGACTTCTTCTCCATCGACAACAGGACGGGTGAGCTGCGCACCCGCATCTCCGCGCCGGGCAAGCAGTTCGCCGCGAGCTGCGACTCCATCACCAAGCCCGAGCAGTGCCAGGGACTCGCCGTCGGCAACGACCGCCTCTACATCCCGACCGAGGAGCACGAGGGCGGCGGCGAGGGCTACAGCCGGACCAACGAGGTCGTCGCCTTCGACCTCGGCACCGGCCGGCAGACCGGGCAGCGCGCCGACGCCGGCGAGAACTACCGGATCACCCCGCTGCGCATGGACGGCGGCAACGTGATCGCCTACAAGCGCCCGCCCTACGACAAGGGCGGCCAGGTCGTCAGCATCGACGGGCAGACGTTCAAGCAGACCGTCCTGCTGGAGAACCCGGCGACCGAGGGGGTGCGGGACGCCGAGGCCCGCATGTCCCCCCAGTACTCCGAGATCATCTACTCCCAGGGCCGCCTGTACATGTCGCAGGTGTTCGCGAGCGAGCTGATCAGCAAGAACCGCAAGGAGTACCTGGTGATCGCGTTCGGCCGGGGGGACTGACGGTCCCGTCCCGCGCCGCGGCCGCCGACGGCCCCGCCCCTCTTCCCGGGGGGCGGGGCCGTCGCCGTCGCGCGGGGCCTTCCGGGGACGGCGGCGGGGCCGGGAGGCGGTCATCCGGTGTCCGGCGCGGTCGTGGTTCCCTCCGTGTTCCGGCCGGACGTTCCGCGCGGTGCGGCGTTCTTGCCGGTAGGGGGAGCGCGGGGTGGGGCGAGCGTGTAGCTTCCCCGCATGGAGGACGGGGGCGGTGGCCGGGGGCGGCCGGGGGAGTGGGGGCGAGCTGTGGGAGTACGGCTGATGGTGGTCGACGACCACCGGCTGCTGGCCGAGGCGCTGGCGTCGGCGCTGAAGCTGCGGGGGCACCGGGTGCTCGCCGCGGCGGCGCCGACGGCGGGGGCGGCGGAGCTGGTGATCAGCCGGGCGCCGGAGGTGTGCGTACTGGGGACGGCCGTCCCGGCGGAGCCGGGGATCTTCGATCCCGTGGTCCGGATCAAGCGGGAGCGGCCCCAGGTGGCGGTGGTGGTGCTCGGGCCGGTGCCGAGCCCGCGCGGGATCGCCGCGGCCTTCGCGGCGGGGGCGTCGGGGTACGTGCGGCACGACGAGCGCATCGAGGGGGTGGAGCGGGCGATCGTCAAGGCGCGGGCCGGGGAGGCGGCGGTGGCGCCGGGGCTGTTGCAGGGGGCGTTCGGGGAGCTGCTGAACCCCGCCGCGCAACCGGACGACGAGGGGCAGCGGCTGCTGCGGCTGCTCACGCCGCGGGAGGTCGAGGTGCTGATGCGGGTCGCGGACGGGCAGGACACGCGGGTGATCGCGGCGGGGATGGGGATCGCGCCGTCGACGGCGCGGACGCATGTGCAGCGGGTGCTGATGAAGCTGGGGGTGGGGTCGCGGCTGGAGGCGGCGGCCCTGGCGGCGCGGACGGGGTTGCTGGACGCGGCCGGGGGGTGAACGGCGGGGGCGCCGTGCCCGCGGTGTGGCGGCGCCTTGCCCGCGGTGCGGGGGTGCCGTGGGTGCGGTGCGGGGGCGCCGTGCCTGCGGTGCCGTGGGGGGCTGCGGTACCGGCCAGGGGGGTGCCTCGGTGACGGGGCCGGTGCCGGTGGGGGGTGTGCGGGGGATGTCCGGCGGTCTGCTTCCGTGGGTGGGGGGTGTGCCTGCGGTGCAGGTGGCGGGTGGTTGTGGGGGTGCCTGCGGCGCATCTCTTGGTTGGTGGGGGTGTGTGTTGCGCCTTGTCCTGGTGGGGGGTTGGGGCCGGGGCGGGGGTGGTCGTCCTCGGAACGGCGCGGAATGGGGTGGCGATGGGGCGCAGCCCGTTGACGCGCCAACCTCTGCGGGCGACCACCCCCGCCCCGTCCCCTTCCCGCCGTGTGCGGGTGCGGGGCCACGCCCACTCTCCTGTGCCGGATTCCGCCGTGTGCGGCTGCGGGTATCCGCCCGCTCTCCTGCGCCGGGTTCCACCGTGTGCGGCTGCGGGCAGCCGGCCACCCTTGCCTCCCGGTTCCCGCCGGGGGCGGGTGCGGGTTCCGGCCACCCTTGCCTTTCGGTTCCCGCCGTGCGCGGGTGCCCGCCCTCTTCCGCCCGCACTCGCCGTCGCGGGTGCGGGGCCACGGGGATCGTCGTCGGGTGTGGTTACCGGTCGGGGTCGGTCGGGGGTGGGGGCGGCGGTGGGGTGGGGCTCAGTCTCAGCCAGATCAGGAAGAAGAGGCCGAGCAGGAGCATGGCGAGGCCCGTCCACAGGTTGATGTTGACGCCCTGCGCCTTGGCGATGTCCTCGTCGGACGCCAGGATGCCCGCGGTCGTCACGATGACGCCGTAGACCACGAAGAGCCCGCCGATGATGCGGCGGATGTCGAAGAGGCGCGCGGCCGTCGTGGATCTGCTCTCCAGTTCGGAGACCTCGCGCTGGATGTCGTGCTCGGACATGTCTCTCCTTCCGTACCGGTCAGAGTGAGAACGGGAGGTAGCAGGCCGCGGCCAGGAGCACCGCGCCCCAGCCCAGCAGCGCCGGCCGGCGGTACCAGGCGTCGTCGCCCTCGGCCGGCGGTTCGGGCCTGCCGGGGGAGCGGGTGCCGTGGACCAGGCCCTGGAGTTCGGCGGCGGGCCGGGGCGCCGTGAAGAGGGAGACGGCGACCATGACGACCCCGCCCGCCACGAACCCGGCGATGGCGGAGACGAAGTTGGCGCCCTGGTCGGTGGGGATCGCGACGACGCCCTGCCGGTAGAGGACGAAGTAGTTGACCATCGCCGCCGTGGTGCCCGCGAGCAGGCCCCAGAAACCGGACTTCACGGAGGCGCGCGGCCAGAACATGCCGATGACGAAGACCACGAACATCGGCACGTTGAAGAAGGAGAACAGGGCCTGGAGGTAGGCCATGATGTTCGAGAAGGACGACGCGAGGAACGCCGTGCCGATGGAGGCGAGGACGCCCGCCGCGGTGATCAGGCGGCCGAAGCGGACGTAGTAGGCGTCCTCGCGGCCCCGGACCGCGTACTTCGCCCAGATGTCCGTGGTGAGCACGGTGTTGAAGGACGAGATGTTCGCCGCCATGCCCGCCATGAACGCCGCGAGCAGTCCGGTCACGGCGATGCCCAGGACGCCGTTGGGCAGCAGCTCCCGCATCAGATAGGGGATGGCGTCGTTGTACTGGAGGTCCGAGCCGGGGGTGCCGATCGCGGGGACCAGGGCGGCGGCGACCAGTCCCGGGACCATCACCAGGAAGACGATGAAGATCTTCGGGAACGCGGCGATCAGCGGGGTGCGCCGGGCAGCGGAGAGGTTCTTCGCGGACAGCGCCCGCTGCACCTCGGCGAAGTTCGTCGTCCAGTAGCCGAAGGACAGGACGAAGCCGAGGCCGAGCACGATGGTCAGCCAGTTGGCGCCGAGCGGGTTGGGGCTGCTGATGCCGGTGCCGCCCCAGGCGGTCATGAAGTCGGGGCCGCGGGTGCGGGTGAGGCTGTCGGAGAGGCCGTCCCAGCCGCCGGCCCTCCTGAGGCCGAGGAAGGCGATCGGGACGAGGGCCGCCAGGATCACGAAGAACTGGAGGACCTCGTTGTAGATGGCGGAGGAGAGGCCGCCCAGGGTGATGTAGGCGAGGACGAAGAAGCCCGCGACGACGATGGCGACCCATTCGGGCCAGCCGAGGAGCGCCTCGACGACGATGGCGAGGGCGTAGAGGTTGACGCCGGCGATCAGGACCGCCGCGAGGGCGAACAGGACCGAGCTGAGCAGGTGCGCCGCCCGGTCGAAGCGGAGCAGCAGGAACTCGGGGACCGAGCGGACCTTGGAGCCGTAGTAGAACGGCATCATCACCAGGCCGAGGAAGACCATCGCCGGGATCGCGCCGATCCAGTACCAGTGGGTGGTGTAGACGCCGTACTGGGCGCTGTTGGCGGCCATGCCGAGGATCTCGGTGGCGCCCAGGTTGGCCGCGATGAAGGCGAGCCCGGTCACCCAGGCGGGCAGGGAGCGGCCGGAGAGGAAGAAGTCCAGGCTGGTGCGGACCGAGCGGCGGGCGGCCAGTCCGATGCCGAGGACGACGGCGAAGTAGATGCCGAGGATCGTGTAGTCGAGCCAGTTGGTGGGGAGGCGGAGTCCGGCGGCCAGCGGTGTGGGGGTGTGCATACGCCTCGCTTCGTTGCGTGGACCGGTCTGAGCGGAACCTACGCCGCGTGGGCGCCGCCGGAACGCACCCCGACGGAGTTCTTCGGTGAGCGACGAGGCACTGGGGGTGGTGGGTTGTGCCGTGTAATGTTTGATTCTGTTGTGACGTTGGGGGTGCGCGGTGACGGCGTGCCTCCCGGGGGCGGAGGAGCGCGTCGGTGAGGAAGACCTCGACCCGGCTGGCCGACGGCCGTGAGCTGGTCTACTACGACCTGGACGACGCCGTCGTGCGGGACGCCGTGGACCGCCGGCCGCTGGAGCCCACCGTCACCGCCTCGGAGATCCGCCGGGACCCGCTGCTCGGGGACGCGGTCGCCGTCGCCTCCCACCGCCAGGGCCGCACCTACCACCCGCCGGCCGACTCCTGCCCGCTGTGCCCCTCGCGGGACGGGCGGCCGAGCGAGATCCCGGACTCCTCGTACGACGTGGCCGTCTTCGAGAACCGCTTCCCCTCGCTGGCCGGCGACTCCGGCCGCTGCGAGGTGGTCTGCTTCACCCCGGACCACGACGCCTCGTTCGCCACGCTGACCCCGGAGCGGGCCCGGCTGGTGCTCGACGTCTGGACGGACCGCACCGCGGAGCTGTCCCGGCTGCCCCGCGTGGAGCAGGTGTTCTGCTTCGAGAACCGGGGCGCCGAGATCGGCGTCACCCTGGGCCATCCGCACGGCCAGATCTACGCCTACCCCTTCGTCACCCCGCGCACCGCCCGCATGCTGCGCTCGGTCGCCGCGCACCGCCGGGCCACCGGGGAGAACCTCTTCGACGCCGTCCTGGCGGGGGAACTGGCGGACGAAAGGGTCGTCCTGGAGGGTGAGCACTGGGCGGCCTTCGTGCCCCGCGCGGCGCACTGGCCGTACGAGGTCCACCTGTACCCGAGGCGCCGGGTGCCCGACCTGACGGCGCTGGACGGGGCGGCGCGCGCCGAGTTTCCTCGCGTCTACCTGGACCTGCTGCGGCGCTTCGACCGGATCTTCGGCCCGGACGAGCCCCCGACCCCGTACGTCTCCGCCTGGCACCAGGCGCCCCGGGGCCCGCTGGCGGAGGCGGGCGGGGTGACGCGCGAGGACTTCGCGCTGCACCTGGAGCTTTTCACCATCCGCCGGACATCCGGCAAGCTGAAGTTCCTCGCGGGTTCGGAGTCCGGCATGGACGTCTTCGTCAACGACGTGCCGCCCGAACGCGCGGCCGGGCGACTGCGGGAGGTAGCGGGTTCATGAGCGGCACGTATCTGGTGACGGGCGGCGCGGGTTATGTCGGCGGGGTCGTCGCCCGGCACCTGCTGGAGGCCGGGCACGAGGTCGTCGTCCTCGACAACCTCTCCACGGGCTTCCGCGAGGGCGTGCCGGAGGGCGCCGAGTTCATCGAGGGCGACATCCGCGACGCCGCCCGCTGGCTCGGCCCGTCCTTCGACGGCGTGCTGCACTTCGCCGCCTTCTCGCAGGTCGGGGAGTCGGTGGCGAAGCCGGAGAAGTACTGGGAGAACAACGTCGGCGGCACCATGGCGCTGCTGGCGGCGATGCGCGGGGCGGGCGTGCGGCGGCTCGTCTTCTCCTCCACGGCCGCCGTCTACGGCGAACCGGCCGGGATCCCCGTCGCGGAGGACGCGCCGACCGCGCCCACCAACCCGTACGGCGCCTCCAAGCTCGCCGTCGACCACATGATCCGCGGTGAGGCGGCGGCCCACGGGCTCGGCGCGGTCTCCCTGCGGTACTTCAACGTCGCCGGGGCGTACGGCGCGCACGGGGAGCGGCACGACCCCGAGTCCCATCTGATCCCGCTGGTGCTCCAGGTGGCCCAGGGGCGGCGCGAGGCCCTCTCCGTCCACGGCGACGACTACCCGACGCCGGACGGCACCTGCGTCCGCGACTACATCCACGTCGCCGACCTGGCCGAGGCCCATCTGCTGGCCCTCGACGCCGCCGTCCCCGGCGAGCACCTCGTCTGCAACCTGGGCAACGGCAGCGGCTTCTCGGTCCGCGAGGTGGTCCGGACGGTGCGCCGGGTGACGGGCCGTCCGGTCCCCGAGGTGACGGCGCCGCGCCGGGCCGGTGACCCGGCGGTCCTGGTGGCATCCGCCCGCGCCGCCCGGGAGCGGCTCGGCTGGCGTCCCTCCCGCCCGGATCTGGAGGGCATCGTCGCCGACGCGTGGGAGTTCGCGCAGCGCCGCGAGGCGGAGCGCGCGGCGGAGTGCGCGGCGGAGCGCGCGGCGGAGTGCGCGGCGGAGCGGGAGGAGGACCGCGGGACGGAGCGCGCGGCGGGGGACGTGCCGGCCGGGCAGGGGGCCGCGCGGTGAGCGCGGGCGTCGCCGAGCGGTTCCGGGAGCTGTACGGGGCGGGGCCCCGGGGGGTGTGGGCGGCGCCCGGCCGGGTCAACCTCATCGGGGAGCACACCGACTACAACGACGGCTTCGTGATGCCCTTCGCCCTGCCGCAGAGCGCGCTCGCGGCCGTCTCGCCCCGTGACGACGGGATGCTGCGGCTGCACTCGGCGGAGGTCGGCGGCGACCCCGTCGTGCTGCGGGTGGACGCTCTGGTGCCGGGGGAGGACCGGGCCTGGACGGCGTACCCGGCGGGCGTGGTGTGGGCGCTGCGCGAGGCGGGCCACCGGATCACCGGCGCCGACGTGCATCTGGCGTCGGAGGTGCCGCCGGGCGCGGGGCTGTCCTCGTCGGCGGCGCTGGAGGTCGTGACCGCCCTCGCCCTGAACGACCTGTTCGGCCTGGGCCTGACCGGCGCCGGGCTGGCCCGGCTGTGCCGCCGCGCGGAGAACGCCTACGTCGGCGCCCCCGTCGGGATCATGGACCAGACGGCCGCCGCCTGCTGCGAGGCCGGGCACGCCCTCTTCCTCGACACCCGCGACCTCTCCCGGCGGCAGATCCCGTTCGACCCGGCCTCCGGGGGGCTGCGGGTCCTCGTCGTCGACACCCGGGTCGCGCACGCGCACAGCGCCGGTGAGTACGGCAGGCGGCGGGCCGGGTGTGAGCGGGGCGCCGCCCTGCTCGGCGCGGCCGCGCTGCGGGACGTCCGGTACGGGGACCTGGACGCCGCGCTGGAGCGGCTGGACGGCGAGCCGGAGGTGCGCCGCCTGGTCCGGCACGTCGTCACCGAGAACCGGAGGGTGGAGCGGGCGGCGGCGCTGCTGGAGTCGGGCGACCTCCGGGCGGTCGGGCCGGTGCTGACCGAGGGGCACGCGTCCCTCCGGGACGACTTCGGGGTGTCCTGCCCGGAGCTGGACCTCGTGGTGGACACGGCGCTGGCCGCCGGTGCCCTGGGCGCCCGGATGACCGGCGGCGGTTTCGGCGGCTCGGCGGTCGTGCTGGCCGGGGAGGACGCGGCGGAGGGCATCGCCGGGGCGGTCCGGGAGGCGTTCGCCGGGGCTGGGTTCCGCGCGCCCGGTGTCTTCGGGGCGCTGCCGTCGGCGGGGGCGCGGCGGGTGGCGTAGGGCGCGGTCGGGGGCGGGTCCGCGTGGGCCCGGAGGCTCCGGGAGGCTCCCGACGGGCGGGGCGCGCGACCGGGACACGGGGGCGGGTGCCCCCGCGGCGCCGGGTGAGCGGGGTACGGCCAGGTGCCGGATGAGCGGGGTACGGGCGGGCGGGGTGCCCCCGTGGCGCCGGGCGGACGGGGTGCCCCTGCGGCGCCGGGCGGCGGCGGGGTACGGGCGGAGGGGTGCCCCCGTGGTGGCGGGCGGGGTCGCGCCCGGTGGTGCGCGGGTGGGCGCCCGGGGGTCAGGCCAGGCGCTTGGTCAGGGTGTACTCCGTGATGCCCGGCGGGTAGTCGGGGATCACGCTCACCACGTCGTAGCCCCGCCCCCGGTAGAAGTCCGGCGCCTGGAAGTCCCAGGTCTCGACCCGGGCCGCGGCGCAGTCCCGCTCCTCGCGGGCCACCCGCTCCGCCCGGTCCAGCAGCGCGGTGCCCAGGCCGGTGCCCCGGTGGGGATCGTCCACCCACAGGTAGGTGACGTGCAGCCAGGACGCCCAGGTGTGGCCGACCAGCCCGCCCGCCAGGGCTCCGCTTTCCCCCAACGCCCAGATGTGCAGCGGGTGTTCGCGTTCCTGCGGGGTGCCGCGCAGGGCACGCAGCACCGGGGAGAGGGCGGTGTTGGTGTTCCGCAGCCGGACGCGCAGTTCGTCGCGCCGTGCCTTGTCCACTTCTGTCACCAGACGAAACATGCGGCTCACGATAAACGCCCGGGACTGTCAGTTCCGCAAACCGCCTTCCGCATCCGGCGGCCGTCCGTACTCTGATGAACAGCACCGGTGGGGGCCGGTGCCGATCAGGGGCGGGACGGCCGGGTACGGCGCCCGGAGCGGGTAGCGGTTACTGCACGGCGGCGACCGCGCCGGGCCGGCGACCGCCCCGTTCCCCAGGTGCCGGGGCGCGCGGACGAACGAGGGGTTCCGGGCGCCGTCACCCTGCCCGTGCCGTCTTCCGACGATGACTGTTCCCCTGCTCCTCGGGAGCCTGGGGGAGGGGGGTTCCGTGGTGCGTGTCCGAGTCCTGGTCGTCGACGACCACCGCATCTTCGCCGAGTCGCTGGCCGCCGCGCTGGCCGCCGAACCCGACGTGGAGGTCACCGCCGCGGGCAGCGGGCCCGCGGGGCTGCGCTGTCTGGACCGGGGGGCCGCCGAGGGGCGGCGCTTCGACGTGGCGCTCGTCGACTCCGACCTCGGCGGCCGGGCGCCCGGCGCCCGCCCCGCGGTGCCGGTGCGCGAGGGGCAGGAGGAGGGGCTGGTCGACGGGATATCGCTGGTCGCGGGCATCCGGGCGGCCCATCCCGCGGTGCGGATCGTGGTGCTCGCGGAGCGGGACGACCCGCGCCGGGCCGCTCTCGCGCTGGGGGCCGGGGCCTGCGGCTGGGTGGCCAAGGACTGCTCCCTGTCGCGGCTGCTGGGCGTCATCCGGGGGGTGCTGCGCGACGAGACGCACCTGCCGCCCGCCCTGCTCACCGGAGTGCTGCGGGAGCTGACCGCCGCCCGCAGGCACCGCACCGAGAGCGAGCGGCTGGTGGAGTCGCTGACGCCGAGGGAGCGGGAGGTGCTGCGCTGCATGGTCGCGGGGCTGGGCCGCAAGGCCGTCGCCGAGCGGCTGTTCCTGTCCCCGCACACCGTGCGCACCCATATGCAGAACGTCCTGGGCAAGCTGGGCGTCCACTCCACCCTGGCGGCGGTGGCCCTGGCCCGGCGCGCCGGGATCGGCCCCGCCGAGCTGGAGCCCGTCGTCTGGAGCCGGGCCCAGGGCGGCGGCAGCGCCTGACCGGGGCGGCGGCGCGCCCGGCCGGAGGGGGTGCGGAGCCCGCCCCGGAGGCGTTCGGGCACCGGGAGCGGTCCGGTGGCCGCTCGGCGCCGTCCGGTCGTCCCCGGCGGGCGTGCGGCGACGGCCGGGGGGCGCCCTGCGGTGTCGCCGGAACCTCCGGACCCAGGCCGGCCCCGTGCGGAACCCGGCCGTACCGCCGCCCGGCGGCATCCCGCCGTGCCGCCGCGATCCGCCGCCCGGCGGCATCCCGCCGTCCTCCCGCGCACCACCGCCCTACGGCGCCCCGCGTCCGGCGCCGCACCACCGGCCCCCCGGCCCCCGGCCCTCCCGGTCCACCGGGACCCCGGAGCGGCCCTCAGCCCGGGACGTTGTCGAACGGTGCCGTCAACTGCCGCAGCAGCGCCGCCAGTTCGGCCCGCTGGGCGTGGGACAGCTCCCCGAGGATCGCCCGCTCCTGGGCCAGCAGCCCGGCCAGGGACTGGTCGGCCCGGTCCCGGCCCTCGTCGGTGAGCCGGACCAGCACGCCCCGCCGGTCGCTCGGGTCGGGCAGCCGCTCCACCAGGCCCTTCTTGGTCAGGCGGTCGATGCGGTTGGTCATCGTGCCCGAGGTGACCAGGGTCTGGGTGAGGAGCTGGCCGGGGGAGAGCTGGTACGGGCTGCCCGCGCGTCGCAGCGCGGTCAGGACGTCGAACTCCCACGGCTCCAGGTGGTGTTCCGAGAAGGCCAGCCGGCGTGCGCGGTCGAGGTGCCGGGCGAGCCGGCTGACCCGGCTGAGCACCTCGAGCGGTTCCACGTCGAGGTCCGGGCGCTCCCGGCGCCACGCTGCGACCAGTCGATCGACCTCGTCCTCCATGACGATCAGTGTAGTGGTTGTGTCGACGTGAAGTCTCTTGAAGTCAATTATCTTGACATGGAGATAACGCGGGGCGAGGCTGAGGGGGAGGCGACCACCACCGACACCGGAGGCGCCATGCCGACCGATCCTCCCACGGCGGGCCCGCCCGCTCCGGGTGCCCGCTGGGACCCCGCCCAATACCTGCGCCACGCGGACCACCGAGCCCGCCCCTTCACCGACCTGCTCGCCCGGGTCCCCGCCCTGCCCGGCCGCCCGCCCCGCGTCGCGGACCTCGGCTGCGGCCCCGGCACCCTGACCGCCCTGCTCGCCGCCCGCTGGCCCGGCGCCCGTGTCACCGGCTACGACAACTCCCCCGAGATGCTGGCCCGCGCCGCCCGCCACGCCGGTCCCACGCCGGGCAGCGGCCACCTCGGCTTCGCCCGCGCCGACGCCCGCACCTGGACGCCCGCCGGGCCGTACGACCTGATCGTCAGCAACGCCGCGCTCCAGTGGGTCCCCGGCCACCTCGGCCTGCTGCCCGGCTGGATCGCCGCCCTCGCCCCCGGCGGCACCCTCGCCCTCCAGGTACCGGGCAACTTCGACGCCCCCAGCCACCGCCTGCTGCGCGAGCTCGCGGAGGGGCCCCGGTGGCGCTCCCGCCTCGCGGGCGTCCTGCGCCACGGCGACGCCGTCCACGCCCCCGCCGCCTATCTGGACCTGCTGACCGCCGAGGGGTGCGCCGCCGACGTCTGGGAGACCACCTACCTGCACCTGCTGGCCGGCGAGGACCCCGTCCTCGACTGGGTCGCGGGGACCGCGCTGCGGCCCGTGCTCACCGCGCTGGAGGACGACCCCGGGGCCCGCGACGCCTTCGTCGCCGCCTACCGCGCGGCCCTGCGCGCCGCCTATCCGGCGGGCCCGCACGGCACGGTCCTCCCCTTCCGGCGCGTCTTCGCCGTGGCCGTCAGGGACGGCGGCGGGGCGGCGGGCGCGGGGGAGGACGGAGCCGGGTAGCGGCGGGCCCCGGGGAGATCCGGGCCGGGCCCGGGGAGGAACGCGCCCCGGGGCGGACCCGGCCGGGAGGCGCGCGGCGGGGAGCGGGCGCCGGGCGCGGGCGCCGGAGGCGCCGGGCCGGGTGCCCGCCCGCGCGGCAGGACCGGCGCCCCGGCGACCCGGCCCGGCGGCGCGGCCGGCTACGCCTTGCGGTGGCCGATCAGGCGCGGCCGGGGCTCCAGCCCGTCCAGGCCGTGCCAGGCCAGGTTCACCAGATGCGCCGCCACCTCCGCCTTCTTCGGGCGGCGCACGTCCAGCCACCACTGCCCGGTCAGCGCGACCATGCCGACCAGCGCCTGGGCGTACAGCGGGGCGAGCTTGGCGTCGAAGCCGCGGTTCTTGAACTCGCGGCCGAGGATGTCCTCCACCTGGGTGGCGATGTCGGAGATCAGCGAGGCGAAGCTCCCCGTCGACTGGGGGATGGGCGAGTCCCGGACGAGGATGCGGAAGCCGTCCGTGTACTCCTCGATGTAGTCCAGCAGCGCGAACGCCGCCTGCTCGCACAGCTCCCGGGGGTGCCCCGCCGTCAGCGAGCCGGTCACCATGTCCAGCAGCCGGCGCATCTCGCGGTCCACCACCACCGCGTACAGCCCCTCCTTGCCGCCGAAGTGCTCGTACACCACCGGCTTGGAGACCCCGGCACGGGCCGCGATCTCCTCCACCGAGGTGCCCTCGAAGCCCTTGGCGGCGAAGAGGGTCCGACCGATCTCCAGCAACTGCTGGCGCCGCTCCGCACCGGTCATCCGGGTGCGGCGCGCACGCCGCGGCTTCTCATTGCTCGGGGTGCTGGAGTCGGTCGCCACAGCGCCCATCATGCCGCCTCGACGGTTTCCTTCCGGCGGCGGGCGCCGTCTTCCTCCGTCCTGCGGCGGGAATCGATACGCGAGCGTGACGGCCAGCGCACGTCGTACGCCCAGCCGAACGCCTCGAACCAGCGGATCAGCCGCGCCGAGGAGTCCACCTGCCCGCGCATCACCCCGTGCCGCGCCGAGGTCGGGTCGGCGTGGTGGAGGTTGTGCCAGGACTCGCCGCAGGAGAGCACCGCCAGCCACCACACGTTGCCCGAGCGGTCGCGCGACTTGAACGGGCGCTTGCCGACGGCGTGGCAGATCGAGTTGATCGACCAGGTCACGTGGTGCAGCAACGCCACCCGGACGAGTGACCCCCAGAAGAAGCCGGTGAAGGCACCCCACCAGGACATCGTGACCAGACCGCCGATCACGCCGGGCAGCGCCAGCGAGACCACCGTCCAGAGGACGAACTGGCGGGAGATCCGGCGCAGCGCCGGGTCCTTGATCAGATCGGGCGCGTACTTCTCCTGCGGGGTCTGCTCCTCGTCGAACATCCAGGCGATGTGCGCCCACCACAGGCCCTTGATCAGGGCCGGCACCGTCTCGCCGTACCGCCAGGGGGAGTGCGGGTCGCCCTCGGCGTCGGAGAACTTGTGGTGCTTGCGGTGGTCGGCGACCCAGCGGACCAGCGGCCCCTCGACGGCCATCGAGCCCGCGATGGCCAGCGCGATCCTCAGCGGGCGCTTCGCCTTGAAGGAGCCGTGGGTGAAGTAGCGGTGGTAGCCGATCGTGATGCCGTGGCAGCCCAGGTAGTAGAAGAACACGAGCAGGCCGAGGTCCAGCCAGCTCACGCCCCATCCCCAGGCCAGCGGCACCGCCGCCGCCAGTGCCAGGAACGGGACGATGATGAACAGCAGCAGCGTGATCTGTTCGATCGACCGCTTCCGCTCACCCCCCAGGGTCGCGGAGGGTGTGGAGGCGTCCGGTGCCTCTGGGGCGTCCGGAACCACGTCGGAACTGGAGGTCATGCGTGTCCCCTGGGGGGTCGAGGGTCTGGGGCGGTGCCGGGTCGCGGAGCCGCCCGCACTTTCCTACGGGTCCGTAACCTACGGCGACGTAAGTATGGCAGCGCGCCCCCCCGCGGCAAGAGCCCCAGAGCCTGCGCGTCCCGGCCGACACCTATCCTGGAGACCGGTCGGACAGCGCGGTCCGCTCTGAATACTTCCCGGACGTCCCGCCCCGTATGCGGTGCCCGCCGCGCGAGACGCCGTCCGGGTCCCCTCCCAGACGAGCTTCACCACTGCAAGGAGCCGCACCTGTGAGCAGTGCCGACGACCAGACCACCACGACGGCCAGCAGCGAACTGCGCGCCGACATCCGACGGCTGGGCGATCTCCTCGGAGAGACCCTGGTCCGTCAGGAGGGCCCCGAGCTGCTGGAACTCGTCGAGAAGGTGCGCCGCCTCACCCGCGAGGACGGCGAGGCAGCCGCCGAGCTGCTGCGCGGCACCGAGCTGGAGACCGCGGCCAAGCTGGTCCGCGCCTTCTCCACGTACTTCCACCTCGCCAACGTCACCGAGCAGGTGCACCGCGGCCGTGAACTGCGCGCCCGCCGCGCGGCCGAGGGCGGGCTGCTGGCCCGTACGGCCGACCGGCTCAAGGACGCCGATCCCGAGCACCTGCGCGAGACCGTCCGCAACCTGAACGTGCGGCCGGTCTTCACCGCGCACCCCACGGAGGCCGCCCGCCGCTCCGTCCTCAACAAGCTGCGCCGGATCGCCGCCCTGCTCGACACCCCGGTCATCGAGTCGGACCGGCGCCGCCACGACATCCGCCTCGCGGAGAACATCGACCTCGTCTGGCAGACCGACGAGCTGCGCGTGGTGCGCCCCGAGCCCGCCGACGAGGCCCGCAACGCCATCTACTACCTGGACGAGCTGCACGCGGGCGCCGTCGGCGACGTCCTGGAGGACCTCACCGCCGAGCTGGAGCGCGCCGGGGTCCGGCTCCCCGACGACACCCGGCCGCTGACCTTCGGCACCTGGATCGGCGGCGACCGCGACGGCAACCCCAACGTCACCCCCCAGGTCACCTGGGACGTCCTGATCCTCCAGCACGAGCACGGCATCAACGACGCCCTGGAGATGATCGACGAGCTGCGCGGCTTCCTCTCCAACTCCATCCGCTACGCCGGGGCCACCGGGGAACTCCTCGACTCCCTGAGCGCCGACCTGGAGAACCTCCCGGAGATCAGCCCCCGCTACAAGCGGCTCAACGCCGAGGAGCCCTACCGGCTCAAGGCCACCTGCGTGCGCCAGAAGCTGGAGAACACCAAGCAGCGCCTCGCCAAGGGCACCCCCCACGAGGACGGCCGGGACTACCTCGGCACCGGCGAGCTCCTCGCCGACCTGCGCATCGTGCAGACCTCGCTGCGCGAGCACCGCGGCGGGCTCTTCGCCGACGGCCGCCTGGCCCGCACCATCCGCACCCTGGCCGCCTTCGGCCTGCAGCTCGCCACCATGGACGTCCGCGAGCACGCCGACGCCCACCACCACGCCCTCGGCCAGCTCTTCGACCGGCTCGGCGAGGAGTCCTGGCGCTACGCCGACATGCCCCGCGAGTACCGGGCCAAGCTGCTCGCCAAGGAGCTGCGCTCCCGCCGGCCGCTGGCCCCCACCCCGGCCCCGGTGGACGCCGCCGCGGAGAAGACCCTCGGCGTCTTCCAGACCGTGCGCCGGGCCCTGGAGGTCTTCGGCCCCGAGGTCATCGAGTCCTACATCATCTCCATGTGCCAGGGCGCCGACGACGTGTTCGCCGCCGCCGTCCTCGCCCGCGAGGCCGGCCTGGTCGACCTGCACGCCGGCTGGGCGAAGATCGGCATCGTGCCGCTGCTGGAGACCACCGACGAGCTGAAGGCCGCCGACACCATCCTGGAGGACCTCCTCTCGGACCCGTCCTACCGGCGCCTGGTCGCGCTGCGCGGCGACGTCCAGGAGGTCATGCTCGGCTACTCCGACTCCTCCAAGTTCGGCGGCATCACCACCTCCCAGTGGGAGATCCACCGCGCCCAGCGCCGGCTGCGCGACGTGGCCCACCGCTACGGCGTGCGGCTGCGCCTCTTCCACGGCCGCGGCGGCACCGTCGGCCGCGGCGGCGGCCCCACCCACGACGCGATCCTCGCCCAGCCCTGGGGCACCCTGGAGGGCGAGATCAAGGTCACCGAGCAGGGCGAGGTCATCTCCGACAAGTACCTCATCCCGGCGCTGGCCCGGGAGAACCTGGAACTGACCGTCGCGGCCACCCTCCAGGCCTCCGCCCTGCACACCGCGCCCCGCCAGTCGGGCGAGGCGCTGGCCCGCTGGGACGCCGCCATGGACCTCGTCTCCGACGCGGCCCACTCCTCCTACCGCAAGCTGGTGGAGGACCCCGACCTGCCGGCGTACTTCTTCGCCTCCACCCCCGTCGACCAGCTCGGCAACCTGCACCTCGGCTCCCGGCCGTCCCGCCGCCCCGACTCCGACGCGGGCCTCGACGGACTGCGCGCCATCCCGTGGGTGTTCGGCTGGACCCAGTCCCGGCAGATCGTGCCCGGCTGGTACGGCGTGGGCTCCGGCCTGAAGGCGCTGCGCGAGGCCGGCCTGGACACCGTCCTGGACGAGATGCACCAGCAGTGGCACTTCTTCCGCAACTTCATCTCCAACGTCGAGATGACGCTGGCCAAGACGGACCTGCGGATCGCCCAGCACTACGTCGACACCCTGGTGCCGGACGAGCTGAAGCACGTCTTCGACGCCATCAGGACCGAGCACGAGCTGACCGTCGCCGAGGTCCTGCGGGTCACCGGCGAGACGGAACTGCTGGACGCCGACCCCGTCCTGCGCCAGACCTTCACCATCCGCGACGCCTACCTCGACCCGATCTCCTACCTCCAGGTCGCCCTGCTCGGCCGCCAGCGGGAGGCCGCCGCGGCCGGCCGGGAAGCCGACCCGCTGCTCGCCCGGGCCCTGCTGCTCACCGTCAACGGCGTCGCCGCCGGCCTGCGCAACACCGGCTGACCGGCCCGCCCCGCACACGGCGGTGCCCCCGCGCTCCCGGTGGGCGCGGGGGCACCGCCGTGTCGTGGGCCGGTGCGGGGCTCAGAGCGCGAGGAAGGCCGCCGTCAGCAGGAGCGCCCCGGCCCCGGCCAGCACCTGGGCCGCCCGGGTGCGGCGCAGGCCGCCCGCCACCACCACCGACGCCAGCAGCAGCGCCCCGCCCAGCGGCACCCAGGCGTGGAGCACCCCGGCCGGGCCCGAGCGGACCACCTGATCGCTGCCCGGCTTGACGACGACCGAGTACGTCCGGTCCGGCGCCACCGCCACCGAGTCCTCGATGACCACGGCCGACCGCTCCCGCGAGCCCGCCGACACGGGCGTGTAGCGGCCGCTGCACACGCCGTCGACGCACCGGGTCACCTCGACGGTGCCGTGCTCGCGGCCCTTGGTCAGCATCACGTGCTGCGCCGTCCCCCACGACGCCCACACCCCGGCGACCAGGATCAGCGCCGTGACCACCGCCATCGACGCGACCCGGCCGAACCGCAGCGCGGCCCGCGAGACCCGGACCGCCCGGCGCGGCGCGGCCCGGCGGGTGCGGTGCGCCGCCCGGCGGGGACGGGGGACGGCGGCGGACGGGGAGGGCGGGGGCATGGCCGGGATCATTGGCCATGCCCCCGCGCCCGGTCAACCCGCGCGGGGCGACCGGAACGCACCGTCAGGAGTTGTACGCGCTCTGCGCCCGCTCCAGCCCCTCGGTCACCAGGCACTCCACCGCGTCGGCCGCCCGGTCGACGAAGTAGTCCAGCTCCTTGCGCTCGGCCGCCGCGAAGTCCTTCAGGACGAAGTCGGCCACCTGCATCCGCCCCGGCGGGCGGCCGATGCCGAACCGGACCCGGTGGTACTCCGGGCCCATCGTCTTCGTCATCGACTTCAGACCGTTGTGCCCGTTGTCGCCGCCGCCCAGCTTCAGCCGCAGCACGCCGTAGTCGATGTCCAGTTCGTCGTGGACCGCCACGATGCGCGCCACCGGGACCTTGTAGAAGTCCCGCAGCGCGTTCACCGGGCCGCCCGACAGGTTCATGTACGACATCGGCTTGGCCAGGACCACCCGGCGTCCGGCGGGTCCGGGCGGGCCGATCCGCCCCTCCACCACCTGGGCCTGTGCCTTGCCGTGCCGCTTGAACCGGGCCCCGAGCCGCTCGGCCAGCAGGTCCGCCACCATGAAGCCGACGTTGTGCCGGTTCATCGCGTAGTCCGGGCCCGGGTTGCCGAGTCCGGCCACCAGCCAGGGGCCGTCCGCGTCCGTCGTCACGTCCATGTCTCCTTCACACAGCAGGTCGGCCGCTGCCCTCGCGCGAGAACAGCGGCCGACCGAACGGTGAGCGCGGGCGGATCAGGCCTCGTCGCCCTCGGCGTCGGCGGAGGACTCCTCGGCCTGCGCGGCCAGGACCTGGAGGACGACCTCGTCGCCGTCGACGGCCAGGGTCACGCCGGCGGGCAGCTCGATGTCCTTGGCCTGGATCGCGGCACCGGCCTCCAGACCCGCCACCGACACCGTGAGGTAGTCGGGGATGCGGGTGGCCTCGGCCTCGACCGGCAGCGCGGAGAGCACGTGCTCCAGCAGGTTGCCGCCGGGGGCCAGCTCGCCCTCGGCCTGGACCGGGATCTCGACCTGGACCTTCTCGCCGCGCTTGACCATGAGCAGGTCGACGTGCTCCAGGAAGCCCTTCAGCGGGTCGCGCTGCACGGCCTTGGGGATGACGAGCTGGCTGCGCTCGCCGTCGATGATCAGCTCGATCAGGACGTTCGGGGTGCGCAGCGCCAGCGCCAGCTCGTGGCCCGGCAGGGACACGTGCAGCGGCTCCAGGCCGAACTCGTAGACGACACCCGGGACCCTGTTCTCGCGGCGGACGCGGCGGGCGGCGCCCTTGCCGAACTCGCTGCGGGTCTCGACGGCGATCTTCACCTCGGACATGTTCACTCCTCGTGGAAAGCGGAACGGACGTGGTCACCCGGCCACGAACGGCCTGCTACGAAGAGCGCGTCGATAACGGACCGCCGCCCCCGCCGGAATCCTCCGGAACGGGTACGGCCTCCCTCGCCGAGCAACTGGGGCAGTCTACTCGGAGAGGGAGGCCGTACCCAAAACGATCACGGGCCGCAGCAGAACCCTTACTGCTCGTCGAACAGGCTCGTCACCGAACCGTCCTCGAAGACCTCGCGCACGGCGCGGGCGATCGTCGGCGCGATCGACAGCACGGTGATCTTGTCCAGCTCCAGCTCGTTCGGAGTCGGCAGGGTGTCCGTGAACACGAACTCGCTCACCTTGGAGTTCTTCAGCCGGTCCGCCGCCGGACCGGACAGCACGCCGTGCGTCGCGGTCACGATGACGTCCTCGGCGCCGTGCGCGAACAGGGCGTCCGCCGCCGCGCAGATGGTGCCGCCGGTGTCGATCATGTCGTCGACCAGCACGCAGATCCGGCCCTCGACGTGGCCGACGACCTCGTGCACCGTCACCCGGTTCGCCACGTCCTTGTCGCGCCGCTTGTGCACGATCGCCAGCGGCGCGCCCAGCCGGTCGCACCAGCGGTCCGCCACCCGCACCCGGCCGGCATCCGGGGAGACCACGGTCAGCTTGGCGCGGTCCACCTTGGCGCCCACGTAGTCCGCCAGCAGCGGCAGCGCGAACAGGTGGTCCACCGGACCGTCGAAGAAGCCCTGGATCTGGTCCGTGTGCAGGTCCACGGTCAGGATGCGGTCCGCGCCCGCCGTCTTCATCAGGTCCGCGATCAGACGCGCCGAGATCGGTTCGCGTCCGCGGTGCTTCTTGTCCTGGCGCGCGTACCCGTAGAACGGCACGATCACGGTGATGGAGCGGGCCGACGCGCGCTTCAGCGCGTCGATCATGATGAGCTGCTCCATGATCCACTTGTTGATCGGCGCCGTGTGGCTCTGGATCAGGAAGCAGTCCGCGCCGCGCGCCGACTCCTGATACCGCACGTAGATCTCACCGTTGGCGAAATCGAAGGCCTTCGTCGGTACGACCCCGACACCAAGCTGGTGGGCGACCTCCTCGGCAAGCTCGGGGTGGGCGCGGCCGGAGAAGAACATCATTTTCTTCTGGCCGGTCGTCTTGATCCCGGTCACAGCACTTTCTCCTCAGAGGTGGGTGGGGGGTGCGGGTGTGCACATATCACGGTACGCCCCGATCGGGACGACCGTTTCCGGTCAGCTCTCGCCGGCCGGCTCCCGGGACGCCGCCTCGGCCGCCTTCGCCGCCGCGCTCCCGGGACGTTTGCGGGCCACCCAGCCGTCGATGTTGCGCTGCTGACCACGGGCCACGGCCAGGGAGCCGGGCGGAACGTCCTTCGTGATCACCGATCCGGCGGCGGTGTAGGCGCCGTCCCCGACCGTGATGGGCGCCACGAACATGTTGTCCGAGCCCGTCTTGCAGTGCGACCCGATGGTCGTGTGGTGCTTGCTCTCCCCGTCGTAGTTCACGAACACGCTCGCCGCGCCGATGTTGGTGTGGTCACCGATCGTCGCGTCCCCCACGTAGGAGAGGTGCGGGACCTTCGTCCCCTCCCCGATCGAGGCGTTCTTCGTCTCGACGTACGTGCCGATCTTCGCCCCCGCGCCCAGCCGGGTGCCGGGCCGCAGATAGGCGAACGGCCCCACCGACGCCCCCGGGCCGACCTCGGCGTCCAGCGCCACCGTGTTGTCCACGCGGGCGCCCGCGCCCACCGCGGTGCCGGTCAGCCGGGTGTTCGGCCCGACCTCGGCGCCCTCGGCCAGCCGCGTCTCCCCGAGGAGCTGGGTGCCCGGGTGGACCACCACGTCCTGCTCGAAGGCGACCGTCACGTCGACCCAGGTGGTCGCCGGGTCCACGACGGTCACGCCGGCCAGCATCGCCCGCTCCAGCAGCCGGTCGTTGAGGGCCCGGCGGGCCTCGGCGAGCTGCACCCGGTTGTTGATGCCGGCGATCTCCCGGTGGTCGGCGGCCACGCAGGCGCCCGCGCGGTGGCCCGCCTCGCGCAGGATGCCGAGCACGTCGGTGAGGTACTCCTCGCCCTGGCTGTTGTCGGTGCGCACCTTGCCCAGCGCCTCCGCGAGCAGCCGCCCGTCGAAGGCGAACACCCCCGAGTTGATCTCGCGGACGGCGCGCTGCGTCTCCGAGGCGTCCTTGTGCTCCACGATCGCGGTCACCGCGCCCGAGGCCCCGTCGCGCACGATCCGGCCGTAGCCCGTCGCGTCCGGCACCTCGGCGGTCAGCACGGTCACCGCGTTGCCGTCGGCGGTGTGGACGTCCGCGAGGGCGCGCAGGGTCCCGCCGGTCAGCAGCGGGGTGTCGCCGCAGACCACGACCACGGTGCCGTCGACGGTGCCGCCGAGCGACTCCAGGGCCGTCCGCACGGCGTGCCCGGTGCCGTTCTGGGTCTCCTGCACGGCGGTGCGCGCGGCGGGGTGGGCCGCGGCGAGGTGCGCGGTGACCTGCTCACGGGCGTGACCGACGACGACGACCAGGTGCTCCGGCTCCAGTTCGTCCGCGGCGGCGAGCACGTGTCCGACGAGGGACCGGCCGCACAGCTCGTGGAGGACCTTGGGTGTGGCCGATTTCATGCGGGTGCCCCCACCCGCTGCGAGAACGACGACGGCTGCCGGGCGATTGGCGCTCACGGGATGCCCTTCGGCTTCGGGGGGAGGGGTCGGACATCCGCAGGATACCGGGGTGGTCCGGGCCGGGTACGCGTGCGGGCCCCGGGCGGCGCGGGGCGCCGCCCGGGGCCCGGACGGGGAAGGGGTGTGCGGTGGCTCCCCCGCAAGGATTCGAACCTTGTCCTGCTGGTACCAAAAACCAGTGTGCTGCCAGTTACACCACGGGGGACGGCGCCTCAGACCTTACCGGAGTCGCGCCCGCGTGTATGTCACGATTCCCGCCCCCGCGCACCCGCCTCCCGGGCCGCCCCGGGAGGTGCCCGCGGGGTCCCCGCGACGGCGGTGGCCGGTTCGCGGGCTATCGCGTCGTATCGCTTCGGGAAAGTCATCGGAAAGCGGTGGGGAGCGCCCGTAGGGTGGGTGTATGACCACGACGGGGGAACACCACGCACCGGCCCGTGGCGGGCCCTGCTGGTGGGGCAGGCGGCGCGCGGCGGCACTGGATCTGTGCCTGGGGGCCGCGTCCGCCCTGGAGTGCGGGTGGCAGGGGGTCTCCTTCGCGCGGGACGCCGGGATCCCGGTGGCGGCGGGGGTCGCCTTCGGCGCGCTGGCCGGGTCGGCGCTGGTGCTGCGGCGCAGATGGCCGATCGCGGTGGTGCTGGTGGCCATCGCCATCACCCCGGCCGAGATGGGCTTCCTGCTGGCCGTCGTCGGCCTCTACACCCTGGCGGCCTCGGAGCTGCCGCGCCGGATCATCGGCTCGCTGGCGGGGATGTCGCTGCTGGGCACGCTGATCGTGACGTTCGTGCGGGTGCGGCAGGACATGGCGCACGAGGGCCTGGACATCGGCGACTGGTTCGTCCCGTTCGCCTCGATCACCACCTCGCTGGGGCTGACCGCCCCGCCGCTGCTGCTCGGCATGTACGTGGGGGCGCGGCGGCGGCTGATGGAGAGCCTGCGGGAGCGCGCCGACAGCCTGGAGCGGGAGCTGCAACTGCTCGCGGAGCGGGCCGAGGAGCGGGCGCAGTGGGCCCGCAACGAGGAGCGGACGCGGATCGCGCGCGAGATGCACGACGTGGTCGCCCACCGGGTGAGCCTGATGGTGGTGCACGCGGCGGCGCTCCAGGCGGTGGCCCGCAAGGACCCGGAGAAGGCGGTGCGCAACGCGGCCCTGGTGGGGGACATGGGGCGGCAGGCGCTGACGGAGCTGCGGGAGATGCTCGGGGTGCTGCGCAGCGGCGGGGACGGTGTGCGCGCCGAACGCCCGGCGGTGCCGCTGGCCGCGGTGGGCGCGGCGGCCGCCGCCGCGGCGTCCCGGGCGGCGGGCGGCGGCGCCCCCGCCGACGGGCCGTCGCTGGCGGAGCTGGAGGAGCTGGTCGGGCAGTCGGCGGCCACGGGGATGGTGGTCGCCCTGTCGGTGGAGGGGGCGCAGCGCCCCTACGCGCCGGAGGTCGAGCAGACCGCGTTCCGGGTGGTGCAGGAGGCCCTGACCAACGTGCACAAGCACGCGGGGGGCGCGAGGACGTACGTCCGGCTGGCGCACCGGGTGTCGGAGATCGCCATGCAGGTGGAGAACGAGCCCCCGCCGGACGGCGCGTCCCCCTCGGCCGGGCTGCCCTCGGGCGGCAACGGGCTGGTGGGCATGAAGGAGCGGGTGGCCGCGCTGGGCGGTGTCTTCGTGTCGGGCCCGACCGACGCGGGGGGCTTCCGGGTGTCGGCGGTGATCCCGGCGTCGACGATCCCGGCGTCGGCGCCGTAGCCCGGCCGGCGGCTTGCGCGGCTTGCCCGGCGTGCGCGGGTCCCGGGAGCCGCGGTGCGGGGCCGGTGCGGGTCCGGGCCGGTCGTCCGGCGCCGGGTCAGGCCGTGGTGAGGCGGGTGGGCCGGGCCCCGGCCACCAGGGCGGTCAGGGCGGTGTCGATGTCGGGGCCGAGGTACCAGTCGCCGGTGTGGTCGAGGGCGTAGACCCGGCCCTCCCCGTCGACGGCGAGGAGGGTCCCGCTGCCGGGCTCGGCGCCCAGCGGGCACGTCTGCGTGCCGAGCGCGCGCCCGAGGTCCCCGAGGGTGCGCGCCATGTGCAGGCCGTGCAGGGGGTCCAGGTCGAGTTCGGCGGGGGCGATCCGCCGGCCGGGCCCCGTGGGGGTGAGGCGCAGCCCGCCGAACTCGGCCCACGCCTCCACCGCGGCGGGGAACACCGCGTGGCGGTGCCCGGCGGGCGAGGTGTGGTCGCGCAGGGTGTCGGCCCAGACCTCGGCCTGCTTGATGTCCCAGCGGCCGGGCTGCCATCCCGCGTCGCGCAGCGCGGCGTCGACGGGGACGGGGAAACGGGTGGTGGAGGTGCGGTCGGCGTGCATCTGCCCTGGTTCGTCAGAGGTGGTGGGGGGAGGCGGCGGGGGCCCGGGGCCCGGTCGGTCAGCCGGCGCCGTCGGCCGGGTCGACGACGCGGACGCCGAAGTGGTCGCTGAGCGCGGTGCAGGCGCGGCAGGGGGAGGCGAAGGCGCCGTGCAGGGGGTCGCCGTCCTCGCGGATGCGGCGGGTGGTGAGCTTGGCGTGCTTGAGCGCCTTGCGGGCCTCGCCGTTGGTCATCGGCTTGCGCGAGGCGCGCTTGCTGCGGGCGGCGTCGGCGGTGGCCAGGTGCCGGGAGATCAGCACCGTCTCGGCGCAGCGCCCGGTGGAGCGGTCGCGCTGCCCGCTGCTGAGGGCGTCCAGGAAGTCCTGCACCAGGTGGTGCAGGACGGGCGGCGCGTCGGCGCGGGAGGCGGTGCCGGTGAGGGTGGTGCCCCGCACCGAGAGGGCGGCGGCGACCGTGGGGAGGATGCCGTCGCGGCGGTGGCGCAGGACGGGCGCGGGCGGGACCTCGGGAGCGCTCCAGCCGATGCGGGGGTCACCGGTTCGAGGGTCGTCGGCCCTGCCGGTGTGTGGTCCCGTCTGCGTCGCACTCATGGTCGTCTTCCCCTCCTGGGCATCCCCCCGGACCGTCCAGGGTGCCAAATCGCGGGGCCGGTGGGGAAGCTGGGGCGGGGCGACACGCCACCAAGGGGGCGGTCCGTCACGACAGGGTGACGGCTGGTCACGGTGGCGGCGGGGCGGTCCCCGGCCGGGTCGGCCGGTGCCGGTGACCGGCTCCGCCGTACCGCTTAGGCTGTCGTCACCGCCCCTTGGTGCGGCGGTGACGACCAGTGCAGACAGACAGACGCCGCAGGGGGCAACCGCCATGACGACAGGTCGGCCCGGGGGACGAGCCGCGCCGCCGAACGCGGCCTACGCCGGACAGGTGGTCCACTTCCCGGACCCGGTGCGGGCGGCCCGCCACCCCCGAGGGGTGCGGGTGGACGAGGGCGGCCACCCCGGGTTCTCGCCGTACGCCCGCGCGGTGGCGGAGATCGCCGAGCCGCCGGAGGGCTTCGGCGTCGACGAACTGCGGCTGACGGACTACGTGTCGGCGAACGCCGCGCTGTCGGCCTCGGGCCACGAGCTGTGGGCCACGGTCCCGGCGGTGGCGACGCCGCACGGCTGGACCTGGCACCACGTGGCCGGGACCCGGCGGCTGGAGCTGGTCCCGGTCGAGGTCAAGGCGCTGCTGCGGCACCACGGCGGGATCGCGACGACAGCGGTGGACCACGGCAAGCGGGGCACCCGCCCGCTCCAGGACACCCGTCCCGCGCACTTCGGACTGCCGAAGTCGGGGGTGGCGGTGACGGAGCAGCAGGTCCAGGGGGTCGAGGAGGACCTCGGCTACCGGCTGCCCGGCGCCTACCGGTCCTTCCTCAAGGCGGCCGGCGGCTGCGCCCCGGTGGGCACCGCCCTCGACGCCGAGCTGGGGCTCCTGGTGGACCAGCCGTTCTTCACGGTGCGCGAGGAGGCGGCGGTCAACGACCTGGTGTACGTCAACAAGTGCCTGCGGGACCACCTGACCAAGGACTACCTGGGCGTCGCGTTCGTCCAGGGCGGGCTGCTCGCCGTGAAGGTGAAGGGCGAGCGGACCGGTTCGGTGTGGTTCTGCGCCTACGACGACGCGCGGGACGTGGACCCCTCGTGGCCCCCGGCGGAGCGGGTGGAGCGGCTGCTGCTGCCGTGCGGTGACGACTTCGACGCCTTCCTGTCCCGGCTGGCGGGCTCCCCGCCCGAGCTGGAGACGGTGGCGAACCTGATGGTGGACGGCGGATTCGCGCGTGTGGTGCCCATGGCGTCGCCCGTGGGGGAGTGAGCTGACGATGGTGACGTTCGCGCAGGCGCAGGAGCGCGCCGAGGAGTGGGTCAACGGCGACGTGCCCGCGTACCAGCACCGCGAGGTGCGGGTGCGGGAGTTCGGCCTGGGGTTCGTGGTGTGGGCCGAGGACCGGCCCGAGGGGCCGCGTTCCGACGGGGGCCTGCAGCGGCTGGTGATCGCGCGGGACAGCGGCGAGGCCACGCTGTGGCCGGCCCTGCCGGTGGGCGAGGTGATCCGCCGGTACGAGGAGGAGTACGGCCGTGCCGAGGAGGCCGGGGAACCGGCTCCGGCACCGGTGGCCCGGATGGACCTCAACCAGACGTCGTTCCTGCTGAGCCCCCCGGAGTGGCTCCAGGAGGCGGCGGACAAGCTGGGCATCCCGGACCGCGGGCGCGGGGACCGCGACACCCGGGACGACGCCCGGGACGACGGCACCGGGGACCGCGGCGCCGGGGAGCGCACCGGCGGGACCCCGGGCGGCGACGCCCCCGGCGGCGCGGATCCCGGTCTCGCCGAGACCCTGGCGGGCGTGCCCATGGGCGGCACCCCTGCTCCCGGCACCCCTGCTCCGGGCACCCCGGCTCCCGGCGCGCCGGAGAGCGGCTCGGCCTGGCCGTCCGCCGCACCGGCCGCCGACGGCGGCGCGGACACCGGGGCCCCGGGCGCCCCGGCGGTTCCGGGCGCCCCGGGGGTGCCCGCCGGGGCGACGCCCTGGGCCGGGACGGACACCACCACCGCCGACGCCGGTGAGGACCGCTCGGTGCCGCTGCCCGAGACGGTGTTCTCGCCGCCGCTGTCGGTGCTCGGCCCGCAGGACACCCCGCCGCCGGGGTCGGAGGCCAGGACGACGCTGATGTCGGGCGGCAGCGGGCTCCCGGCGACGGCCCTGTCGCCCGCGCTGGACGACCCCGACGCGCCGGGAGCACCGGGTGCGCCGGGCACGTCCGGAGCGCCGGGTGCCGGCACCGGTGCCGTGGGCGGGGGCGCCGTGCCGTCCGTGCCCGCCGCGCCGGGCACCCCGCCGCCGGGCCCCGTGCCCGGGTCCGCGGCGCCCCCGCCGGTCGCCCCCGCGGTGCCCGGCACCCCGCCGCCCGGGGCCGGACAGGACCCCGCCGCCCGTCACCCGGCGCCGAACGCCGGGGACATCGCCGACGCCGCGACCAGCAGGGCGGCGCCCCCGCCGCGCCGCCCCTCGGGCGTCCCGCATCCGCCGGGCGCCCCGGGCGTTCCGGGCGCGCGGCCGGACGGCACCCCGCCCCCGGCGCCCGGCGCGCCGGCCGGCGGCTACGCGCCGACCCAGCTCGTCTCCTCCCTCGGCCCCGGCGGACCGGGCACGCCCCCGCAGGGCACCCCGCCGCCGGGCGCGCCCCGGCCCCCGGCCGCCCCCGGCACCCCGCCGCCCCCCGGGGCTACCCCGCCGGGCGGGGCGCACCACGCCGCCACGATGCTCGCCGACCCGGGCCGCCCCGGCGGCGTGCCCGCGCCGCCCGGCCGCCCGGCCGCGCCCGGCGCCTCCGCGGGCGGTGCGGGAGGTGCCGTGCACCACGCGGAGACGATGCTCGCCGCGCCCCCCGTCCCCGGGCCCGCCGTGCCGCCGCCGCCCCCGGCCCCCGGGGTCCCGGCGGGCGCCGTCCCGCACGGGGCGCCGCGGCCCGCGCCGCCCGGCGCGGTGCCGCCGGGCTACGGCTACCCGCAGCCGCCGCCCGGCCTGCCGATCGTCGGCCCCGGGTACCAGGCGGTGCTGCGCTACCGCGCCCAGGACGGGTCCGAGCAGCAGCTCATCCGGCGCTCGGCGCCGGGCACACCGCACCCGGAGTGGCAGATCTTCCACGAGCTGCGCGCCATGAACGTGCCGCCGGACCAGGTGCTGGAGCTGCACACGGAGCTGGAGTCCTGCGAACTGCCGGGCGCCTACTGCGCGCGGATGATCCGGGAGCAGTGGCCGCAGGCGCGGATCACCTCCATCGCCCCGTACGGCACCGACCACGCGAGCCGTCAGCAGGGCATGGCGCAGCTCCTGGCCCACCAGGGCGAGCTGCACCAGGTGGCCGACGGACCGGCCCGCCCGGCGCCGGTGCGCGCGCCGCTGCCCCCGGTGCAGCCGGCGCCGCCGGTCCCGCCGGAGGGCATCGGGCAGGAGCTGGCGGGTGCCTTCGGGCCGGGTGTCTTCCGGTTCGAGCAGGCCGCCGTCTCCCGCCAGGGGGTGCCGCCGGTGGTGGCGCACACGCTGGTCGCGGCGGGGCTGCCGATGGACATGGGCCCCTTCTTCTGGGCCCAGGCCCAGCCGGGCCGCCCGGTGCCGACGCTGGCGGAGCTGGCGGCCGAGCGCGGGGTGCAGCCCGCCCCGGACGCGGGCTCCTACCTGGTCGTCGGCAGCGACTTCGGCCGGGCGGTGTGCGTGCAGTACGGCACGGCGAACATCGTGGCGGTGCCGGTGGAGGCGGGGCCGGGCGGAGCGCCCGTGCCGCCGCAGTTCGTGAACACCGGGCTGCCGGAGTTCGCGCGCTGCCTGGCGCTGCTGGGCCGGATGTGGCGGCTCCGGTTCGGGCTGAACCAGGAGCAGGCGGGCCGCTGGACGGTGGACTTCCAGGCGCAACTGGCCTCGCTGGACCCGGCGGCGCTGGGCTCGCCGGAGAGCTGGTGGTCGGTGCTGCTGGAGCAGATGTGGGACGGACTGCTCTGACCCGCCCCCGCTGACACCCCGACGGGGCCGGTCCCGGCCACTCCTCCGGCAGGAGACCCGGGCCCGTCCCCGTCCCCGTCCCTTCTCCTCCGGCCCCGGCCGTTTTCCGCCCCCCCGGCCGTTTCCGGCACCCCGGTCCCGTCCTCTTCTTCCCGGGGTTCCCGCCGCGCCCCCCGCAGGGATGCCGTCGCAGGGCCGGCCGCCCACCGCCCTCGTGCGGGCCGTCCCTCACGGCTCCCCGTGGGGGGCCACTCCCGCGGCGGTACGGCTCCCCGTAGGGCCACCCCCGCGGCGGTCCCCCGTACGGCCGGGCCTGTCCTCCCTCCGGGCGACGGCCCCCGCGGTGCCGTCCCGCCCCGCCCGTACGGGGTGTCCCCGGCGGGTCCGGCGCCCCCTCCGGGAGGGGGCCGGGGCGGTGTGCCGACCGCGCGCGGGTTCCGTGCGCCCCGTCGTGCTCCGCCTTCCGCGCTTCCTCGCGCCCCTCTCACCCGGAGTGTCGGATTATGCGTGCTTGATCCGCTCCGCCAAGATATCCGCTGATTGTCATGGAATCGGGTGAGGCAGTAGTCGCGACGGGCGGAACAGGGGTACCGGCATGAGCAGCGCATCGGCGTCGCCGCACGGATTCACGGCCGTACGGGGGCGCGGTTACCGGCCCGACCGGGTCGACGCCCGCTTCGGGGAGATGTCCCTGGCGCGGGACGCCGCCTGGGAGCGGGCCGCCCGGCTGACGGTGCTGGCCCGGGAGATGGGCGAGGAGCTGGACGGGCTGCGGGAGACGGTCGCCGGACTCGCCCCGCAGACGTACGAGGGGCTGGGGGAGCGGGCGCGGCGCCTGCTCGCCCTGGCCGAGGAGGAGGCGGAGGCGCTGCGCGAGGACGCCCGCCGTGCCGCGCGCGAGGCGCGGGAGGAGGCCGGGGCGTACGCCGACGCCGTGCTCGGGGCGGCGGAGGCGGACGCCGCCGCGGAGCGGACCCGGGCCGACGAGTGGGCCCGGCAGCGACTGCTCGCGGCGCGGACCGAGGCCGACGCGCTGCGGATCACCACCCGGCGCGAGGCGAAGGCCGGGCGCCGGGAGGCCCTGGCGCTGGTGCGCGAGGCCCGGCGGCGGGCCGGGAGCACCCTCTCCGGGCAGGGCCGGGAGCACGCCGAGGCGCTGGCCGGGGCCGAGCGGGCGGACGCCAGGCGGGTTGCGGGTCTGGACGCCCGCCGGGCGGAGCTGGCGGAGGCGGCCGAGCGGGAACTCGCGGCGGCCCGCCACGAGGTGGCCGAGGCCGAGGCGGAGGCCGGGCGCCGCGACGAGGAGGCCCGGGAGCGGGCGGCCGAGCTGACCGGGGCGGCCACGGCGCGGGCCCGGGAGAGCGCCCGGGAGACCGAGCGGGTGCTGCGCGAGCACGGGGAGCTCTGGGACGCGGTGCAGGCCGAGATGGACACCGTGCGGGCCCGCCTCCAGGCGCTGTCCGGCCGGGCGGAGGAACTGGCCGAGCGTCACCCCTGACACCCGCGGGACCTCCCCGGTCCACCGCCCCGGACGGTGGATTCTCCTTCTTCCGAAGGATTTTGACGTGACGTCAGGATGGAGGCCGGGTGCTACCGGCGGGGGAGGCGACCCCGAGACGAGGTACACCGAGGGGCTGACTGCCCCTAGGGGATGCTCCGTACTGCGGGTGGGGGAGAGGTCGTACCGGCGGAGGACGTGGGGAGGGCGGTGGTCTCCCTAGTCTGGTGACGCACGGCGGGGGGCGGTGAACCGGAGCCGCGGGGGTGGGGTTTTCCCCCGGTGAAGAGTGCGCCGAGCACCAGCGCGGAGGACCCCCCGCCCCCGGCAGACTCTTCCGTGCGGGGACGGGCCCGGGACACCACCGGGACGGCGCCCACCGCACCGCGGGACCGGACGGGACCGCCGCGCACGGCGGCGGCACCGGCCGGCGCCGCACCCCCCGGCCGCACCGGCCGGAAACGCACCGACCGGACCCCGGCACCGACCAGGCGCCGGCCGCACCGCCCGCGCGGAGCGGCCGGACGGCACCGGCGGCCCGTCGGACAACCGATATAGGAGACATGAGATGACATCGGCCGTGACCATTCCCAGGCAGGGGAGCACTGGAGGGCCTACGGCCGTCGCCGCGAGGGCCCGGCAGATAGTCAAGGCGTACGGCTCGGGGGAGACCCGGGTCGTCGCCCTCGACCACGTGGACGTGGACATCGACCGCGGCCGGTTCACCGCGATCATGGGGCCCTCGGGCTCCGGCAAGTCCACCCTGATGCACTGCCTGGCCGGTCTGGACACCGTGACGTCCGGCAGCATCCATCTCGACGACACCGAGATCACCGGCCTGAAGGACAAGAAGCTGACGCGGCTGCGCCGGGACCGGATCGGCTTCATCTTCCAGGCGTTCAACCTGCTGCCGACGCTGAACGCCATCGAGAACATCACCCTCCCCATGGACATCGCCGGCCGCAGGCCGGACCAGGCGTGGCTGGACCGGGTCGTGGAGACCGTGGGCCTGGCCGGCCGCCTCAGGCACCGCCCGAACCAGCTCTCCGGCGGCCAGCAGCAGCGGGTCGCGGTGGCCCGGGCACTGGCCGCCCGGCCCGAGATCATCTTCGGGGACGAGCCGACCGGCAACCTCGACTCGCGGGCCGGGGCCGAGGTGCTGGGCTTCCTGCGCCGCTCCGTCGACGAACTGGGCCAGACCATCGTGATGGTGACCCACGACCCGGTCGCCGCCAGCCACGCGGACCGGGTGCTCTACCTCGCCGACGGCCGCATCGTCGACGAGATGCACCGCCCCACCGCGGAGGCCGTCCTCGACCGCATGAAGGACTTCGACGCCCGGGGGCGCACGTCATGACCGTGGTGAGAACCTCCCTGCGCAACTTCTTCGCGCACAAGGGCCGCATGGCGCTGTCGGCGGTGGCGGTGCTGCTGTCGGTGGCGTTCGTCTGCGGCACCCTGGTGTTCACGGACACCGTCGGCACCACCTTCGACAAGCTGTTCGCCGCCACCGCCTCCGACGTCACGGTCCTGCCGAAGGACGCCGGGAACGACGAGGGGGCGCAGGGCCGGGGCAGGCCCGAGTCGCTGCCCGCCTCGCTGCTGGAGCGGGTCCGCTCCGTCGAGGGCGTCGCGTCCGCCGAGGGCGCCGTCGTCTCGATGGACGTGACCGTCGTCAACGGCGACAACAAGGACGTCGGCCCGACCAGCGGTGCCCCCACGATCGCGGGCAACTGGGGCAGGGGCGAGCTGCGGTCCATGAAGATCGAGTCCGGGCACGAGCCGCGCGGCCCGGGGGAGGTGATGGTCGACGCCGACACCGCCGACAAGCACGGTCTGGAGATCGGCGACGAACTGCGCACCATCGCGCAGACCGGCGACTTCACCGCCCGGATCGTGGGCGTCGCCGCCTTCAAGGTCACCAACCCCGGCGCCGCGGTGGTCTACTTCGACACCGCCACCGCGCAGCACCGCCTGCTCGGCGCCACCGACCGGTACACCCAGGTCAACGTCACCGCCGCGGACGGCGTCGACGACGCGCTGCTCAAGCGGGACGTCACCGCCGCCCTGGGCGCGGGCGCCTACGAGGTCCAGACGGCCGAGGAGAACGCCGACGCGAACCGCGCGGAGGTCGGCGAGTTCATGGACGTCATCAAGTACGCCATGCTCGGCTTCGCCGGGATCGCCTTCCTGGTCGGCATCTTCCTGATCGTCAACACCTTCTCCATGCTGGTCGCCCAGCGCACCCGGGAGATCGGCCTGATGCGGGCCATCGGCTCCTCCCGGCGGCAGGTCAACCGCTCGGTGCTGGTCGAGGCGCTGCTCCTCGGCCTGGTCGGCTCGCTGCTCGGCGTCGGGGCCGGTATCGGCATCGCCGTCGGCCTGATGAAGCTGATGGCGATGACGGGCATGGAGCTGTCCACCGACGACCTGACCGTCAGGGCGACGACCCCCGTGGCCGGCATGGTCCTCGGCGTGGTCGTCACCGTGCTGGCCGCCTACCTGCCCGCCCGCCGGGCCGGCAAGGTCTCCCCGATGGCCGCCCTGCGCGAGGCCGGCACCCCCGCCGACGGCCGGTCCGGGCTGGTCCGGGGCATCATCGGCCTGGTCCTCACCGGTGCCGGCGCCGCCGCCCTCTACGCCGCCGGCACGGCGGACTCGTCGAGCACGGGCGCGTCGATGCTCGGACTCGGCGTGGTGCTCACCCTGGTCGGCTTCGTGGCGATCGGCCCGCTGCTGGCGGGCGGGGTCGTCCGGGTGATCAGCGCGGTGCTGCTGCGGGCCTTCGGCCCGGTCGGCCGCATGGCCGAGCGCAACGCCCTGCGCAACCCGCGCCGCACCGGCGCCACCGGCGCCGCGCTGATGATCGGCCTGGCCCTGGTGGCCTGCCTGTCGGTGGTCGGCTCCTCGATGGTCGCCTCGGCCACCAGCGAGCTGGACCGCTCGGTCGGCGCGGACTTCATCGTCGAGGGCCGCCAGCCGATCGTGCCGCAGGCCGAGCGGGCGATGCGCGACACGCCCGGACTGGACCACGTCACCCGGTACAAGGTGATCGACGCCCGGCTGACCCTGGCCGACGGCCGCAGCGACGACGACGGCCTCACCGCCGCCGACCCGACGTACGCCGAGGATGTGCGCCGCGCCACCACAGGGGGCACCCTCGCGGACGCCTACGGCACCGACGCCATGTCGGTCGGCTCGGACTTCGCCGAGAAGTACGGGGTGCGCGTCGGCGACACCGTCACCGTCGCCTTCAAGGGCGGCGACACCGCGAAGCTGAAGGTCGCCGCGATCACCGACGACGACGTCGCCATCGACCAGGGGGCCCGGTACATCAGCATCGACACGCTGCGGAAGTACCTCCCGGCCGAGAAGGTCCCGCCGAACCTGATCATGTTCGCCAAGGCCGCGGACGGCCAGGAGACGCAGGCCTACGCCGCGCTGAAGAAGTCCCTCCACGACTACCCGCAGTACCAGGTGCGCGACCAGAGCGACTACAAGAAGGAGCTCCGGGACCAGGTCGGCCAGCTGCTGAACATGGTCTACGGCCTGCTCGCCCTGGCGATCATCGTGGCGGTCCTGGGCGTGGTGAACACCCTGGCCCTCTCGGTGGTCGAGCGGACCCGGGAGATCGGCCTGATGCGGGCCATCGGCCTCTCGCGCCGCCAGCTCCGCCGGATGATCCGCATGGAGTCCGTCGTGATCGCCCTCTTCGGCGCCCTGCTGGGCCTGGGACTGGGCCTGGGCTGGGGCACCACGGCGCAGAAGCTGCTCGCCATGGAGGGCCTGAACGTCCTCGACATCCCGTGGCCGACGATCATCGGCGTGTTCGTGGGCTCGGCCTTCGTGGGCCTGTTCGCCGCGCTGGTCCCGGCCTTCCGGGCGGGCCGGATGAACGTCCTGAACGCCATCGCCACGGACTGACCGCGGGGGTGCGTGAACGAGCCCGGCGCCGGGTCCCACGGGACCGGCGCCGGGCTCACGGCCGTCACGGGGCGGGTGCGGCGGTGCGGCGGTGCGGTGGCGGGGCCGGTGCGGTGGCGGGGGCGCCACGGGAGCGGCGGCGGGCGGGGGCGCCCCGGCCGGCCGGGGGCTGCCGGTCCCGGTGCCGGGGGGCGTGTCCCGGCGGACCCCGGGCGGCCCGGCCGCGGGGCGCGCGCCACGGGGCCCTGTCCGCGGGGCGGGTGCGCGGAGCCCTCGCCCGGCGGGGCGGGCGTCCGGGCACGCCGTTCCGCGGGGGCCGGGGGGAGTACGGCGGCACGGGGCGCGCGGCCCGGGGGAGCACGGCCGCACGGGGGTGCGCGGCCCCAGGGGGTGCCTACCGGAGCGGTAGGCCGCGGGGCGCGCGCCGGGGAGCCCGGCCGCGGGGCGCGCTCCGGGGGGCGGAACCCGTTCGCCGGACCCGGGCCCGGGGCGCGCGGTGGCGTTGTCCACAGGCCCCCGCGCCGGGGCGGGCGGCGTCGTACGCTGGAGAGCCCCCGGCCCCTTCATCCCGCGTCGGGTTCTTCGTGTTGTCCACGGACGGAAAGCGCCCCTTCATGAGCCTGCACGGTCTGCTCGACGCCGTCGTCAAGGACACCGCCCTCGCGGAAGCGATCGCGGCGGCCTCCGACGGCACCCGCATGCACGTCGACCTGGTCGGTCCGCCCGCGGCCCGCCCCTTCACGGTCGCCGCGCTGGCCCGCGGGACGGGCCGCCCCGTGCTGGCCGTCACCGCGACCGGCCGCGAGGCGGAGGATCTGGCCGCCGCCCTGCGCTCGCTGCTGCCCCCCGAGGGCGTCGTGGAGTACCCCTCCTGGGAGACGCTGCCGCACGAGCGCCTCAGCCCCCGCAGCGACACGGTCGGCCGCCGGCTGGCCGTCCTGCGCCGGCTGGCCCACCCGCGCCCCGACGACCCCGAGACCGGTCCCGTCTCCGTCGTCGTCGCCCCGGTGCGCTCCGTGCTCCAGCCGCAGGTCAAGGGCCTGGGCGACCTGGAGCCGGTCTCCCTGCGGACGGGGCGGCGCGCCGATCTCGGCGAGGTGGTCACCGCCCTCGCGGCCGCCGCCTACGCCCGGGTGGAGCTGGTCGAGAAGCGCGGCGAGTTCGCCGTCCGGGGCGGCATCCTCGACGTCTTCCCGCCCACCGAGGAGCATCCGCTGCGCGTGGAGTTCTGGGGCGACGACGTGGAGGAGATCCGCTACTTCAAGGTCGCCGACCAGCGCTCCCTGGAGGTCGCCGAGCACGGGCTGTGGGCCCCGCCCTGCCGTGAGCTGCTGCTGACCGACGAGGTCAGGCGGCGCGCCGCCGTCCTCGCCGAGCGCCATCCCGAGCTGGGCGAGCTGCTCGGCAGGATCGCGGAGGGCATCGCCGTCGAGGGCATGGAGTCCCTGGCGCCCGTCCTCGTCGACGACATGGAGCTGCTGCTCGACGTCCTGCCCGAGGGGTCGATGAGCGTGGTCTGCGACCCCGAGCGGGTCCGCACCCGGGCCGCCGACCTCGTCGCCACCTCGCAGGAGTTCCTCCAGGCGTCGTGGGCGGCCACGGCGGGCGGCGGCGAGGCCCCCATCGACGTGGGCGCGGCCTCCCTGTGGTCCATCGCGGACGTCCGGGACCGGGCCCGCGAGCTGGGCATGATGTGGTGGTCGGTGTCTCCGTTCGCCGCCGACGACGCCCTGGAGGAGGCCGACACCCTCACCCTCGGCATGCGCGCCCCCGACACCTACCGGGGCGACACCGCCCGGGCGCTGGCCGACACCAAGGGCTGGCTCTCCGACGGCTGGCGCACGGTCTACGTCACGGAGGCCCACGGCCCCGCGTCCCGCACCGTCGAGGTGCTCGGCGGCGAGGGCATCGCCGCCCGCCTCGACAAGGACCTCGACACCCTCGCCCCGTCCGTGGTGCACGTCTCCTGCGGCGCCATCGACCACGGCTTCGTCGACCCCGGGCTCGGGCTCGCGGTGCTCACCGAGACCGACCTGTCCGGCCAGAAGGCGGCCGGCCGCGAGGGCGCCCGGATGCCCGCGCGGCGCCGCAAGACCATCGACCCGCTCACCCTGGAGGCGGGCGACTACATCGTCCACGAGCAGCACGGCGTCGGCCGCTACATCGAGATGGCGCAGCGCACCGTGCAGGGCGCCACCCGTGAGTACCTCGTGGTGGAGTACGCCCCGGCCAAGCGCGGGCAGCCCGGCGACCGGCTCTACATCCCCACCGACCAGCTGGAGCAGATCACCAAGTACGTCGGCGGCGAGGCGCCCACTCTGCACCGCCTGGGCGGCGCGGACTGGACGAAGACCAAGGCCCGCGCCAAGAAGGCGGTCAAGGAGATCGCCGCCGACCTGATCAGGCTCTACAGCGCCCGGATGGCGGCCCCCGGCCACGCCTTCGGCGGCGACACCCCCTGGCAGCGGGAGCTGGAGGACGCCTTCCCCTACGCGGAGACGCCGGACCAGCTCACCACCATCGCCGAGGTCAAGGAGGACATGGAGAAGACGGTCCCGATGGACCGCCTGATCTGCGGCGACGTGGGCTACGGCAAGACCGAGATCGCGGTCCGGGCCGCCTTCAAGGCCGTCCAGGACGGCAAGCAGGTGGCCGTGCTGGTGCCGACGACCCTGCTGGTGCAGCAGCACTTCGGCACGTTCGGCGAGCGGTACGCGCAGTTCCCGGTGACGGTGCGGGCGCTGTCCCGGTTCCAGAGCGACGCCGAGGCGAAGGCCGTGCTGGAGGGCCTGCGGGAGGGCTCGGTCGACGTGGTGATCGGCACCCACCGGCTGTTCTCGTCGGAGACGAAGTTCAAGGACCTGGGCCTGGTCATCGTCGACGAGGAGCAGCGCTTCGGCGTCGAGCACAAGGAGCAGCTCAAGAAGCTGCGGGCCAACGTCGACGTGCTGACCATGTCGGCGACCCCGATCCCCCGGACCCTGGAGATGGCGGTCACCGGCATCCGCGAGATGTCGACGATCACCACGCCGCCGGAGGAGCGCCACCCGGTGCTGACCTTCGTCGGCCCCTACGACACCCGGCAGATCGGCGCCGCGATCCGCCGCGAGCTGCTGCGCGAGGGGCAGGTCTTCTACATCCACAACCGGGTGGAGTCCATCGACCGGGCCGCCGCCCGGCTGCGCGAGATCGTGCCCGAGGCGCGGATCGCCACGGCCCACGGCCAGATGTCGGAGCAGGCCCTCGAACAGGTCGTCGTCGACTTCTGGGAGAAGAGGTTCGACGTGCTGGTCTCCACCACCATCGTCGAGTCGGGCATCGACATCTCCAACGCCAACACCCTGATCGTCGAGCGCGGCGACAACTTCGGCCTGAGCCAGCTGCACCAGCTGCGCGGCCGGGTCGGGCGGGGCCGCGAGCGCGGTTACGCCTACTTCCTGTACCCGCCGGAGAAGCCGCTGACGGAGACCGCCCACGAGCGGCTGGCGACCATCGCCCAGCACACCGAGATGGGCGCGGGCATGTACGTGGCGATGAAGGACCTGGAGATCCGCGGCGCGGGCAACCTGCTCGGCGGCGAGCAGTCCGGCCACATCGCGGGCGTCGGCTTCGACCTGTACGTGCGGATGGTCGGCGAGGCCGTCGCGGACTACCGGGCCTCCCTGGAGGGCGGCGTGGAGGAGGAGCCGCCGCTGGAGGTGAAGATCGAGCTTCCGGTCGACGCCCATGTCCCGCACGACTACGCGCCCGGCGAGCGGCTGCGGCTGCAGGCGTACCGGGCCATCGCCTCGGCGGGCAGCGAGGAGGACATCGCCGCCGTCCGCGAGGAACTGGTCGACCGGTACGGGAAGTTGCCGGAGCCGGTGGAGAACCTGTTGCTGGTCGCCGGGCTGCGGATGCTCGCGCGGGCCTGCGGCGTCGGCGAGATCGTCCTCCAGGGCGCCAACATCCGTTTCGCGCCGGTGGAGTTGAGGGAGTCCCAGGAGCTGCGGCTGAAGCGGCTCTATCCGGGCTCGGTCATCAAGCCCACCGCCCACCAGGTGCTGGTGCCCCGCCCGAAGACCGCGAAGGTCGGCGGCAAGCCGTTGGTCGGGCGGGAACTGCTGGGCTGGGTGGGGGAGTTCCTGACCTCGATCACCGGGTCCTAGCCCCGGCCGGCCCCCCGGCACGTTGGCCCGGCAGGCTCTCCGGGTCGCGAGGCACCAACCGGTCTCCCCGGTCGTGAGGCGCCGGCCGGTCTCCCGGTCACGGGGCCCGTACCGGGTGACGGATGCCCGTACCGGCCGCCGGTGCCCGCGGCCCGTACCCGGGCCCGTCCCCGGCGTGACGGCCCGGGGCCGTACGGCGACGCGCACCGCCGTAGGGCCCCGGGAAGCCGCACCGGGGGCGGGCCCGAAGCCGTGCGGGGAGGTGGGTCCCCGCTCCCGGCCGTAGGGGGCGGGTCCGGTCGTCCCCGCGTGGTCCCGGAACGCCCGGCCCGTCCCGCGGGCCGGGCGGTCTCAGTGGTCGCCGGGCCGGTCCCCGCCGCGGCCGCGGTCCATGCCGAGCCGCTGCTCCGCCTTCTGCTGCGCGGTGTCGACCTGCTGCTCGTGCTTGCCGCCGGTTCTCTCGTTGATCTTCCGCTCGACGGCGTCGGACGCCTGCCCGGCCTTGTCCCTGGCGGCCTTGTTGTTCTTGAACCTGTCGAGGATGCCCATGCGGGGCTCCTTCCGGACGTGACTCCCTCCGACGATACGCCCGAGTCCCGGTGTATGCCCGTCAACGCCCTCTATGCCCTGGTCCGCTGGGAGGCTACGGTATTGCCGACGTTGATCGATCAGGGGAGGGGCACGCGTGAGGCGGCACCACAGGGCGGGCAGAATACGGCTGATGGGCACGGGGGCGGCGCTGTGCGCGACCCTGGCGCTGGTCACCGGCTGCGAGGGGCTGGACGACGACCCCTCGGCGGCGACGAGCGGCGGCGCCGCGGCCGCGCCCGGGGCACAGGACGGACGGGCCGTCAGCCCGCTGGTCAATCCCGACGGCACCAAGCCCGGCCTCGCCGTGCTCACCGCCGACGCCGACCGGTCCGGGGCGCTGGCCCTGATAGAGAGCGTGGGCACCAAGGGCCGCGGCCCCAAGACCGGTTACGCCCGGGACAAGTTCGGCTACGCCTGGATGGACACCGCCGACGGTGTCCCGCTGGCGCGCAACGGCTGCGACACCCGCAACGACCTGCTCCAGCGGGACGGCGAGAAGCTGCGCTTCCGCGAGGGCTCCAACTGCGTGGTCATCTCCATGACCCTGCGCGACCCGTACACCGGCACGACCATCGAGTGGCGCAAGGAGAAGGCGAGCGCGGTCCAGATCGACCACGTGGTGCCGCTCTCCTACAGCTGGCAGATGGGCTCGTCGCGGTGGGCGGAGGCGAAGCGCAAGCAGCTCGCCAACGACCCGCTCAACCTGCTGCCGGTCGAGGGCCGGGCCAACTCCTCGAAGGGCGACTCCGGTCCGGCCTCCTGGCTGCCCCCGGACAAGGGCATCCGCTGCGCGTACGCGGCCCGGTTCGCCCAGGTCGCCGTCAAGTACGCGATGCCGGTGACCACGGCCGACAAGGACGCCATGCGGGAGCAGTGCGCCGCCTGACGCCGTTCCGGGCGGGGGTGGCGGTCAGCCGCTCTTCTTCCAGTCGCCGCAGCCGGCGGTCTTGAAGTAGGCGTCGGAGGCACTGACCGTCACCACCGCCGTACCGCTCACGTTGTCGTTCGCCAGGATCGAGTCGAGCCCGTGCTCGGCGTCCTTGGTCCGCTCCCAGTAGCAGCCGTCGTCGGTGTTCCCGGTGGACCGGTAGGTCCCGGGCGCGATGTCGCGGCCCACGGCGAACATGCCCCCGTCGCCCGCCATGGTGGTGACGGGGGTGCCCTTGGCGGCCGGGTCGACGGCCTCCCAGTCGCGGCAGCCGCTGGACTTGAAGAGCTTGTCGCCGTCCTTGACGGTGACGTAGGTCGTGCCGGTCACGTTGTCGTTGGCCAGCAGCGAGTCCAGCTCGCCGGAGGCGTCCTTGGCGCGCTCCCAGTAGCAGCCGTCGTCGGTGTTGCCGGTGGAGCGATAGGTGCCGGGCTTGATGTCCGCGCCCACCCGGAAGTCGCCGTCGCCCCCGAAGGCCGCCTTCTTCTTCTCTTCCTTCTTCTTCCCGCCGGCGTCCCCGGAGTCCTTTCCGGTGTCCTTCGCGCCCCCCGCGCCCTTGTCCGCCGCCGCGGCGGGGTTGCGGTCGCCCGAGCCGCCGTCGCCGTCGTCCCCGCCGGCCACCGACACGGCGCCGATGACGACGATCCCGACGACGGCGCCCAGAGCGATCCTGCCCTTCATGCCCATGACGGATTCCCCTCCCGATGCGGCGACGCCTTCTGGACGGCCATCGCTCGTTCGCGAGGTCAATAACAACAGACCGTGTGAACCGAGTCAACACGGTTCACGTATGAGTGTGAGTACACGTGCGTGAATGGGTTGGGGCGGTGTTCCTCGGTATGCTCGGCGTCACACGGGGGACGGGCGCCCCGCACAGGGACGAGGGGAGCCGGGCCGGTGCAGGACAACGCGACAGAGGTGACCGCCGCCGGGATCGCACGGCTCGCGGGCGTCGGCCGCGCCGCCGTGAGCAACTGGCGCCGTCGCCACACCGACTTCCCCCGGCCCGTCGGCGGCACCGAGGCCAGCCCCTCCTTCGCCCTCGCCGAGGTGGAGGAGTGGCTGCGCGAGCACGGCAAGCTCGCCGAGGTCCCGCTGCGGGAGCAGGTCTGGCAGCAGATCGCCGGTCACCCCGACGGCCCCGTCACCGCCCTCGTCCACGCCGGCTGCCTGCTCCTGCTGCTCCACGACCGGCCCGCCCGCTGGCTGCGGATCAGCGACACCCCCGACGACCGGCTCGCCGGGGCGCTGGGCGAGGCGCTGGAGGACCTGCTCACCGCCCGCCTCGGCGGCCCCCCGGCGGACGGCGTCCCGGACGGCGCCGCCCCGGACGGCCACCACGGCCCGGCGGACCCCGTCGCCCCCGCCGTCCGAGTACCGGACCCCGACGCGCTCCGGGGCTCCCTGCCCCTGCTGCGCGGCACCGCCGAACTCGCCGCCGAGCAGGGCACCCGGCAGACCTTCGAGTTCCTGCTCGGCCGCCACCTCGACGCCAACCCCCGCCAGTACCACCTCACCCCCGCCGACCTGGCCGCCCTCATGGCCGACCTCGCCGGACCCGCCCGCACCCTCCTCGACCCCGCCTGCGGCACCGGCGCCCTGCCCCGCGCCGCCGACCGGCCCGGCACCGGCGCCCCCGGGCGCACCCTGTACGTCCAGGACGCGGCCCCCGACCTCGCCGCGCTCACCGCCCTCCGGCTCGCCCTGCACACCAGGGCCACCGTCCGCGCCGCCGCCGGGGACACCCTGCGCGCCGACGCCTTCCCCGGCCTGCGCGCCGACGCCGTGCTGTGCCACCCGCCGTTCAACGAACGCAACTGGGGGCACGACGAACTCGCCTACGACCCCCGCTGGGAGTACGGCTTCCCCGCCCGCACCGAGTCCGAGCTGGCCTGGGTGCAGCACGCGCTGGCCCGGCTGCGGGACGGCGGCACCGCCGTCCTGCTGATGCCGCCCGCCGCCGCCTCCCGCCGCTCCGGCCGCCGCGTCCGCGCCGACCTGCTGCGCCGGGGCGCCCTGCGGGCCGTCGTCGCGCTGCCCACCGGCGCGGCGCCGCCGTACAACCTCCCGCTCCACCTGTGGGTGCTGCGGCGGCCCGGACAGCCCCCCGCGCAGCCCGAACTCCTGCTCGCCGACGCCGGGCGGTTCGCCGGGGAGGGGCGCGGCGGCCCCGACTGGCGGGCCCTGCGGGAGGCCGTCCTCGACGCCTGGCGCGGCTTCGACCGGACCGGTCACCTCGACGAACGGCCCGGTCTGGCCCGCTCGCTGCCCGTCATCGACCTCCTCGACGACGACGTCGACCTGGCCCCGGCCCGCCATCTGCCGCCCCCCGCCGCCGGCGGCGGCACCGCGCGCCTCGCCGAGCTGCGCGACCGCCTCGGCGAGACCCTCCGGCTGACCACCGGCCTCACCCCCGCCCCGGCCGCGCCCGCCGGGCCCGCCCCCCGCCTGCCCCTGACCACCGTCGGCGAACTCGCCCGCGGCGGCGCCCTGCTGATGCGCACCGGCACCAGCGGCGGCCACGCCCGGGTGCCCGTCCTCACCGACCACGACGTCCTCGCCGGCACCGGCCCCTCCGGCACGCTCCCCGAGAGCGACGACGAACCCGTGCTGATCGAGGCCGGGGACGTCGTCGTGCCCGTCCTCGGCGGCGGCTCGGTCACCCGCGTCGCCGACCCGGCCACGGCCGGGGCCGCCCTGGGCCGCAACCTCGTCCTGCTCCGCCCCGACCCGGCCGCCCTCGACCCCTGGTTCCTCGCCGGGTTCCTGCGCGGCACCGCCAACAACCGCCGCGCCAGCAGCTACGCCTCCACCGCCACCCGGCTCGACGTGCGGCGGCTGCGGCTGCCCCGCCTCCCGCTGGACGCCCAGCGGCGCTACGGCGAGCACTTCCGCGCCCTGGACGAGTTCGAGCGGACGCTCAGGCTCGCGGGCCGCCTCGGCGAGCAGCTGGTCCGGGGCATGTACGACGGGCTCACCGACGGCACCGTGGCCCCCGACTGACCCCCGGGACACGGGACATGACCAGTGCCACAACGGTTCGGTACAACCCCGGGCCACCTGTCCGGGTCGCCCTATACGCTCGACGCGACACGTACGTCCCCCTCCCATGTTCCAGGAGCAGCCATGCACGGCCCCGGCTACCCGCCGCCGACGAAGCGGCCGCCCGCGACGGGGTGGCTGGTCCTCCTGCGCGTGCTGTTCGTGGCCATCGCGGTGTTCAGCATCGGCATGCTGGCCTGGGCGGCGATGCTGCGCCTGGCGATCGTCACCCGCCGGGCCCTGGACTGGTCCCTGTTCGTCGGCGCGTTCCTCGCCGACGGCGTCGCGCTGGTCCTGATCGGCCGGGAGCCCGGCGACGAGATACACACGGCCGCCGGATGGTCCGGGATGGCCCTGCTGCTGGGCACGATGGTCGCCGTCATCGCCTACTACCTGGCCGCCGACGTCCGCCACTTCCACCGGCTCCGCCACGGCGGCCCCGCCCCGGCCGCCCCGGCGTACGGCTACCCGCACCCCGCGGGGCCGTACACGGGCACCACCGTCCCGCAGACCGGCGGCCACCCCGCCGTCCCGGCGCCCGCCGCGCCGTACCCCCCGGCCCCGGCCCCGGTGTCCGCGCCCGCCGCGCCCCGCACCCCGCCCGCGCCGCACACCCCCGTGCCGCACGCAGCGCCGCCCGCCGTGCCCCAGGACCCGTTCGCGCCGCCCCGGATGACGCCCCCGGCCCCCATGGCCCCGCCCGCCCCGATGCGGCAGCAGCCGCCGGCCGCCCCCGGGGCGCCCGCCCGCATCGACCAGGTCCGCGCCGAGCTGGACGAGCTCAGCGACTACCTCCGCCGGCACGACTCCACCGGCGACGGCCCGCGCGAGGGCGGCAGATGACCGGCGCGACCGGCCGTGTCGTCGCCGGCCGCTACGCCCTGTCCACCGTCATCGGCCAGGGCGGCATGGGCCAGGTCTGGACGGCGTACGACCAGCGGCTCGACCGGCGCGTCGCCGTCAAGCTGCTGCGCCCCGACAAGGTGGCCGGACAGGAGGCGGACGAACTGCGCCGCCGGTTCGCCCGCGAGTGCCGGGTGACCGCGCAGGTCGACCACCCCGGCCTGGTCACCGTCCACGACGCGGGCAGCGAGGGCGAGGAGCTGTTCCTCGTCATGCAGCACGTCGACGGCGCCGACCTCTCCGACCACCTCGCGGAGCACCAGCCCTACCCGTGGCAGTGGGCGGTCGCCGTGGCCGCCCAGCTCTGCGCCGTGCTGAGCGCCGTGCACGCCGTGCCGATCATCCACCGCGACCTCAAGCCGCGGAACGTGATGGTGAAGCAGGACGGCACCCTCACCGTCCTGGACCTCGGTGTCGCCTCCGTCATGGACAACGACACCACCCGCCTCACCCACACCGGCTCGCCCATCGGCTCCCCCGCCTACATGGCCCCCGAGCAGGCCATGGGCGGCGCCGTCGGCCCCTACACCGACCTCTACGCGCTCGGCGTCCTGCTGCACGAACTGCTCAGCGGCGACGTGCCGTTCGCCGGGTCCACCGCCCTCGGCGTGCTCCACCGGCACCTGTACGAGCCGCCGCCCGCGGTGCGCCGCGTCCGGCCCGAGGTCCCCGAGGCGCTGGAGACCCTCGTCCTGCGCCTGCTCGCCAAGGACCCGCAGCACCGCCCCGCCTCCGCCCAGGAGGTCTACGAGCAGCTGGCGCCCCTGCTGCCCCCGCGCGGCACCCCCACCGGGGCGCCCCTGGACCCCACCCGGCCCTTCCTGCGCCCGCACGCCCCCTGGCCCGACCGGGCCCGCGTCCCCGCGCCCCGCCCGGCCGCCGCGCCGCCCGCCGCCGGGGACGGGAAGCCGGACGTCGCCCGCGCCGTCGACGACGTCAAGCGCCTCCTAGGGGAGGGCCTCATCACCCAGGCCGTCGACATCCTGGGCGCCATCCTGCCCGTCGCCGCCGAACAGCACGGGGAGCGCTCCCCGGTCGTGCGCACCCTGCGCAAGCAGTACGCCGCCACCCTCATGGACGACGGCCAGTACCGGCGCGCCCTGCCCGAGCTGCGCCGTCTCGCCGACGAGCGGGCCGCCGAGGCCGGTCACGCCGACCCGCAGGCCCTGCGCCACCGCTACGACGCGGCCCAGTGCCTGGAACAGCTCGGGGAGCCCGCCGCCGCCCTCGCCGAGTACCGCACCCTGCTCCCCTACTACGAGAACCGCTACGTGGCGGGGGACCCCGACCTCGCCCACGACGTGCGCCGCCGGATCGGCCACCTGCTGCTCGCCCTCGGCGACCGGGCCGCCGCCCACGACACCCTGGCCCGGCTGCTGCACGACGTGGAACTGCTGCACGGCCCCGGGCACCCGCTGGCGTCCGAGGTCCGCCGGACCCTCCAGTGGCTGGGCCAGGTGCGCTAGTGACCTGAGTCAGAGATATCCGGGTAGTTCTCGCGAGCTGCCCGGCGTGCCGGAGGCCGGATGTCAGCAGGCCGGGCCGCACCTGCCGGCCGCACGGCATCCGGCTGATGGCCGCGATCTGACGAAGAATCTCTGACTCAGGTCACTGGGGCCTCTCGTTCGGATCATGCCGGGCTCGCGGCCCTGGGGCCGCACCTCGCCGCGTTGTCGTCGGTCGCCGGGGCTCCGCCCCGACTCCCTTCTTCGCCTCGCGACGCACGGCGCCGGACCCCGCTCCCTGATCCGGCCCGATCCAAACGAAAGGCCCCAGCCGCCCCCAGCGGCCGGGCCGGGTGGGCCGGCCGCCCGGCGGGGCGGGTGCCCGGAGGGCGGCCCGGGGCCTCCGGACGCGGCCCCGGCACGGGGCGGACGCGGGGGATGGGCCGTTTGCTCCCGGTCAGCCCGGGATGCGCCGAAAGGGGCGGCCCGGACCCGGCGGTGCCCGAAGTCGGCGTGAATCGTTGGTCGAATGGGTTGGCCAGAGCTTGCCCACTGCCTACCATCGATCATCGCAAGACTTTGTGCACCGCCGCACAATCTCCTCGGGAGGTTTCCTTGCACCGCCGCCGTCGCACCGCGCTCCTTCTCACCGCCGCGATCGCCGTCGCGGCACCACTGCTCACCGCGTGCGGGAACGACGCGCATCCGGGGGCGGCGGCCGTCGTGGGCGACCAGCGGATCACCGTGGCCCAGCTGGAGAACCGGGTCGACGAGGTGCGCGAGGCGCAGCGGGCCGCCGTGCCGGACGAGGAGCAGTACCGGCAGGTCCTCGCCCGCACCGGCAGCCTCACCCGCGACACCCTGCACAGCATGGTCCTGGACCGGGTGCTGGACGGTGCCGCCCAGGAGGCGGGCGTGACCGTCACCCGCAAGGAGGTCCAGCGGATGCGGGCCGGCATGGAGCAGCAGGCGGGCGGCGCGAAGGAACTGGAGACGGCCTGGCTCCAGCAGTACGGGGTCGCCCCCGAGCGGCTCGACGACAACCTCCTGCTCCAGCTCAAGGCCCAGAAGCTCGCGCGCAGCCTCGGCACCGACACCGGCCAGCCGCAGTTCTGGAAGGCGCTCACCGAGGCGTCCGAGCGGCTCGGCATCGACATGAACCCGCGCTACGGCACCTGGGACGCGGAGCGCAGCGGACGCGTCGACGCGAAGACGCCGTGGCTGCGCGAGGTCACCGCGGCGGGGTCCGAGCAGCCGGTGTGACGGCGCCGTCCGGCGTCCGGTGATCCCGGGCGCGCCGGACGGTCCGGGAGGCGCCGGACGACGGCCCGGAGCGACCGGCGCCCTGGGGCGACCGACGGGCCGGGTATCCGACGGGCCGGGTATCCGACGGGCCGGGTGACCGACGGGCCGGTATGCCTGTCGGTCCGGGCCTGTGGACGGCCGGGGCCGGGGCCTGTGGACAACCCGGGGGCCGGTCGGCGGGGTGGGTTACGTTCTGATGGTGAACGCGACCAGTCCCCAGACCACCCCCGCCGAGGGCCGCATCGTCCTCCTCACCACCAGTCACCGTGTCGCCCCGGGGCTGCTCTCCTGGCCCGCCTGGCAGGCGCTGCGCGCGGCCGACCGCGTGCTGTGCGCCGACGGGACGCATCCGCAGCTCCCGTACCTGAGAGAGGCCGGCATCGAGGTCGAGCAGGCGACGCCGGACGCCGAGGAGCTGGTCGGCGCCTGCGCGGGCGGGCTCTCGGTGGTGGTCGTGGCGACCGGCGCGGGCGAGCCCGCCCTCACCGACGGCCTGGCCCGCCTCGCGGGCTCCGGGCGGGTGCGGATGCCCGAGCTGGAGCTGCTCCCCGCCTCCTACGACCTGCCGGGTGCCCGGCTGCTGGATCTCGTCCAGGTGATGGACCGCATCCGGGTGGAGTGCCCCTGGTCCTCCCGGCGCACCCATGAGGATCTGGCCAAGCACGCCCTCGAAGAGGTCTACGAGCTGGTCGAGGCGATCGAGGAGGGCGACCGCGAGGAGATGCGCGAGGAGCTGGGCGATGTCCTGCTCCAGGTCGTCTTCCACGCCCGGATCGCCGAGGAGCACCCCGAGGCGCCGTTCTCCGTGGACGACGTGGCGGGCACCCTCGTCGACAAGCTCGTCCACCGCCACCCCCATGTCTTCGGGGACGCGACGGCCACGACCCCCGAGGAGGTCCGGGAGCACTGGCTGCGCACCAAGGCGGTGGAGAAGCGGCGCACCTCGGTCACCGAGGGCGTGCCGATGGGCCAGCCCGCCCTGGCCCTCGCCGCCAAGCTGGCCTCCCGGGCGCGCACGGCGGGGCTGGACGTGCCGCTGCCCCGGGGCGAGGGCGTCGGCTACGAGCTGCTGTCCCTCGCCGCCCGCGCCGAGGCCGAGGGCGTCGACCCCGAGGCCGCGCTGCGCGCCGCCTCCCGCGCCTACCGCGACGCCATCCGGGGGGCCGAGGGATGACACCTCCCACGGACGGCCCGGCGGCCGACGGCCACGGGGCCGCGGCGGGCGGCTCCGGCTCCGGCTCCGGCGCGGGAGCGGGCGGCCGCGGCGCGGGGGCGGAGGACGGGGCGGGGCCCGGGGGCGCGGGGCGGGGTTCCGTACCGGCGCCCGGGCCGGAGCCCGAGCCCCGGTCCCTGACCGAGCCCCGGCCCGGTCCCGGTCCGGACGGGTGGCCGGAGTCCGGTCCCGGTCCGGACGCGGTGCCGGGGCCGGTCCCCGGGCCGGACGCGCCGGTGGAGTCCGGTCCCGTGCCGGGGTCCGGATGCCCGGTGACGGGTGGTGGCGCGGGCGCGCACGGAGCCGATGGTCCCGGAGCCGGAGCCGGAGCCGGAGCAGGGCCAGCCGCGGCGGGCGGCACCGGCACCGGCGCCGATACCGGTGCCGATGCCACCGGTCCCGTTCCCGCCCTGTTCAGCCGGGAGTTCGCCACCGACCCGTATCCGGCCTACGCCTGGCTGCGGAAGCACGCGCCCGTGCACCGGACCGAGCTGCCCAGCGGGGTGGAGGCCTGGCTGGTCTCCCGGTACGCGGACGCACGGCAGGCCCTCGCCGACCCCCGGCTGTCCAAGAACCCGGCCCACCACGACGAGCCCGCGCACGCCCGGGGCAGGACGGGCATCCCCGGTGAGCGCAAGGCCGAGCTGATGACGCACCTGCTGAACATCGACCCGCCGGACCACACCCGGCTGCGGCGGCTGGTCAGCACGGCGTTCACCCCGCGCCGCGTCGCGGAGTTCGCCCCCCGGGTGCGGGAGCTGGCCGACGGGCTCGTCGACCGGTTCGCCGGGACCGGCTCCGCCGACGTCATCCACGAGTTCGCCTTCCCCCTGCCCATCCACGCCATCTGCGACCTGCTCGGCGTCCCCCGCGAGGACCAGGACGACTTCCGGGACTGGGCGGGCATGATGATCCGCCACGGCGGCGGACCGCGCGGCGGTGTGGCCCGGTCGGTGAAGAAGATGCGCGGCTACCTCGCCGACCTGATCCACCGCAAGCGCGCCGCCCTGCCGGCCGGGCCGGTGCCGGGGGAGGACCTGATCTCCGGTCTGATCCGCGCCTCCGACCACGGTGAGCACCTCACCGAGAACGAGGCGGCGGCGATGGCCTTCATCCTGCTCTTCGCGGGCTTCGAGACCACCGTCAACCTGATCGGGAACGGCACCTACGCCCTGCTCACCCACCCCGGCCAGCGCGACCTCCTCCAGTCCTCGCTGGCCGTCGGGGACCACGCCCCGCTGGAGACGGGGGTGGAGGAGCTGTTGCGCTACGACGGCCCGGTGGAGCTGGCCACCTGGCGGTTCGCCACCCGCCCGCTGAGCCTCGGCGGACAGGACATCGCCGCCGGTGATCCGGTGCTGGTCGTCCTGGCCGCCGCCGACCGGGACCCGGAGCGGTTCGCGGACCCGGACACCCTGGACCTGACCCGTCGTGACAACCAGCACCTCGGGTACGGGCACGGCATCCACTACTGCCTCGGCGCCCCGCTCGCCCGGCTGGAGGGCCGGACCGCGCTGGACACCCTGTTCACCCGGCTCCCGGACCTGGAGCTGGCAGCGGACCCGGACGAACTGCGGTGGCGCGGCGGGCTCATCATGCGCGGACTGCGCACCCTGCCGGTGTCGTTCACCCCCGTCGGGCGGGCCGGGGACAACACCCCGCCCGCGCCGGAAAAGTGACAGCTGTTCAACTTTGTGATCCTCATGTGATCTGTGCGGCATGAACTTGTGACAAGTGATTGACTGCCTATACGTTCACGGATCAATGTGCGGCGGCAGAGCCGTTGTTCCGCCGCGCGCCCCTCGCTGTCTCGCGAAAGGTAGTCGCATGCTTTCCGGGAACGGTCGTCACCGTCGCCCCCGCCAGGCCCCGGCCCTCGTCGTCGCGGCCGGAGTGACCGGCTCCGCCATCGCCCTCCCGCTGCTCGGCGCCACCGGCGCCCACGCGGCCGACGGCGCGAACTGGGACCGGGTCGCGGAGTGCGAGACCGGCGGCGCATGGAGCCAGAACGGCGGCAACGGGTACTACGGCGGTCTCCAGCTCTCCCAGGAGGACTGGGAGGGCTACGGCGGTACGCAGTACGCGCCCAGCCCCGACCAGGCCAGCCGCGCCCAGCAGATCAGAGTGGCCGAGAAGCTGCTCGCGGACCGGGGCGTCGCCGCCTGGCCGACCTGCGGCCCGCAGGCGGGCCTCGGCAAGGGCGGGTCCTCGGAGGAGGGGACGGACAAGGACGGGAAGTCCCGGGGCGAGTCCCGGGACGAGGGCGGGTCCCAGGATTCGGACGCCTCCGGGGCGGACCGTGCGGAGGACGCCGGCTCCGACGCCTCCGCCGACCCCGGCTCCTCCGCCTCTCCCGGCGCCTCCGACACGCCCGGGTCGTCCGGGCGGTCCGGCGGGAAGGACCCGGCGCCGTCCGGGCGGGAGAGCGGGTCGCCCTCCCCGTCGGCGGCCTCTGACGGGACGTCGGCCGATGACCGGGACGAAACGCCTGATTCCGGCGCCTCGTCCGATCCCGGGGCGGCGCGGGACTCCGCGTCCGGCGCCGGCGGCTCCGAAGGCACCGGCGCCTCCGAGGGGACGGACGACCGCGGGTCGAATGCGGTCGAGTCCGGTGAATCGGACAAGTCCGGCTCCGGTGGGGGTGCTTCGGGCTCCGCCGGTGAGGAGGCGGCCGGCGGTGGGCGGCACCGCGGCGGCAGCGCCGACGAGGGCGCGGCGGACGGCCGCGCCGACGGCTCCTCCGGCCGTCACGCCTCGCGCGGCGGGAGCGCCGCCCGGGACGCCGTGGACGGCTCCTACACCGTCCGTCCGGGCGACAGTCTGTGGGGCATCGCGGACTCCCTCGGGGTCGACGGCGGATGGTCCTCCCTCTATGAGGAGAACAAGGACGTCGTGGGCGCCGACCCGGACTACATCCTGCCCGGTCAGGAGCTTGCCGTCGGCGGTGAATCGGAGCCCGGGCAGGGCTAGTTCACGTCATGGTTCGCGGCTGTATGTCCGTTTTGGATCTCGTGAGATATAGGTCTCATAAGCCGTGATCGTCTTTGAAAATCCGCGGAGCGCGTGGCTACGGTCAGGGTCGCTCGCCATCGCGGGCCCCGGTTGCCGCAACGCCGAATCCTGCCAGCGGCCCTCCGGGAACAGTCGTCGCGTCAAGCGCCGCAGGCAGGAGCGGGGGACCCAAGGTAAGTCGCCGCACCGGGCAGTTGAGCCGGAGCGGCTAGGGGTGGAGCCGAGTTCCGTGAGGAACCCGGCCGGGCAACTCAACCGGCCCGAACCCGACAGCTCACCTCGCAGGCGTCGGTGAGGGGATCAACCATGCTGTTTTCCGGCAAGGGCAAGCACCGTCGCCCGTCCAAGGCCACCCGCGTCATCGCCGTCGCCGGCGTCACCGGCGCCGCTGTCGCCGCCCCGCTGATGGCGGCCGGCAACGCCTCCGCCGCCACCGCCGCCGAGTGGGACGCCGTCGCCCGCTGCGAGTCCGGCGGCAACTGGTCCATCAACACCGGCAACGGCTACTACGGCGGTCTGCAGTTCTCCGCCTCCACCTGGGCCGCCTACGGCGGTACGCAGTACGCCGCCACCGCCAACCAGGCGAGCAAGGCGCAGCAGATAGAGATCGCCGAGAAGGTGCTCGCGGGCCAGGGCAAGGGCGCCTGGCCGGTCTGCGGTGTCGGCCTGTCCCGTGCCGCGTACACCGGCGGCGGCTCCACCGCCCCGCAGAGCCAGGGCGGCTCCTCGCAGAGCACCCAGCAGCAGGGCACCGGCTCCTCGCAGAACACCCAGAAGCAGAGCACCCAGAAGCAGAGCACCGGCACCTCCCAGAGCGCCCCGCAGCGCTCCCAGGGCACCTCGGACCGCTCCGCCGAGCAGAGGTCGACCCGCTCCGCCGAGCGTCCGGCCGCCAAGAAGACCGTCACCACCCCGACCGGCAAGAAGGTCAAGAAGGGCGACGGCGAGTACCGGGTCGTCGCGGGCGACACCCTCAGCTCCATCGCCGCCGACCACGGCGTCAAGGGCGGCTGGGCGAAGCTCTTCAAGCTCAACGGCGACATCGTCGAGGACGCCGACCTGATCTACCCGGGCCAGCAGCTCCACCTCAAGTAGGCCGCCGCTCCCCCCGGCCCCCGCCCCGGTGCGTGTTCCCCCGTACGCACCGGGGCGGGTTTTTTCGCGCCCGCGCGCCGGGCCGGGACCCCGCCCCGCGCCCCGTCCGGCCCGCGCCCCGGTTTCCCCGAACCGTTTTGTTCCGTTCGGAAACAATTTCCCGCCGGTTCTGTCCACGGGGTGGGCCGAAGGCCGACCGATCGCCCGGAGCCGGTTAGGCTCATCCCGCAGAGCAACACGGAACGGACCGCCAAGCCATCGCGGCCCGGCCGCCCGCGTCACACCCCAAGAAGGAGATGCTCGTGCCGTCCATCGACGTCGTCGTAGCCCGGGAAATCCTGGACTCCCGAGGCAACCCCACGGTCGAGGTCGAGGTCGGCCTCGACGACGGCAGCACGGGTCGTGCCGCCGTGCCGTCCGGCGCCTCCACCGGCGCCTTCGAGGCCATCGAGCTGCGCGACGGGGACCCCGGCCGCTACCTGGGCAAGGGCGTCGAGAAGGCCGTGCTCGCGGTCATCGAGCAGATCGGCCCGGAGCTGGTCGGCTACGACGCCACCGAGCAGCGCCTGATCGACCAGGCCATGTTCGACCTGGACGCCACCGACAACAAGGGCTCGCTCGGCGCCAACGCCATCCTCGGCGTCTCCCTCGCCGTCGCCCACGCCGCCTCCGAGGCCAGCGACCTGCCCCTGTTCCGCTACCTGGGCGGACCCAACGCGCACCTGCTGCCGGTGCCGATGATGAACATCCTGAACGGCGGCTCGCACGCCGACTCCAACGTGGACATCCAGGAGTTCATGATCGCGCCGATCGGCGCGGAGTCCTTCTCCGAGGCGCTGCGCTGGGGCACCGAGGTCTACCACACCCTCAAGAAGGTCCTGAAGAAGAAGGGCCTGGCCACCGGTCTCGGCGACGAGGGCGGCTTCGCCCCGAACCTGGGCTCCAACCGCGAGGCCCTCGACCTCATCCTGGAGGCCGTCAAGGAGGCCGGCTACATCCCGGGCGAGCAGATCGCGCTCGCGCTGGACGTCGCCGCGTCCGAGTTCTACAAGGACGGCTCCTACACCTTCGAGGGCAAGGAGCGCACCGCCGCCGAGATGACCGAGTACTACGCGGAGCTCGTCGACGCGTACCCGCTCGTGTCCATCGAGGACCCGCTGTTCGAGGACGACTGGGAGGGCTGGAAGACCATCACCGACAAGCTCGGTGACCAGGTCCAGCTCGTCGGTGACGACCTGTTCGTCACCAACCCCGAGCGTCTGGCGCGCGGTATCGACGAGGGCATCGCCAACGCCCTGCTGGTGAAGGTCAACCAGATCGGTTCGCTGACCGAGACCCTGGACGCCGTGGAGCTGGCCCAGCGCAACGGCTTCAAGTGCATGATGTCCCACCGCTCCGGCGAGACCGAGGACGTCACCATCGCCGACCTGGCCGTCGCCACCAACTGCGGCCAGATCAAGACCGGCGCCCCGGCCCGCTCCGAGCGCGTCGCCAAGTACAACCAGCTCCTGCGCATCGAGGAGATCCTCGACGACGCCGCCGTCTACGCGGGCCGCAGCGCCTTCCCGAGGTTCCGCACCGCCAACGACTGAGCGCCGCGGGAGACGAAGCCCGCGCGCCCACCGGAAGCGTCGTACGTACGTCCCCGTACTCGGTCCCGTACCGTGTGCGGGGACGTACGCACGTATGAGGACGCACGAACGCGGAGGCGGGCACATGGCGGTGAAGGACCGGGACCGTTTCTCCACCGCGACCAGGATCCGGCTGATCGGCGAGCAGACGGCGGCCCGGGTCTACCGTTCGCAGACCCGGCGCCAGGACCGCCGCTCCCGGCTGACCGGCCGCGCGGCCCTGCTGGCGATGGTGCTCTGCTCGCTCGTCGTGGCCCTCGCCTACCCGATACGGCAGTACGTCGCCCAGCGCGCCGAGATCGCGGACCTGCGCACCCAGCAGCGCGAGACCCGGCAACGGGTCGAGGACCTGCGCGACCTCAAGGCGCGCTGGCAGGACGACGCCTACGCCGAGCAGCAGATCCGGCTGCGGCTGCACTACGTGATGCCGGGGGAGACGGGCTTCGTCGTCGTCGACCCGGGCGCGGTCCGGCCGTCCCGCGGCGGCCTCGGATCGGGCGCCCGCCCCTGGTACCGCAACGTCTGGGACGGCGTCGACAAGGCCGACGCCGCCGGCCGGCCGTGAACCGGCCGTGCCGGCGGTGACTCAACAGGAAGACCAGCGGAAGACAGTCATGCAGAATCCCCCGCCGACCACCGAGCGCACCGCGCCCACCGACGAGGACGTCGAGGCGTTCCGGCAGCAGCTCGGACGCCCCCCGCGCGGACTGCGCGCCATCGCGCACCGCTGCCCCTGCGGCCGGCCGGACGTCGTGGAGACGGCGCCGCGGCTGCCCGACGGCACGCCCTTCCCCACGCTGTACTACCTGACGTGTCCGAGGGCGGCCTCCGCGATCGGCACGCTGGAGGCGAACGGCGTGATGAAGGAGATGACCGAACGGCTCGCCGCCGACCCGGAGCTGGCCGCCGCCTACCGGGCCGCCCACGAGGACTACGTCCGCCGCCGGGACGAGATCGAGGAGCTGACCGGCTTCCCGAGCGCGGGCGGCATGCCCGACCGGGTCAAGTGCCTGCACGTGCTGGTCGCCCACTCGCTGGCCGCCGGCCCCGGCGTCAACCCGCTGGGCGACGAGGCCCTCGCCATGCTGCCCGAGTGGTGGCGCAAGGGCCCCTGCGTGACCACCCCCGGACAGGAGGACGCCCAGTGACCCGGGTCGCCGCCGTCGACTGCGGAACGAACTCCGTCCGGCTGCTCGTCGCGGACGCCGACCCGGCCACCGGGGAGCTGACCGACCTGGACCGGCGCATGACCATCGTGCGGCTCGGCCAGGGCGTGGACCGCACCGGGCGGCTGGCGCCGGAGGCCCTGGAGCGGACCTTCGCGGCCTGCCGCGAGTACGCCGGGGTGATCCGGGAGCACGGCGCGGAGCGGCTGCGCTTCGTGGCCACCTCCGCCTCCCGGGACGCCGAGAACCGGGACGAGTTCGTCCGGGGCGTGGTGGACATCCTCGGAGTGGAGCCCGAGGTGATCACCGGTGACCAGGAGGCCGCGTTCTCCTTCACCGGCGCCACCGGCGAGCTGGTCGGCCGCACCGACCTGGAGCGGCCGTACCTGGTCGTGGACATCGGCGGCGGCTCGACCGAGTTCGTGGTGGGCGACGACCGGGTGCGCGCCGCCCGCTCGGTGGACATCGGCTGCGTCCGGATGACCGAACGGCACCTGGTGCGCGACGGGGTGGTGGCCGACCCGCCCTCCCCGGAGCGGGTCGCGGCGATGCGGGCCGACATCGAGGCCGCCCTGGACGAGGCCGAGCGCACCGTCCCGCTGCGCGAGGCGCGCACCCTGGTGGGGCTGGCCGGGTCGGTGACCACGGTCTCCGCCATCGCGCAGGAGCTGCCCGCCTACGACCCGGCCGCCATCCACCACTCCCGGGTCTCCCGCGGGGAGGTCCGCGCGATCACCGAGCACCTGCTGCGCTCCACCCACGCCGAACGCGCCGCCATCCCGTCCCTGCACCCGGGCCGGGTGGACGTGATCGCCGCGGGCGCGCTGGTGCTCCTCGCGATCATGGAGCGCATGGACGCCCACGAGGTCGTCGTCAGCGAGCACGACATCCTGGACGGGATCGCCTGGTCGATCGCGTAGGCGGAGGGGGCGGGGCGCTACAGGTCGCGGTGGACGTCCCGCCGGTCGTCCACCTTGACCACGAGGACGAGGAGTTCTCCGTCGTCGATCCGGTGGGCGACCCGGTGGCTCCCCGCCCCAAGGCGACAGAGGCCCGACGGGCCGGTGAGCTTCTTGACGTCCGCGTCCGCACGGTAGGGATCATCGCCGAGCGCGGTCGGCGCCGCCAGGATGCGCATGGCGTCGGGCCGACCGATGGCCCGGAGCTGTCGCTGCGCCGCCGTGGTGAAGCGGGAGGCGTACGTCACGCCGTTGCGTCGTCGTGCTCGGCGAACGGGTCGGCCAGGAGTTCCGCCATGGTCAGGGTGGGGCCCCCTTCGGCGAGGACCGCTTCCGCCTCACGCGCCAGCATGACGTCGGCGGCCTCCTCCGGCGCCTCGAAGTCCGCGATCGGGACCATCGCCGCCACGGGAGTGCCGTTGCGCGTGACGACTGTGGGAATGCCTTCCTCGGCCCGGTTGATGTGATCCGCGATATGGGCGCGGGCGTCCCGTACGGTCACGCTGTTCTCGGTCATGGGTGCGGTGTGCATCCTGGGATGTACACATGGGGGGGATCGAGGTCTTCCCCGGAGGTGCCCCCGGGGGGCTGCCGCCCGGTCGATCGCGCGGACGGGGAAGGCCCCCGGGAGTCGGTCCGGGTGGCCGGGGGCGAGCGGTCCGGGGCGTCCGTGACCGCTGTTGCTACCCATGGGTAGCCTTCTGCTGAGCAGGGCGGATGGCGTTTGAGCGGGGTCCGGAAGGGCCTTTCGGCCCCTCCCGGTGACGTCCCGTCGGGAAAGTTCGTGAAGTTCTTCACAAGGAAATGCGCTCCGGCGGGCGAGGAAAGTGAGCCGGCTGACCCTTTTGGGGGTTCAACTGCCCTTTGAACGTGTTCAGTACGGCGCCGGAAAAAGGCCTCGCGGCGGGCGGCGCCGGGGCTGGTCCAGCCCGTCCCGCGGGACGGAGCAGCAGCTCACGCGGCATTGACAACGGGGCAAGAGGGGCTCCGGTTCCCCCCTGTTCCATGATCCACGTCACGTGGGTCGCGGATGGTAGCACAGTGGCTGGTCGACCTTGTGAAGGGGCGCACGAACCACCCCCCCGGGGCAGGGGGATACTCGATGGCATGAGCACCACGGAGCGTCCCAGGATCCTCGTAGTAGGCGGTGGGTACGTAGGCCTGTACGCAGCTCGACGCATCCAGAAGAAGATGCGTTACGGCGAGGCGACCGTCACGGTCGTCGACCCGCGGTCGTACATGACCTACCAGCCCTTCCTCCCCGAAGCCGCCGCCGGCAACATCTCCCCGCGGCACGTCGTCGTCCCCCTGCGGCGCGTGCTTCCCAAGGCGGAGGTCCTCACCGGCCGGGTCACCACCATCGACCAGGACCGGAAGGTCGCCACGATCACGCCGCTGGTCGGCGAGGCGTACGAGCTGCCCTTCGACTACCTCGTCATCGCGATGGGCGCGGTCTCCCGCACCTTCCCGATCCCCGGCCTCGCCGAGCAGGGCATCGGCATGAAGGGCATCGAGGAGTCCATCGGCCTGCGCAACCACGTGCTGGAGCAGCTCGACAAGGCCGACTCCACCACCGACGAGGAGATCCGCCGCAAGGCCCTCACCTTCGTCTTCATCGGCGGCGGCTTCGCCGGCGCGGAGACCGTCGGCGAGATCGAGGACATGGCCCGCGACGCGGCCAAGTACTACAAGAACGTCTCCCGCGAGGACATGCGCTTCGTCCTCGTCGACGCCGCCGACAAGATCCTTCCCGAGGTCGGGCCGAAGCTCGGCCAGTACGGCAAGGAGCACCTCGAGAGCCGCGGCATCGAGATCTACCTGTCCACCTCGATGGACTCCTGCGTCGACGGCCACGTGGTGCTCAAGAACGGGCTGGAGGTCGACTCCAACACCCTGGTGTGGACCGCCGGCGTCAAGCCGAACCCGGCGCTGACCCGCTTCGGGCTGCCGCTCGGCCCCCGCGGCCACGTCGACGTCGCCCCCACCCTCCAGGTCACCGGCACCGACTACATCTGGGCCGCGGGCGACAACGCCCAGGTCCCGGACCTCGTCGGCCGCCGGGCGGGCAACGAGAACGCCTGGTGCCCGCCGAACGCCCAGCACGCGCTGCGCCAGGCCAAGGTCCTCGGCGACAACGTGGTCTCCGGCATGCGGGGCTTCCCGCAGAAGGAGTACAGCCACGCCAACAAGGGCGCGGTGGCGGGCCTCGGCCTGCACAAGGGCGTCGCCATGATCGTCATGGGCAAGATGAAGATCAAGGTCAAGGGACGCCTCGCCTGGTACATGCACCGGGGCTACCACGGCCTGGCCATGCCGACCTGGAACCGCAAGATCCGCGTCTTCGCGGACTGGACCCTCGCCATGTTCCTCAAGCGCGAGGTCGTCTCCCTCGGCGCGATCGAGACCCCGCGCGAGGAGTTCTACGAGGCCGCCAAGCCGGCCCCGGCCGCGCCGAAGGCCGCGGACACGAGCGGCCCGAGCGCCGCGGAGAAGACCGGCGAGAAGGCCAAGGCCTCCTGACCGGACCTCCCGTCCGACGACCCCGAAGGGGCCGCCCGCCATCCGTGGTGCGGGCGGCCCCTTCGCCGTGCCCGGCGCGGTGACGCCGCCTCACCCGCCGGGGCGGAGGCGACACGGTGACGCCCGTCGCCTCCGGCCGGGCGGGAGCGGCGCGGTGACGCCGCGTCACCGGGAGCGGCCGGGCCGGTCCCCCCGGCCCGGCCGAACGGCTGCGCACCGGCGCCTTCTTCGTTCTCGCCGCCGGGCGGGGCCTCCTCGCACGATGCCCCGGGGCAGGAACCTCGCGCGCCGGAACCCGCCTGTCCGAACCCGCGTGCCGGAACCCGCCTGTCCGAACCCGCGTGCCGGACCTCGCGCGCCGGACCTCGCGCGCGGGAACGTCCCGGACCGGCCGTCCCGGACCGGCCCCCGTCCCGGACCCCCGCCGGGCGGCCCCGCCGGAATGCTCGCCTCCGGGGGTCGCGGACCCGGCCCCCGCACCGCCTCCCGGGCCGGGCGCCGGGCGCGCGCCGCCGCAGGTGGCCGGGGGGTGCGGCCGGATGGCCGACACGCCGCGAACGCAGGGGGCGTGCGGGCATTTTGCCCAGTCGTGACGCGTGCCGGGGACTGTACGGGGCCCCTCCTGATGTTTACGTGGTATCGGACTTTTCCGGGATCACTTGTCACGGAGGTACGCCATGCCCGACGCCGCGCAGCGGCTGCAGAACCTCTTCGAGCAGTTGCTCGGAACGCCCCTCCCGGTGCGGATCCGCGCCTGGGACGGGTCGCAGGCGGGACCACCGGGCGCGCCCGCCCTCGTCGTCCGCAACCGCCGGGCCCTGCGCCGTCTGATGTTCAAGCCGGGCGAACTCGGCCTGGCCCGCGCCTGGGTGGCCGGTGACCTCGAGGTCGAGGGCGACCTCTACACCGCGCTCGACCTGATGGCCGGCTTCGTCTGGGAGCGCGACGAGGACGCCCCCGGCCTCCTGGCGTCCCTGCGCGACCCCGCCGTCCGCTCCGCCGCGCTCGGCCTGGTGCGGCTCGGCGGGCTGCCGCTGCCGCCCGCGCCGCCGCCCGAGGAGATCCGCCGTGCCGGGAGCCGTCTGCACACCCGGCGCAGCGACCGGCGGGCCATCAGCCACCACTACGACGTCGGCAACGACTTCTACCAACTCGTCCTCGGTTCCTCCATGGTGTACTCCTGCGCCTACTGGAGCGCCCCCGAGGAGGAGGGCGGCACCCTGGAGGACGCCCAGCGCGACAAGCTCGAACTGGTCAGCCGCAAGCTGGCCCTGAGACCCGGTCAGCGCCTGCTGGACGTCGGCTGCGGCTGGGGCTCCATGGCCGTCCACGCCGCCCGCGAGCACGGGGTGAGCGTCGTCGGCGTGACCCTGTCGCAGGAACAGGCCGCCCACGCCCGCAAGCGCGTCGCCGACGAGGGGCTCACCGACCGCGTCGAGATCCGCGTCCAGGACTACCGCGACGTCACCGACGGTCCCTACGACGCGATCTCCTCCATCGGGATGGCCGAACACGTCGGCTCCGAGCGCTACCTGGAGTACGCCGTCGACCTGCACCGGCTGCTGAAGCCCGGCGGGCGGCTGCTCAACCACCAGATCGGCCGCCGCCCGCGGCGCGACGAGGATGCCTACGACCTCGACGCGTTCATCGACGCCTACGTCTTCCCGGACGGCGAACTCGCCCCCGTCGGCACCACCGTGACCCAGTTGGAGCGCGCCGGGTTCGAGGTGCGGGACGTGGAGTCCCTGCGTGAGCACTACGCGCTGACCCTGCGCCGCTGGGTCACCAACCTGGAGGCCGACTGGAAGCGCGCGGCGGGCCTCGCCGGCGTCGGCCGGGCCCGGGTCTGGCGGCTCTACATGGCCGCCTCCGCGGTCGCCTTCGAGCGCAACCGCATCGGCGTCAACCAGGTCCTCGCGGTGCGCACCCCCGACTCCGGGGCGGCCGGGCTGCCGCTGCGCGCCCGCGCCTGGAACTGACCCCCGCACCGGCACCGACGCGCGAGGGACCCCGCTCCGACTCCCGGAGCGGGGCCCCGTGCGGGTGCGGCCCGTGCGTGATCCCGGCCCCGCGCGGGGCCGGGGCGGCTACTCCGCCTTGATGGCCAGCAGGGTGTTCAGCCGCGCCGCGCGGCGGGCCGGCCAGAGCGCCGCCAGGACGCCCACCGCGGCGGCCAGCAGCAGGAAGACGGCCATCCGGCCCCAGGGCAGGACCAGTTCGTAGGTCGCCAGCGTGGTGCCCATCAGCTCACCGGCGGCCCAGCCGAAGAACACGCCCAGGCCGATCCCGAGCACGCCGCCGAACAGGGAGATCACCAGGGACTCCAGGCGCACCATCCGCTTGACGGCCCGGCGGTCCAGGCCGATGGCGCGCAGCATGCCGATCTCCTGCGAGCGCTCGAAGACGGACATGGCCAGGGTGTTGATGACGCCGAGGACCGCGACGATCACCGCCATGGCCAGCAGGCCGTAGAGCATGTTCAGCATCATCGTGAACATCTGGGCGATCTCGTTGGAGATGTCCTTCTTGTCCTGGATCTTGATGGCCGGGTTGCTGCCCAGCGCCTTCTCCAGGGCCTCCTTGGCCTGTCCCGAGGTGCCGTCGGCCGTCTTCACCATGACCTGCATGTCGACGGGGTCCGACAGGTGCGGGGTGAGGGTGGCGTTGTCGACCATGATGCCCTGGATCATGGCGTTGCCCTCGTAGACCCCGGCGACGGTGAGACGCTGCTTCTTCCCGTCCTCGTAGGAGACGGTCAGCGCCGACCCGGCCTTCCAGCCGTGCCGCTCGGCGGTGTCGCCGTCCACGACGATCCGGGTGCCCGTGACGGTGAAGGTCCCGTCCTCGACGGCCAGGTCGGTGAGGGCGCCGATCGTGGCGCCGTCGACGCCGGTGAGGTACTCGGTCTCGCCGCCGACGCGGGAGGGGGAGTTGCGCAGCGGGCTGACGGCGGTGACGCCCTCGGCACGCCCCAGCTTCTCGCCGACACCGGGGGAGAGCGGGTTGCCGTTGGCCATGGAGACGACGTAGTCGGCCCGGATGGCGGACGACGCCATCCGGTCGATGGACTTCTGCAGGCTGCCCGCCATCACGGTCATGCCGGTGATCAGGGTGAGCCCGATCATCAGCGCCGAGGCGGTGGCGGCGGTGCGGCGCGGGTTGCGCACCGAGTTCTGCCGGGCCAGCTTGCCGGCGATGCCGAAGACGCGCAGCAGCGGAGCCGCGGCGGCGATCAGCGGACGGGACAGCAGCGGCGTCAGGATGAAGACGCCGATGATCAGCAGCACCGCGCCGAGGCCCATCGGGGCCTGTCCGTCGGATCCCTTCATGGTGGTCGCCGCCAGGACCACGGCGACACCGGCGGCCGAGAACAGGGCGCCGAGGGTGTTGCGCAGTACCAGGGACTTGGCGGTCGCCGTGGCGTGCACGCTGTTCATCGCCGCCACCGGCGGGATCCTCGCCGCGCGGCGGCCGGGCAGCCAGGCGGCCAGCATGGTGACCAGGACGCCGACCACGAGGGCGGCGGCGACGGTGCCGGAGGAGACCACCAGCGGGCCGTCGGGCAGGGTCCCGCCGATGGAGCCCACCAGCGAGCGGAGCCCGGCGCCGATGCCGATGCCGGCGGCGAGACCGGCGACCGCGGCGACGGCGCCCACCACGAACGCCTCGATCAGCACCGACCGCGTGACCTGGCCCCGGGAGGCGCCGACGGCCCGCATCAGGGCCAGTTCCCGGGTGCGCTGGGCGACCAGCATGGTGAAGGTGTTGGCGATGATGAAGGTGCCGACGAACAGCGCGATCCCGGCGAAGACCAGCAGGCCCTGCTTCATGCCGCTCATCGACTCGGCGATCACCTCCGCCTGGTCGTCCGCGAGCTGCCGGCCCGTGGTGGTCTCGTAGAGGCCCTCGGGCAGCGCCTTGTCGAGCTGCGCCTTGAGCGCGCTCTCGGTGACCCCGGGCTTCGCCTTGACGTCGATCTCGTCGAAGGTGCCGGGCTTGCCGAACAGCCGCTGGGCGGTGTCCGTGTCGAACAGGGCGAGGGTGCCGCCGGCGGCGACGGCGCCGTCGTCGGTGCGGAAGACACCGGTGACCTTCGGGGTGAGCACCGGGCCGTCGACCGACAGCCGCACGGTGTCGCCGACGCCGTAGCCAGTGCGCTCGGCGGTCTTCGCGTCGATCAGGATCTCACCGGCGCCCCGGGGGGCGCGGCCCTCGGCCAGGGGGTAGCGGGGGTCGTCGGTGCCCCAGTAGTTGCCGCCCTGGGTGCTCCAGCCGTCGCCGATCAGGCCGCCGTCCTTGTCGGCGATGGCGGTGAAGCCGCGGACCACGCCGATGGCGGAGGCGGCGCCGGGCACCCGGGCGCTCCGGTCGAGGACGGAGCCGGGCAGTTCGGGGACCTTGCCGGGGGCGTCCCCGGCGGCCTTCTGGTACGCGGGCCCGATGGCCACGTCGACATGGCCGAAGCCCTTGGCCGAGCTGTTCTGGAGGGCGCCGGAGACGGAGTTGGTGAAGACCAGGGTGCCCGAGACGAACGCCACGCCGAGCATCACGGCGAGCACGGTCATCAACAGCCTGGCCTTGTGCGCGAGAACGTTGCGCAGGGCGGTACGGAGCATGGGTCTTCTCTGTCGGTGGAGGAGGGCGGCGGCGCGGAGGCGGCGGCGGGGGAGTGCGGGGCGCGGTGTGCCCCGGCGGGAGCACGGGTCCGGGGTCCCGGGGTCGGGGTCCGGTGCCGGTGCCGGAGGTGCGCGGTCGGGTGCGGTGCCCGGTGCCCCGGCGGGGCGGGACCGGGCGGGGGATCAGCTCGTGCGGCCCTTGGCGTCGAAGCGCTTCATCCGGTCCAGCACGGAGTCCGCGGTCGGCCCGCGCAGTTCGTCGACGATGCGGCCGTCCGCGAGGAAGACGACGCGGTCCGCGTAGGCCGCGGCCACCGGGTCGTGGGTGACCATGACGACGGTCTGGCCCATCTCCCGCACCGAGTTGCGCAGGAAGCCCAGGACCTCGGCGCCCGAGCGGGAGTCCAGGTTGCCGGTGGGCTCGTCGCCGAAGATGATCTCCGGCCGGGAGGCCAGGGCGCGGGCCACGGCCACGCGCTGCTGCTGGCCGCCGGAGAGCTGGGCGGGCCGGTGCCCGAGCCGCCCGGACAGGCCCACCATGTCGATCACGGAGTCGAGCCACTCCTTGTCGGGCCTGCGGCCCGCGATGTCCATCGGCAGGGTGATGTTCTCCAGCGCGGTCAGCGTCGGCAGCAGGTTGAACGCCTGGAAGATGAAGCCGATCTTGTCCCGGCGCAACTTGGTGAGCTGCTTGTCCTTGAGGGAGCCCAGCTCCGTGTCGCCGATGCGCACGGAACCGGAGGAGAAGGTGTCCAGCCCGGCGACGCAGTGCATCAGCGTGGACTTGCCGGAGCCGGAGGGCCCCATGATCGCGGTGAACTCGGCGCGGACGAAGTCGACGGAGACGCGGTCCAGGGCCACGACCTGGGTCTCGCCCTGGCCGTAGATCTTGGACAGCTCCGTGGCGCGCGCGGCCACGGTGGTGGCCCGGTCGGCGGTGGGTGCGGTGGTCACGGGGGTGCTCCTGTCGGTACGGCGTGCTCGGCTACTCCTTCATCGTGCCGTGCGGAAGCGCCGCCGCCGTCAGCCCTTGTTCCGGTTCCGGGGGGCGACCTCGGTCGGACGGCACCGCCGGACCGTCCTACCTGAGGATGACACCGGCCCCGACGGGCACGGTTCACGAACCGTCCGACCGGGATGTCGCCCATGCAGGTTCGGGCGCTTCTGTCGAGACGGTGAAATTACGTCATTCCGTATGCGGGGTCCGTTCCCGCACGCAAGGCTGTTGGCAAGTGCGGATGGCCTGCCCACGGAGCTGATGCCCCCTCAGGCGCCAATAAAATAAGACAACATGGGTCCTCCCGGCCTCGGTCGGGACGAGCCGTCCCGATAGGCTCGGGACGCTCGATGCGGTGCCCATGGCCTGCCCGGATGGTGGAATGCAGACACGGCGAGCTTAAACCTCGCTGCCCCTGTGAGGGCGTGCCGGTTCAAGTCCGGCTCCGGGCACTCGGCGCTCCACGGCGCCTGACCAGCGAAATCGGCTGGCAGGCGCCCATCATCTTTCGTGGCGTGGGAACACGGTGGGAACACGCTGCCCTACGGTGCCGTCAGGGCATCAGTTGTGACCCGCCGGAGCAAGGCGGGGGTGGTCACGAGCCACCAGGTGAAGTGGCGCCCCGGCGGCGACCGTACGCGGCTCGCGGGTGGCTGCTGCTGGCCGCCATGACGAACACCCCCGCCACACCCGCCCCGTTCTCCCGGATCAAGATCCGGACCGGGGCACTGGTGTTCTGCGGCGGCGACGTCGCCCTCGTCCGCCGCGACCGCGCCGACTCCACCCACTACACCCCGCCCGGCGGCAACGTCGAGGACGGCGAAGACCTCGACGCCGCCCTCGCCCGTGAACTCGCCGAAGAACTCGGATTGGACACGGCACTCGCTGAAGGCGGGGACCTGATGTGGGTCGTCGATCAGCGCGTCACCCGGCCCGGCCCCACCCCGCCCCCGCGCAAGCTCCACCTGATCTCCGGCGTTCACGGAGGGCGGTGGCCGGGAGAGCGGAGGAGCTTCGGTGATGGCCACGGTCCCGGTGCCGGCGCTGTCGCCCGGCACGCTCCCGCCGCCCGCCGGGGCTGAGCGGGCGTGCTTGCTTCACGCAGCGGTGACGGCCGATGACAGAGCGTCGAGCCGGTGGGCCAGGCGCCGGGAGTTGACGGTGTCGATGAGCCGTTCGGCCTGGTTGAGGAGTTCCCGTGCGTGGTCGCTGTCGCCGCACCGGTGGACGGTGTCGGCTAGGTCGAGTGTGGCGTGGAGGTGGTCGCGCGGGTAGTCGGGTGCGGTCGCTTCGACGCGGCTGCGCAGGAAGGGGACGGCTCGTGAGGGCTGGTCGCATGCGAGCCAGGCCCGGCCGGTGGCGGCGTCCACGGAGTCCTTCGTGAGCCAGGTCGCCCACCACGGTGTGCGCTCGTCAGGAGAGCCGAGGTGGCCCAGGGCTTCGTCGCGGAACCGGAGGACTGCGTCGGGATCACGCCGCTGTCCTGCGGCGTAGACGCGCCGGTCGGCGATGACCGCAGCGGCTACCGACGGAAGATCTGGGGTCCGTGCGGCGATGTCGAGGAGTGCGGCGGCGTCGTTGTGGTGGCCCAGCCACGCGGCCTGGTATGCGGTGGAGGCGACGAGGTTGGCGGTTGCGTGACGGGTGGACAGTGAGGTGCCGCTTTCGCGGGCCAGGCGCATACCGGTGTGGTAGATGCGCTGCGCCTGCGGGTGCTGGCGGGCATCGAAGCACATCCAGCCGATCTGCTCGCTCAGTTCGATGTAGGCGGTGTGGAGGCGGTCGGCGAGGGCCCCTTGACCGCGGGCCTGTGCCACGACCCGGGAGGCGCTCTGCCAGATGCCGAGACCCCAGGTCAGATCGCCGCTTGCACTGCCAGTGGAGTCGTCGATCTCCCTCAGGTCGTGCACTGCCCTTTCGATGGACCCGACGAGCCGTTCGTTCAGCTGGCCGGAAGAGGCGGCGGAGGCTTCCGCTGCCGGGCCGAGCAGCAGCGCGAGGGCGGGGGCGGTGGCTGCGGCCCCGGTGAGCATGAGCAGGTTGCGGCGGTCCATCAGGTCTCCTTGGCTGATCTCCTGGAACAGGGCCTCAAGGGGGGCGTCGCCGGGCGCGTCGAGGTGGCGGTGGCGGGCCCTGGAGCGGGGAAGGTCCCATCCGGCATCGGCCGCGGTGATGCACCGTCCGGCCCTGGCGGTGAGGACGGCCAAGGCGTCCGCCTGGTTGTCGGGCTGCGGCAGCGAGGGGGTCTCGCGCAGCCAGGGGTAGGCCGCCTTCGGGCTGAGGGGGGAGCAGCCGCGGCGGGAACGCCGCTGGTTGATGCGGGCAATGAGCTGTTCCGGCCGTATCTCCAACTGCTGTAACAGGGCGCCGAGCGCGTTGGCCGGCGGGGCGTCAACCGCTGCTGGCTCCATGGGCACTCCAAGTCCGGCGGGGTCCTTGCCGGAAGGTACCACCGCCCGGGGGCCGCCAGAAGACGGGACGAATGGGGCCTGGTGTACGTACACCAGGCCCCAAAACCGGTTCCTGTACACCGACTTGGTGCATGCACCGGGTACACCGCGGCGACCTCTCCCGATCACGCCTCCGCCTCCGCTTGTCTGTCTCACATCGCAGAAACGTGGAGGTGAGGGATGCGAGCAGTGATCTTCGGTGCGTCCGGGCTCTTGGGCCGCTCCGTGATGCGGGCCTTCGGTGACATGACCGTGACGGGCACCGCTTTCAGCCGGGCCGTCGGCGGCCTGGTCGCGGTCGATGCGACGTCGGCCGACGCCATCGAGCGGCTGCTCGGCCGGGTGCGGCCGGACGTCGTCGTGAACTGCGTGGGCGAGCGCCGCCCCGCGGTGTGGGCCGGTTCACCGCAGAGGGCCCGCGCGGGAAATGTGGACGCGGCCCGGCTGATCGCCGAGGGCGCGCGCCGGTGCAGGGCCCGGCTGGTGCACATCTCCAGCGACTACGTCTTCGACGGGACAGCGCCGCCCTACCGGCCCGGCAGCCTCCCGAACCCGCTGAACGCCTACGGCCGGTGGAAGCTGCTGGCCGAGCACGCCGTGAGTGCCGCTTGCCCGGACGCGGCGATCCTGCGGCTGCCCGTGCTGTACGGGCCCGTGCGGTTCGCGGCCGAGACGAACCTGACCGAGATCGCCTGCCAGGTCGCCTCCGGTGCCCCGGTCGAACTGGACGACGTGTGTGTCCGCTACCCCACGCACGCGGACGAGGCCGCCGAGGTGTGCCGCCGGCTCGCCGGGGCCCTCCTGCAAGGGCAGCGCTTGGGCTCGGTCGCCCACTGGAGCGCTGAGCAGGGCCTGACCAAGTACCGGATGGCCCTGCTCATCGCGCACAGGTTCCACCTGCCCGCCGATCATGTCCGCGCCGGGGCGGCGGATGCGGAGTCCGGGGACCGGCCGGTCGACTGCCGCCTGGACTGCCAGGGGCCCGCGGCCCTGAGACCGGTCCGCCGCCTGTTCGACACCGAGTTCCCGCCCGTGGTCGAGCCCTGGCTGGCCCCCGCCGGGCCCGCTGCGGACCGAAGGAAGGACCCGTCGTGACCCCGCTTGTGTACAAGGACTTCGCCCACGCCTACGTGACCGAGGTGGGCGCCGCCGTCCGCCGCATGCTCACCCGCCACGCCGAGGCCGTCGACCTGCTGGCCAAGGCCACCGTCGCCGGCGGCGAGATCCGCGCCTTCGGCAACGGCGGCTCCTCCGCGATCGTCCGCTCGGTTCTCCTCCAGCTCCACGCGCAGGCCGGGGGACCGGTGAACGACGCGATGATGAGCCCGGCGACCCTGGCCTACAGCGCCCAGCGGGACGAGTACCGCACGGCCTTCGCGCGGTCACTCGCCAGAGGCATCGGCCGGGTGGACCTGGTCATGGTGGCCAGCGTCAGCGGCCGGTCGGCGAACATCCTTGAGGCCGCCCGGCTCTGCGTCGAACACCGCGTGCCGGTGCTGGCGCTGGTCGGCGGCGACGGCACCCAGATGGAGCCGGCCGACGGCATGGTCTGGGCGACCGGAACCACGGACCAGCAGATCAGTGAGGACGCCATGCTGACCGTGCTGACCCTGGCCGCCGCCACCGCACTCGGCCCCGGCACGGAGCCGCTGCCGGTCCGAGCGGAGCGGCACCTGAACGCCCTGGCAGCGGTGGACACCGAACTGCTGGGGGCCTTCCTGCGGGAGGCCACCGAGGCCGCCCGGGACGCGATCCGCAACCAGCGCCGCATCTACGTGCTGTGCCCGGATGGCGGGCCCCTCGCCCTCGTCGGCGAGCACTTCGCACACAACCTGCGCTGGGACGCGCCGCTCGGCGTCGAAGACGTACAGCCTCCGCTCGTCGTCTGCGACCCCTCGCTGGCCGACATGAGCGCGATCTACAACGACCACCCCGACCCCGCCCACGGCGTCCGCCACCAGCTCAGCAGCGCCAGCCCCCAGGACGTGGTCTTCCTCCTGGCCTACGACTCGGCAGGCAGGACGACCCGCGAGGCCGTCAACGCCGCCACCGTGGCGGGCACCCGGCCGTTCCTCCTGCACCGGGACGGCCCCAGTCGCTCCAGCGCCGGGCCGCGTGGCTTCCGGCTGCCGCGCGTCGACGACTTCGGCCTCGCGGCCCTGGTGCAGTCCCTCGCCCATCTGCTCTGCCGGACCACCCGCGCCGCCCTGGCCGCCGAGCAGGCCGGCGGGCTGTCGACCGACGACCTCATGGCCCGCGACCTCGCGCCGCTCCGCGAACTCTCCGACACCCCCTCCCTCTGAACGAAAGGCATCAACCATGCCCGTACGCGAGATCCGCACCGACATCGTCCGCCCCGCCCGCAGCGAGATCGCCGCCCTGTCCCGCATCCCGGTCGCCTCCATCGTGGACGCCCTCGGCAAGACCGGCACTCTCTCCCACTGCCTGCGCCTTCAGACCCCCGGCCTGGTCCTGTGCGGCAGCGCCGTCACCGCGCTGGGCCCGGACGTCACCGTGCGCCGCGCGGCGATCGACCTGGCCCTGCCCGGCGACGTCGTCGTGGTCGCTGCCGGCGGCGGCAAGGAACGCTCCTGCTTCGGGGGCGTGACCGCCGCGCACATGGAGACCCGGGGCATCGCCGGTGCCCTGGTCGACGGCATGGTCCGCGACCTCGCCGAACTGCGCCGCATCGCCTTCCCCACCGTCGCCCGCGGCGCCACCCCGCTGAACTACGACTACCCCGCCAGCCGCCATGACGGCGCGGTCAACGTCCCCGTGGACATCGACGGTGTCCGCATCACCCCCGGGGACGTCGTGGTCGGCGACGAGGACGGCACGGTGATCGTCCCCCGCGAGAAGGCCGCGGCCGTCATCGCCAAGGCCCGCGCGTCCCAGGCCGCCGAGGAGGAGAAGTGGTGGGCCCGCCGGGGCCAGAGCCTCGGCGCCGTGCAGCAGCTCGCCGACTGCGGCTACAAGATCGTCTGAGGAGACCCCCCGATGACCTACCGCACCCAGCTCGCCGAGACCTTCCGGCGGTTCGCCGACCAGCAGGCCGCCGGACCGTCCCCGCTGTACGCCGTCCTGTCTCGAGCCATCGCCCGCACCCCCGAGCTGCTCGACCTCGCGGCCCTCACCCAGCCGGGACAGCCCGCCCCCAACATGCTGCTCGGGGCCGTCCACCACATCCTGCGCCGCGGCGTGAAGCACACGCTCGCCCCCTACTTCACCGGCCGCGAGGACCTGACCGAAGACCGAGCCGCCGACCTGCTCACGGACTTCTGCCGCCACCACGCCGAAGCCGTCCGGCAGATCATCTCGACCCGGGCCGTTCAGACCAACGAGGTCAACCGCTGTACCGTCCTTCTGCCCGCCTTCGCCGCGCTCCAGCAGCAACTCGACGACGGCCGGCCGATCAGGATCGTGGACGTCGGCGCCAGTGCCGGGCTGGCCCTGCTCTGGGACCGCTACACCTACGACTACGCCGGGCAGCAGCTCACCCTGCCGGACAGTGACCCGGACACAGTCCTGCACTGTGAGGTCAGGGGCGGGACGCCGCCCCTGACACTGGACCCGGCGCGGTTCGTCCTGCCGGTCGGGATCGAACCGCATCCGGTCGATGTCACCGACCCCGTGGCCACCGAGTGGCTGGTCAGCCTCACCTGGCCCGAGCAGACCGGGCGGATGCGCACCCTGAACTCGGCCCTGGCGCTGGCCGCCCGCACTCCGCCGACGATCCTGTCCGGCACGGCACAGGACCATCTCGCCGACATCGTCGACGAGACCCCGGACGAGCAGCACCTGGTCTTCGTCTTCTCGTGGTCGATCTACCAGATCTTCGGCTCACCGAGCGGCCGAGAACGCCTCGTCGACACCCTCGCCGAGCTGAGCAGGCGCCGCCCGCTGCACGAGATCTCCATCGGGCACTTCAGCAACACCACCCCCCGCCTGATCATGGCCAGCCACGACGGCGGCGTGAGCCGCTCCCACACCGTGGCCCACTGCGACGTCTACGGAACCTGGATCGACTGGCTGGCCAACCCGCCCGCCCGGACGGGCGCCTGAAGACAGGGACTTCATGCCGCACACGATCAACAGGGCGGTCGTGGCCGCCGGCGGGGTCGGAACCAAGATGGACCCGATCACCCGCATCCTTCCCAAGGAGATGCTGCCCGCCGCGGGGCGGCCGATTCTGGAGCACCTCGTCCACGAGCTGCGGACGGCAGGGATCACCGACGTCCTGTTCGTGATCTCCTCGCACAAGCCGCAGATCCCGGCCTACTTCGGCAGCGGCACCGCGTACGGCATGGACTTCTCCTACCGGGTCCAGGATGACGGCGCCGGTCCCGGAGCCCCCGTTCTCGCCGCCGAGACATGGACCGGGGGCCAGCCATTCGTCCTCGCGTTCGGGGACAACCTGATCCGCGGCGCCGCCGACGGCGAGACACCGCTCAAGCGGCTCGTCTCCGGCACATCGGACTGCTCCGTCCTGACCCGCGTCTTCCCGACGGACAGCATCCCCGCGCACGAGACTCTCCTGGGCGCGGCCGACGCGCCCAGGAGCGGCCCCGGGCCGGTCGCGGTCGCCTTCGGCAGAGACCTTCTCGACCACGCCGGTGCCCAGTGGGTGCACGCCTGCGCCGCCCGCTGGGTGCTCGGCCCGTTCGTCTTCGACGCCCTGCGCACGTGCCCGCCCCGCCCGGGCGGCGAGCTATACCTCATCGACGCCGTCCGGCGCTGGATCGCCGCTGGCAACCACCTCACGGCGCTGCCGCTCCGTCCGGACGACCTCCGGTTCAACTGCGACAACTGGGAGACCTACCACGATGCCGTCGCCGCCCTCCGCCCATGAACACCTGCCCGCGGGCACCCGGTTGGTCCTTCTGGAGAGCCCGTTCCAGAGGCCCGGAACGCAGGTCACCCTGATCTGGCCCGAGCAGCCGGTGCGCAGGGTTGTGGTCGCCCTGCCCGTGGAGAAGGGCGACGGGCGCAAGTACGGTCACAGCCTTGCCGAGATCGGACGGCTCCCGGCTCACCTGCGCGAGGGAACCGTCTTCGCCGCACCGACGTTCAGCGAGTCGCCCTGGCTGGTCAACCACGCCACCCGGGCCGACTGCCAGCAGGAGGACCACCTCGTCCGCGTGGTCGTGCCGACGGTCCTGGCCCTGCTCGGCCCACAGGTGCGGCCTCCGGTGCACCTGCTGGGATTCAGCAAGGGCGGCTTTGCCGCCCTCAACCTGCTGACCCGGCACCCCGGCCTCTTCGCCGTCGCCAGCGTCTGGGATGCCTCACTGCTCAGCGACCGGCCACCCCACCCGCAGCTCGTGGACATCGCCGGCAGCACCACACAGCTCGACGAGTACGACGTGCGGCAGAACCTGCACCGCCGCGTCCAAGCCCTCCAGGGATCCCGCCGCATCGCGTTCGGGGGCATCGGCACGCTGGAAGCCGACTGGACCGCCGGCCGCCGGCTCCTCGAAGAACTCGGCATCCCCCACCACGCCTACCAGGATGCCCCGGCAGAGCACCGGTGGGACACCGCGTGGCTCGCCCCCGCCATCCGGCACCTGATCGCCCTCGAAACAGGATTCCTCCCGGGCGCTCGGACCCGGGAGGAGTGAAGGCGGGGAAAGGGCTCAGTCCTTCAGCAGCTCGTCGCGCACCGGGATCCAGTCCAGGGCGGAGCGGATGCCGTCCTCAAGGGACAGCCTCGGCGTCCACCCCAGCAGCTCGGCCGCCCGGTCGCTCTTGGTGTAGCCGCCGGCCACATCACCGGGCCGCGGATCGGCGTCGACGGTGGTCAGCGGGGTGCTGACGACGTTGTTGAACGCGGCGCACAGCTCCCGGACCGTGGTGCCGGAGCCCGTGCCGAGATTGATCGCGATCGAGCGCTTCGGCCCCGTGAGGACGGAGTCGAAGCGCTCGATCGCCGCGATGTGGGCCGCGGCGAGATCCCAGACGTGCACGTAGTCCCGGATACCGCTGCCGTCGCGCGTCGGGTAGTCCGTCCCCGTGATCGGGAACGGGCGGCCCTCCTGGTGCGCCTGGATCAGCACGCCCAGGGCGTGGCTGGGCCGCTTGAGCTGGAGCCCGGTACGCAGCTTCGGGTCGGCCCCGACCGGGTTGAAATACCGCAGCGACAGCACGCGCGGACCGGCCACGGCGATGTCGGCGAACATCTCCTCGCACACGGCCTTGGTCCGCGCATACGGGCTCTGCGGCGCCAGCGGCGAGTCCTCGTCGACGGGCGAGCCGTCCTCGGCCCGGTAGATGGAGGCCGAGCTGCTGAAGATGATGCGGTCGCAGCCGTTGCGGTGCAGGTGGCTGACGAAGGCGAGGCTCTTGGCCACGTTCGCCTCGTAGTAGCCGATCGGGTCAGCGACGGACTCCGGCACCACGATCAGCGCCGCGCAGTGCACCACGGCGGAGATGTCCGGGTGCTCCGAGAAGATCCGGTCGACCAGCTGACCGTCCGCGATGTCGCCCTCGTAGAAGGTGCGGCCCACGGTGAACTCGCGGCGACCCCGGACGAGGTTGTCGAGGAGCACCGGGGTGATGCCCGCGTCCAGGCACGCTGAGGCGACCGTGCTGCCGATGTAGCCGGCTCCTCCGGCGATCAGGACCTTCACCACGCTGATTCTCTCCCGGCCTCGTTCCAGCCCCAGTAGGCGACCGGGCAAGGCTAGCGGAGAACCCGGGCAGGGAGAGCAGCCCCGCCCCGGTGCCCAGTCAGCGGCTCCCGAAGAACCCGCAGGGGCCGTCAAGCCTGTGACCTGTGCGTTTCGACCGCAATCGCGGTTCGGGCCGGCTGAGGTCCGCTCGACCACCAGGGCTCTGAGGTCGACGTCCGGCCGCTGCCGTCGCTCATCGGGGTGATCCCGATCTCGTGAGCATGCATGCCGAACCGGTTGATCTGCTCCATCGCGAGGTCACGAGGCGGGAGCCCAGGGCCGGCGCTACGCAGGCGTCGGCTGGGGAGGCCCTCCCGCCAGGAGCGGGCGCCGGGGGACCCACAACTCGCGTGCACGTAGCTCCGCATGACGGACCGGGCTTCGCCACGGAACACTTTCCGGGGACTACTTCACGGTACCGTCCCGTACCGGCCCCGGCGGGAAGACAAGCCGGTCGAGCCGCAGGTCGCTGGGCACCCAGCGGGATGCCCGAGCGCCGAGGCCACGTCCAGTGCGCCCACGCCCGATCCGTCCCCACCGCTTGGGAGCCCAAGTCCCGCGCGCGCCAAGGGCCTGACGATCAGCTCATGGCGCCCGACTGTAGCGGCGCGTGGCCGTCCGCTCCCCTGGATTGCCCGCATACCGCCGGGCCCTGCCCTTGTGCGGGGCAGGGCCCGAGGCCACCCGGTCGGGACCCCCGTTCGATCGGCAGACCCCGTGGTCGGTACGGCAGCGGCTACTGACGGGGCGAGCGCGCCGGTGCGCCGACGGTTCCCGCCCGGGAGAGCAGGCATCGCGCCGATGTGTGCACCGGAGCACCGCGCCCCCGTCCCGTGGTGCGGGGCGGGGGCGTGGTGGGTGGTGCGGGGCGGGGAGGGTGCCCCGCGTGTTGGGGCCCGGTGGCCGTGGGGTTGTCGCGGTCACCGGGTCGGGGTGGCGGGTGTCAGGTGCGGCGTCGGCGTCGGGTGATGGCCAGGGCGGTGCCTCCGGTGATCAGGAGTGCG
>NZ_JBVKAT010000020.1:0-130859 GCF_055598485.1 Streptomyces sp. NPDC107521
CTCCGTCACGATGCGTACCGCCCCCTCACGAAACTCCGCCGTGAACTTGCGACGTTTCTCCGCCATGACAACCAACATCCCCTGCTGTCACGGACTCCACGCTACGAGGGGAACCTCACCCCGACGGCCGCTCCAGGGCAGCCGTCCGCCACCCGGCGCACGGAGCCGCTCAGAACACACCGAGATCCTGTGCCTGGCCGAGTGCATCGGCCAGGCCGCCACCACCTGGCCCGGGCAGGCCTGGTCCGGTGTCGGCGTCAGGGGGTCAGGACGAGGACACGGACCGGTTCGCCGGTCCACCGGCCCGGGGCGGTGGTGGCGATGACTGCTCCGTCCGGGCGGTCCGGGATGGGCTGGACCGCGTACTGACAGTGCACCGCAGCCCAGGTCCCGTGCGGGGCCACGGGCAGGGCGGGGCAGCTCAGGGCAGCCGGGAGTACCAGGCCGAGGACCGTGATGCCCGCGGAGCGGGCGGTGGTCAGGGGGCCCGGGACGGGACGGTGCCCGCCCGGGAGGCCGTCACCGACCTTGCCGCCCCTCGCCCGTGCCATCGGGCGGCGGGCCGGCCGGTCCGCCTGCCTGATCACTACCGTTGGGCGGCGTCGTCCTCGTCCTCTGCCGTGACCTCGCCGCCCAGGAGGCGCCGCAGGCAGTGCACCGCCAGGTCGGCGGGGGAGCCGGGGCCCTCGGTCGCCGCCTCGGTGCCGGACCAGACCTCCAGGGCGACCCGGATGGCGTCGGTGGCCGCGGCGGCGACCAGACGCACGTCCAGTGGGTCGCGGCGGCCGTCCGTCAGCCGGGCGATGACCGGGACGAGCAGCTCCTCCGATTCCTGGTTCACGCGGTACCAGACGGCACGCAGCGCGGGATCGTCCGCCGCGGCGCGCAGCAGGCCCCGTGTGCGCAGAAGCGCCTCCGTGGCCTGGGGGTCCGGTGTCGCCAGCGCCTGTTCGACCGCGCCGCGCAGGGCCGGACCCAGCGCGGTGCCCGGTGGCGTCTCGGCCAGCAGCGCGCGCCACCGGTCGGCGCCGACCGTGAGCAGCGGGCCGACGGCGTCCTGCTTGGAGCGGAAGTACCGGTAGAAGGTCCGCAGCGCGACCCCCGCCCGCCGGGCGATCTCCTCCGCCGTCGTGGCTTCCGGGCCCCGGGTGGCGAAGAGCTCGGCCGCCGCGTGCGCGATGTCGAGCTGGGTGGCGGCCTTGCGGCGTTCGGTCAGGGACAGGGGTGGTGGCTCGGTGCTCACCCCAGAAGCGTAAGGTCTGCCACCATGCGGGGGCACATCATGTCGTAGTGGCAAAGCATGCCACCTAGACGTACGGTGAAGCGGAAGGAAAGGGCACCGACGGGCAGGACAGGCCGGGACGGGCGCCGAGAGACGCTTGTCCGATGTCGTCGGCGGGCCGAGCAGGAGAGCGCACATGACTCACAAGAACCACTCCCTCCGCTACGACGGCCGTCGCGCCCTGGTCACCGGTGGCGGCTCGGGCATCGGCCAGGCCACCGTGCTGCGCCTGCTCGCGGAGGGCGGCACCGTCGTCGCGGCGGACGTCAGCGAGCCGGGCCTGAAGGACACCCGGGGCAAGGCCGGTGCCCACGCGGACCGGCTCACCACCCTCGTCGTCGACATCGCGGACGAGACCTCGGTACGCGAGGGTGTGCGGGCCGCGACCGAGACGCTCGGCGGGCTGGACGTCCTCGTCAACGCGGCCGGCATCCTGCGCTCCTCGCACACCGAGGAGACCAGCGTGGCGGACTTCACCCGCGTCCTGACGGTGAACCTTGTCGGCACGTTCCTGGTGATCCGCGAGGCGATTCCGGCGCTCCTGGAGGGCGAGGACGCGGCCGTCGTCAACTTCAGCTCGACCTCGGCGGTCTTCGCGCACCCCTACATGGCGGCCTACGCCGCGAGCAAGGGCGGCGTCCAGTCCATGACCCACGCGCTGGCCTCCGAGTACGCGAGCCGCGGCATCCGCTTCACCGCCGTGCAGCCCGGCTCCATCTCCTCGGGCATGACGGACGGCAGCGGGGCCAGCGGGCAGAGCGCCGGGCCGGGCCTGCCCGAGGACGCCGACATGAGCCTGTTCGCGAAGCTCACCCCGGCGCTCGGCCAGGGATTCGCCGGTCCGGAAACGGTGGCGTCGGTCGTCGCGATGCTGGCGTCGGAGGACGGCCGGTTCATCACCGGCACCGAGGTCCGCGTCGACGGCGGCACCCACTTATGATCCCCACGTCCTCACGGACCCCTGGATATGGAGCACACCATGCACGAGTCCCCCCGCCACGACCTGAGCGGCAAGAACCTGATCGTCACCGGCGGCGCCCGGGGCCTGGGCGCGGAGGCGGCCCGGCAGGCGGTGGCCGCCGGGGCCCACGTCCTGATCACCGACGTCCTGGACGAGGACGGCGAGCGCACGGCCCGCGAACTCGGCGATCGCACCCGCTTCCTGCACCACGATGTGACCTCGCAGGAGGACTGGCGGCGGGTCGCAGACTTCGCCGTCACCGAGTTCGGGGCACTGCACGGCCTGGTGAACAACGCTGGCATCTCGACCGGCAGCCTGCTGGAGTCCGAGTCCGTCGAGCACTTCCGCAAGGTGCTCGACATCAATCTCACGGGCGTCTTCATCGGCATGAAGACCGTGATCCCCGCGCTGAAGGAGGCCGGTGGCGGATCGATCGTCAACATCTCGTCCGCGGCCGGCCTGATGGGCCTCGCCCTCACGGCCGGCTACGGTGCCTCAAAGTGGGGTGTCCGCGGGCTCACGAAGATCGGCGCCGTGGAACTGGGCACCGCACGCATCCGCGTGAACTCCGTGCATCCGGGGATGACGTACACCCCGATGACCGCGGCCACCGGCATCGAGCGGGGCGAGGGCAAGTACCCCAACACGCCCATGGGCCGGGTCGGCGAGGCCGACGAGATCGCCGGCGCGGTCGTCTTCCTGCTCTCGGACGCCGCGTCCTACGTCACCGGGGCCGAACTCGCGGTCGACGGGGGCTGGACCACGGGCCCGACCGTCGCGTACGTCATGGGGCAGTGAGCGCGGGCTGCGGACGGGCGCCGCACGGCCGGGGGTGGGTGCCGAGGCGGTTGAGCCGGGCCCAGTACTGCAACGACACTCCGTGTCGTTGCAGTACTGGGCCCGGATGGCGAAGACCCGTCGCACGACCGCCTCGGCGGAGCCCTCCCGTGCTCCGCCGGCCAGGGCCTGGGCGTGGGCGTGGGCCCGCAGCCGGCGGAGGCGTTCGTGGTCAGGCAACGGGCTGTGCCTCTCATCCAGCGCGGTCAGGAGACGACCTCGTCGAGGATGCCGGCGAGTTCGGCGGGCGCGGACAGCATCGGCCAGTGTCCGGTGGGCAGGTCGAAGCGCCGCCACGGCGGCTGGTTCAGGTAGGCCAGCATCGGCACCCCGGCATCCAGCAGTCCCGTGAAGTCTTGGCACGCGACCAGGACACGGTCCACACCGACGCTGAGCTCGGCCGGGCCGGCGAGGCGCTGCGTATAGGTGCCGAACGGCTGAGGGGTGGCACGCGCGCGCAGAACGTTCCGCCGGCCCTCGTCGAGCCCGTCGAGGCTGCTGGACAGGCCGAGGACCTCAAACGACGGCATCGGTAGCCGCCACCCGTCTCCAGACGCGTCGACCTGCTGGCGCAGCTGGTCCGCCTCTTGCGGTGGCATGAGGTCGAGCATGCGCATGCCTGCGGCGAACGGGGCGCTGTCCACGTAGATCACGCGTTCCAGCCGGTCACCGAGACGTCCGGCTGCCCCGGTGACCGGAGCAGCCGCGTAGCTGTGGGCGACCAGCGTGACGTCGCGCAGATCGTTCCGCTCGACGAATCCCGTGATGTCCGCGATGTGCGTGTCCAGGTCCGTCTGGGGTCCGCCCAGGTCTGCGTGCTCGGCCAGGCCCGTGAGTGTCAGCGGCAGCGCCGTGTGACCGTGCTCCCGCAGAGCTCGGGCGGTGTCTTCCCAGGCCCATGCCCCGAGCCAGGCGCCGGGAACGAGTACGAAGGTGGCCATGTGATCTCCCTGTAGTGAGGTGCTGCGGGGAGCGTAGAGTGGATACAGGACAGAATCCGCCCTGAAATGCCGAGTGATCCATGTCGCATCCCCTGACCCGTGTGCTGACCCTGCTGGAACTCCTTCAGTCCAACGCCCGGCTCACCGGGGTGGAGCTGGCCGACCGGCTGGACACCGACGTCCGCACGGTGCGCCGGTACATCGCGCACCTGCGGGAACTGGGCATCCCCGTGGAGGCCGAACGCGGCCGCTACGGCGGCTACCGACTGGCCCGCGGCTACCGCATGCCCCCTCTGGTCCTCACCAATGACGAGGCCCTCGCCGTCGTTCTCGGCCTGCTCGCGGCAGAACGCCTGGGCATGGGCACTGCCGCGCCGGCCAGTGCCGGCGCCTTGGCCAAGATCGAGCGGGTGCTCCCGCACGCCCTGCGCGAACCGCTCGCCGACATGCGGGAGACCCTGTCCTTCACCGCCAACGCCGTGATCGGGCAGGCACCCGGAACCGGCGTCCTGCTGGCACTGGCCCAGGCCTCCCGCGCCCGCGCGACCGCCGGTATCAGCCACCGGTCCTGGCGCCAGGACCACACCGAACGCGACATCGACCCCTACGGCGTGGTCTTCCACACCGGCCGCTGGTACGTCGTCGGCCACGACCACCTCCGCGGCAGCCTGCGTACCTTCCGCATCGACCGCATCGCCTCCGTCACCCCCCGAGCCGAAGGCTTCACCGCACCCGACGGCTTCGACCCCGTCGCCCACCTGACCTCGACCCTCGCCCAGGGGCCCTACCGCTGGCAGGTCGAGGTGACGATCCATGGCCCCCTCGATGAGATCGCCCGCCGACTGCCTCACTCAGTGGTGACCCTCACCGCCCGGCCCACCGGCGTCCTCATGCACGCACGGGCAGAACGGCTGGACGGCATGGCCCACATGCTCGCCTCCCTGGAATGGCCCTTCACCATCCACCATCCCGACGAACTACGGCAGGCGCTCAAGAATCTGGCCGCCCAGCTCACCGCGGCCGCCCAGCGGGGGCCGGAAGAACCACCGCGGTAGATGCCGGATTCACCGCGGCAGTACCGGAAGGGTGGTCGTCCCCGCATGCACGGGGACCACGTCCTGATAGTTTGCTCCGCTCACTCCGCGGCTTTTCGTCAAGCACCGGCCCGGACTGTGGCGTCCCTGCCCCACAGGCCCGGCGGGCGTGCCCAGGTCACCGGGCCTCCCTCGCACGACACCGGCGGCAGCGCATGCCGCAGCCGCCCCGTGGGCCCGTCGGTCTCGGTCAGCCGGCGCCCGGCGTCGAAGCCGTCGCCCTCGCCCGGAGCGGAGGCCAGGCCGTGGACCGGCCGGCGCGCGGTATGCGTCAGGGCCAGGCGGACCAGCCGGGTACCACCCGCGCGGTGCTGCTCGGTGAGCGCGCGCAGCACCCCGGCCGCCAGCAGATAGCCGGTGCCGTGGTCGAGCTTCTGGGCGGACAGCGCGCCGGGCGAGTCCGGCGAGCCTTCCCGTTCGGCGATGCCGGTGGCCGCCTGGACCAGGCTGTCGAAGCCGCGCCGCTCGTGCCACGGTCCGTAAGAGCCGCCCCACGCGGACAGTTGGGCGGTCACAAGACCCGGACGGCGCCCGGCGAACGCCTCGGGCGTCGGCCCGAACCGGTCCAGCGTGCCCGGCCGGTAGCCGGTGACCACCATGTGCGCCTCTTCGAGCAGTTCCTCGAAGACCGGCGGCCGGTGGCGTCACTCAGGTCCGAGGTGGTCGAGCGCTTGCCCATTCCCGTGTCGTTGTGGGCCTGCTGACTTTCCGGCAGCTGCGGGGCGTCGATCCGCAGCACGTCCGCACCGAGCAGCGCCAGCGTCCGGGTGGCGACCGGTCCGGCGAGCACCCGGGTCAGGTCCAGGACGCGCAGCCCCGCGCACGGCAGTGCGGCGTCACCGAGCACCCGGCCCGGCGAGTCGTCGAGGCGCGACATCGTCAACAGCGGCCGCTTCGCGACCAGGACTCCCTGCTCGCTCTTGGCCCACTCCTCGGGGCCGCGGGCCGCGACAGCCAGACCGCCCGCCGCGTACACGGCCTCCCCCACCTCCAGCGCGGTACGCCCCGCGATCGTCCCGGCCACACCGCTCGTCTGACGGACCCGCCAGGAGCGGATGTACGGGTTCAAGGCCCTGGACGGAGCGGTGGACGCCGCGCTTGAGCTTCTTCTGCGTGAGTTCGGCGAACCACCGCTCCACCAGGTTCAGCCAGGACGCGCTGGTGGGCGTGCAGCGCATCTGGAACCGCGGGTGGGCCAGCGGCCACTTCCTGATGTCGGGCGTCTTGTGGGTCGCGTGGTTGTCCAGGATGAGGTGGACGTCGAGGCCCGGGCCTGAGCCGCTCGCGTGGCCGGCGGCGCGAGCGGCTCGGGATCTCAAACGGCCGGACCTGTGGGGTTGCCCACCAGGGGGTTGGAGGTCAACCGGTCGAGGATTTCGTTGAGTTGCTTCGTCTCCTGGTCGGGCAGGGGCAACAGGGGCGCCCGCGGCAGACCGACGTCGCGCTGCTGTAGTTCGAGGCCAGCCTTGATGGCACGTGGCAGGCCGTAGCCGACGATGAACTGGAGGAAGGGCAGGAGCTCGGCCAGGATGGCCTCGGCCCGCTCGTCCTCGCCGCCGGTCGCCGCGGTGTGGAGTGCCAGGGCCCACTGCGGGACCAGGCAGGGTGATGCGGTGCACCAGCCGACGGCGCCGGAGCGGAAGGCTTCGAGCGCGACCGGGTTGTTGCCGTTGTAGACGGACAGCGCCCCGTCGGACAGGTCCTGGATGGACCGGAACCGGGCGACGATGCCGGAACTCTCCTTGACCATGGTCAGGTTGGGGATCTTGCGGGCGAGCGCAACCACCGTTTCCGGCTGCAGGTCCACACCGCTGGTGCCCGGGTTGTTGTAGAGCATCATGGGCAGGTCGGTCGCCGCAGCCACCGCGCTGAAGTGCCGCACGAGTTCGGACTCGGTCAGCTTCCAGTACACCTGCGGCAGCACCATGATCGCGGCAGCCCCGTTCCGTGCGGCCATCCGGGCACGGCGTACCGCGCCTTCCGTGCTCCAGTGGGAGACACCGACCAGGGTGGGGACCCGGCCCGCGACCGTCTGCAGTGTGGTCTCGCAGACGGCATCCCACTCGATGTCGCGCAGGTAGGCGCTCTCCCCCGTGCTGCCCAGCGGGGCGATTCCGTGACTGCCCGCCTCCACCAGGTCGTTGGTGAGCCGGCGCAGCGCGTCGAGGTCGAGGTCGCCAGTGGCGGTATCGAAGGGGGTGACGGGGTAGGAGATGATGCCCCTCAGCGGCGGATTCGCCATCAGAGTTCCACCTGCTCCGAGACGCAGTCGGGGTGGTTGCGCAGCGCCCGGCGGGCGTAGTAGGCGAAGTTGGCCTTGCTGCGGCGCTCCGTGCCGGTCCAGTCGTGGGCCTCCCGGGCCAGAACCGGGTCGAGGGGCTGGATGGTCCCCGCGGCCATGGCGAGCAGTTGGAGGCGGGCGGCGCGCTCGATGAGAATCGCCAGGTTGCAGGCCTCCTCGACGGTGGCTCCGGTGACCAGCTGGCCGTGGTGGGCCAGGAGGATGGCGCGCTTGTCGCCGAGGGCCGCGGAGATGATCTCGCCCTCCTCGTTGCCCACGGGGACGCCTGGCCATTCCTTCAGGAAGGCGCAGTCGTCGTACAGGGGCGTGGTGTCCATCTGGGAGATCACGAGGGGGACTTCCAGCATGGCGAGCGCCGCGGTGTGCAGGGAGTGCGTGTGGACGATGCAGTTCACGTCCTTGCGGGTGCGGTAGATCCAGGAGTGGAACCGGTTGGCGGGGTTGGGCATGCCGTCCCCCTCCAGTACCTGGAGGTCCTCGTCGACCAGCAGGAGGTTGTCCTCGGTGATCTCGTCGAAACCGAGGCCCAGGCGCTGGGTGTAGTAGGTGCCGGTCTTCTGCCCGCGGGCACTGATCTGGCCCGCGAGCCCGGAGTCGTGTCCGCCGTCGAAGGCGATGCGGCATGTCAGGGCCAGCTTCTGCCGTGTTGTCAGCTTCGAGTCACCGAAGTGGTCGTTCATCTGCCGCTGAGCGCGGTCGACGAGCACGTCCTTCGAGTCTCGCAGGGTCTTTGCCATCTTTCCGCTCCAGTCCTGGGGACGTCTTGCCGACGAGCCCCACGTCCGCATCGTGCCGCTCGGAAGCGGCACCGGAGTAAACATGGTTCACCATAGGACACCTTGTGTCATGCCGCAAGGGCGGACCCGGTTGCGCAGATGGCACCCAAATGCTTTGTGAATCGGGCACATACGAAACGGGGCGCAGCCATCTGCGCGAGGGCTGAGGCACTGCCATGAGTACGCCGCTTCATGTCTCCCAGGCCACTCCCACTCCCCAGGACCGGCGGGGCCCCCTGCGCTCCCGCCGACGGATCATGTCGCCCGTGCCGCACGCGCTCACATCGCGGAACGGCTCAACGCGTGGCATGTCCCACAACTCATCGGTGAGACCACCCTCGTGACGAGCGAGTCGGTCACGAACGGAGTCCGGCACGGGCATGCCCCCGTGTCCCTGGGCGTTCGCCTCCTGCGTGGCAGGCGGGGCCGGTCTGACCGGGGCAGGATCGAGGTGTGGCACACGGGTCGCGGTTTCGGCCCTGGGCCGTCCTCGACCGCCCGAAACCGGTTCGACGACTTCTCCAGCGAGGACGGAAGAGAGCGGCGCCTGACGGACAGCCTCCCCCGGAGCCGGGGCACCCGCGCAACCGGTGGACGGCACGTCGTGCAGGCATTTCTCAGTGGCCGGTGACGCGCTCGCGCCGACCTGTACCGGCTCTCACCGCCGCCGGCGGACATGCTCACGCTGCTCGCCGATGCCTTCGCCCTCGGCGGCTGAACGGCCTGACTGGCGTCGGCCCCTTCACCGCCGACGATCAGCGACGCGGTCAGGACCCTGACGACCGAGCGCCTGGTCGAGCGGCGGCGCGACCCGTCCGACGCCTGGGCGGTGTCCCTGACGCCGCCCGAGGACGGGAGCGCGGAGGCACTGTCGACCCTCGTGCCCGAAGCCCTCGCCGTCATGCTGCGGGGCACGAGCGGCATGATCAGTCATGGCGGGAGCGCAGGGCCATCCCGGTCTCAAGGACGTGTCTGGCCCGTACTGCTTCCGTCCGACCGCCCATCCCGGATGGGCAGGCCCTCACCGCGTGTTCGTCGACGACCCTTTCCACGACGCCGAGCCGCGCCTGGACCGCCCGGCCCATCCGGAGGCGTGCGCTCGTGCCCGGCCGGCGGTCACGGGAGCCGGAGACGCGGTGCGTTCACGGCGTCCGCGTGTGCGTGGCCCTCGGAGACGAGGAGGAGGACGGCGGCGCGTTCTGGGCCGAGGGAGCGGACCTTGTGCGGCTGAGTGGCCTTGAAGTAGGCGCAGTCGCCCGGGTCGAGGGTGATGGTGCGGGATGGGAGGATGAGTTCGGCCCGCCCGTGGTGGACGAAGATGAACTCCTCACCGGGGTGGTCGCGGAAGGGGACGGGTCCGGCGTCGTGCGGGGGGTAGAGCATGAAGGGGGTCATGCTCTTGGTGCTGGCCTCGAGGGCTATGCCCTCGTAACGGGTCCCGGCCTCGTCGTCGGCGGTGAGCGACTGGCGTTCGCCGGCTCGGGTGACCGTGACGTCAGTGAGTTCCCCGGCGTCGGCGAAGAGGTTGTCGAGAGGTACGTGGAGAGCCTTGGCGAGTGAGGCGCTGATGGCGATCGACGGGACGCTCTGGCCCCGCTCGACCTTGGACAGGTAGCTCTTGGTGACACCGGCGCGTTCGGCCAGCGTCTCCAGGGTCATGAGGCGCTCCTTGCGCAACTGTCGCACCCTGTTGATCACTGCCGTTCCCCTTCGTCCGTCCCACGCCGCACGATGGCCGGGCAAGACCCCAGTATGGCGCCCAGGAGCCTGGTCACCGACAACGCCCACCGTGTGTGCGACACGTGCGGTCACTCTCGAAGGATGACATCCCGGCCACATCCCGATCCGCCGGGGTCGCGCCGTCATCCCCGTGGTCGTCCGCCGGGCGCCGGACGGGATGCGGTGCCGGAAGCCGTGCGCGATGAGCCCGGCACCGCCGCGAACCACCAGAAGGTCCGCGCGGTCCCTCACGGGGCGCCGCTGCCGTCCGCGACGACGCCCGGCCAGAAATGACTGTCGGGCAGGGGCCGGGCGCCGAACACCGCCTGACCGACGCGGACCACGGTGGCACCCTCCTCGACGGCGGTCTCGTAGTCACCGGACATCCCCATGGACAATCCGCCCGGTCCGACGAGGTCGAGATCACGGGCCCGGTCACGCAGACCGCGCAGGAGGCGGAAGCAGGAACGGACCCGTTCGGTATCCGGGCTGAAGACGGCCAGGGTCATCAGACCCTGGACCCGCAGCGCCGTGAAGTCCGGCAGTTTCCTCAGGAAGCCGGTCAGCTCCTCGGGTGGCAGGCCGTACTTGGAGTCCTCCGCCGAGGTGTTCACCTGGACATAGACGTCCAGCCCCCTGCCCGCGGCCTGCAGGCGCCGGTCGAGGGCCTCGGCGGCGCGCAGGCTGTCGAGGGCCTGGAACTCGGCGGCGAATTCGGCGATGTCCTTGGCCTTGTTGGTCTGGAGGTGGCCGATCACCGACCAGGACACTTCCAGGTCGGAGAGGTTCCGCCACTTGCGCTTCGCCTCCTGGACCTTGTTCTCTCCAAGGACGCGGCAGCCGGCCGCGACGGCCAGGCGGACGCGTTCCTCGGGCACGGTCTTGCTGACGGGCAGGAGCCGGACCTCTCCCCCGGTGCGTCCGGTGCGTTCGGCGGCGGAGTCGATGCGGGCGCGGACCACGCCGAGACTGCGAACGAAGTCCGCGACGTTCTCTGCCGTCGGGTAAGGAGAGGGAGACCCTACTGATTCCATTGGCATAGGACAAAAGCTAGCATGGCTTATGCCAAGACGAGGGAGTGATGATGCGGATCACCGGGAGCACGGCGGGCGAGATCGCGGCGAGTGTCCGTGCACTCAGTGACGCGGGGGAGCTGACCCCAGGCACGGCACTGCCTCCCGTGCGGCAGCTGGCCGAGCAGCTGGCCGTCAACAGGAACACGGTCATGGCCGCCTACCGGACGCTGATCCGGGCGGGCGTGGCCGTCGGCCGGGGGCGGGCCGGAACCCTGGTCACCGAAGCCGTCGGCACCGTCGACCAGGAGGGCTCCGCGGCGGACAGCCCCCTGCGCGACGTGGGCCACGGCAACCCGGACCCCGCCCTCCTGCCCGGCCTCTCCACGGCCTGCCCGGCGCAGGCCCGGCCGGTGCTGTACGGGGAGCCTACGATCGACCCCGCCCTGGCCCGGTGGGCACTGCCGTGGCTGAAGGACGATCAGCCCCGCGGGACCCACCTGACGGTCACGGGCGGCGCCGTCGAGGCGGTGGAGAGACTGCTGGCCCAGGCCCTCATGCACGGGGACGCCGTGGCGCTGGAGGACCCCTGCTTCATGGCCAGCATCAACACCGTGCGTCTCGCGGGGTACCGGCCCGTCCCCGTGCCGGTCGACGCGGAGGGGATGACGGCCGGGGGGCTACGGTCCGCGCTCGGCCGGGGGGTGCGTGCCGTGGTGTGCACACCGCGCGCCCACAACCCCTCGGGAGCGGGCCTGTCCGCTGCCCGCGCCGAGGAGCTGCGCTCGGTCCTGGCCGGACACCGGCACGTTCTGATCGTGGAGGACGACCATTTCTCCCTGCTCTCCCGCTCGCCGTACCGAAGCATCGTCCCGCCGGACCACGCCCGGTGGGCGCTGGTGCGGTCCCTGTCGAAGTTCCTCGGACCGGATCTGCGTGTCGCCCTGGTCGCCAGTGACCTGACGACGGCGCAGCGCCTCGCGACCCGGATCGGGCCGGGCCGCACGTGGACCAGCCATCTGCTCCAGCGCCAGGCCGCCGCCCTGCTCACCGATCCGGCCACGCAGGCTCTGATCGAGCGGGCCGGCACACATTACGCGGAGCGCAACGACCGGTTCGCGCACCTGCTGCGGGCGCGCGGCATCGAGGTGCGGCCCGGTGACGGACTCAACCTCTGGGTGCCGGTGGGCGCGGACGCCCGAGCCGTGTCCGAACGGCTGCTGCGGCGGGGATGGCTCGCCCGCGCCGGCGACAGCTTCTCCCTCCTCCGGTCCGCGCCGTCCAGGCATCTGCGGCTGACGGCGCATCTGCTCAGTGGCGATCAGTCGGTGCTGCTCGCCGACGACCTGGCCGAGGCCGCCGAAGAGGTCTCTCGTGCCTCGGCCGGAATCCGGTGAGAACGACGTCCACCTGATGAGGCCTCACGACCGCGGTCCCGGCCCGAGGATCCGGATGCCGATCTCCTCGAAGGGCCGGGTCAGTTCGCCGGGAACGCCCTCTTCGACGGAAAGGTGCGTCAGCGCGCTCGCGGGCGCGACGGCGAACGGCCCACCGGTGCCGAGCTTGTCCGCCACGGCGAGGCCGACGACTTTGTTGGCCGCACCCACCATGGCGCTGCGCACCTGCGCTTCGTCGTAGTACGGCGATGTGACGCCCTGGCTGATGCTGAGCCCCCAGATGCCGAGGAAGCAGATGTCGGCGGAGATCTTGGCGTAGGCCTCGACGGGCAGGGCGCCGACGGCAACGCGTGAGTGCGGGTCGAGCCGGCCGCCGATGAGGATCGCCTCCCGGACGGAGCGGCTCAGGAGCTCATTGGCGATCGCGGGGCTGTGGGTGATGAAGGTGGCCGGGTACCCGGTGGGCAACGCCTGCACCAGGGCGGCCGTGGTGCTGCCGCCGTCGATGATGACGACGTCGTCCTCGGCGATGAGAGCCAGCGCGGCGCGTGCGCTCTGCGTCTTCTCCCCGATCCCGCTGCCCTTGCGTTCCTCGTAGCTCTTCGGGACGTGCGAGGCGAGCACGGCTCCGCCGTGCACACGCTGCAGCGCCCCGGCATCGGCCAACTCGTCGAGGTCGCGCCGGATGGTGTAGGCGGAGACCTTGAACAGCTCGCCCAAGGCGCCCGCGTGCACCTGCCCAGACCTTTTGAGCATGGCAAGGATGCGTTCGTGCCGCTGTGACTTCAGAAGGGTCTCGTCGGTTGCGTTTCCTTGCGTTGCCATGCGGTCACTGTTCCCTTTCATGCGAGTTCAGGCAAATCCTTGCACCTTCAGTGTTGTCAACATGCCCGTATAGCTCTACGGTGAGCGCAATCCGCAACCTTGCGAACAGAAACGCAACATGCATACAGTGGAGGCAGGCATGGACGCACCAACACTGTTGACGGCGTTCGCCGGCGGCGCGTTCGGAGCGGCGATCGGTGCACTGGCATCTTTCATCTTCTGCGGGATGGCCCTGATCGCCGGGATCTCGATCGTCCTCGCGGGCGGTAGTCCCACGTTCCTGGACGTGGTGGCCAACGGCCCCCTGTTCGGCCCGCACGTCGCGTTCGCCGGCGGGGCCGCCGCGGCCGCCTATGCCATGCGACGCAAGCACATCACCGACGGAAAGGACATCGCCTTCTCCCTGGCCGAACTCGGCAAAGCCGGCCCACTCCTCATCGGAGGCGTGTTCGGCCTCGCCGGGCAAACGATCATGGGACTGTGGGGCAGCACCCTGAACCAGTACACCAACGCGACCGCCCTCATCGTCGTCGTCCTGGGCGTGACAGCCCGCCTGATCTTCGGCCACCGCGGACTGTTCGGCCACCTGCCGCACGGCACCACCCTGCGCCGACGCTTCAGACCCACCGCTGACGAGGCCTGGGTCCCGCACCAGTGCCGCATGTCGCAGGCGGCGCTCCTCGGAGTGGTCGCGGGCCTGCTGGCCTCCTACGCCACCCTCGCACTGGCCGAGGCCCGGCCCGAACTGGGCTCGGCCGCCGTCGGACTCGGATTCGCCGTGTCCGCCGTCTCCCTCGGCTTCGCCGCCGTGGGAAAGGGAGTGCCGGTCACCCACCACATGACGCTCACAGCCGCGACTGCGGCACACCTGAGCGGCTCCGTCCTCGTGGGGGCCGCGGTCGGGGGCGCGGCCGGGCTGCTCGGCGAATTCTGGGCCAGGGCGATCCAGAACCACGGGGACACCCACATCGACCCTCCGGCCGGTGCGATCTGGACCCTGACCAGCTTCGTCCTCGCCGCCCACGCCCTGACCTGATCCCTGTTTTCCGCAACGAGAAGAGAAGAATCACCATGATCACCCAGTTCATGCTCACCAAGCACGACGTCACCATTCCGGACGCGCACGAGGTCTACGCCGCCGTCGCCGCTTCGCTCACCGCCGAGGAACTGCCCTACGTCGGCTTCAAGAACGTCGGCCACTCCCTCGCCGACCTCGCGAGGCTCGGCGAACGCATCGTGGCGGACGGGCGCAGGCTGGTGATCGAGGTCGTCGGCGCCGACCCCGAGACGGAACGTGAGGCCGCCCGACTGGCCCTGCGGCTCGGGGCGGACATCCTCATCGGGGGCACCCACACCGACGCCGTACTCGAAGTCGTCGAGGGTGCGCCGATCGGCTACTACCCCACCGTCGGAGACGTCAACAGCGAGCCCGGCCGCCTGCGCGGCACCATCGACGAGATCGTCTCCGGCTGCGAGAAGCTCGTCGCCACCGAAGGCGTCAGCGGAACCATGCTGCTGGGCTACCGCTACACCGGTGACGTGGACCTCCTGCTCCGGGAGGTCGCGTCGGTGCGGGGCCTCCAGGTGGTCAACGCGGGCTCGGTCGACAGCCGGGAACGCATTCGGCACCTCGCCGACCTGGACTTCTGGGCCTTCACCATCGGCAGTGCCGTGCTCGACTCGGCCCTGCCCGCAGCCCCCTCGCTCGCCGCGCAACTGCGGTGGGCCATCGACACCGCGATCTGACCAGCGAACCATGTCAAGGAGGACATGATGGCCGGCTACATCATCGGACTCGACAACGGGACCACCAGCGCCCGGGCCAAGATGTACGACACGACCGGGGTCGTCGTCGCGGCGGCCACCAGCGAGTACGGATGCGAGTACCCGCATCCCGGGTGGGTCGACCAGGACATCCGCCTTCTGGACGACGCCAACTTCGAGGTCATCCGCCGCGTCGTGGAGACCTCCGGCGTCGATCCGCAGGAGATCCGCTCACTGGGGCTGTCCACCCAGCGCGGCCTGCACCTCTACATCGACGCCGACGGCAACGTCCTGCGCGACGGCCGGGGACTGTCCTGGCAGGACGCGCGGCACACCGCGCAACTGGACCAACTGCGCCGGGAGATCGGCGACGAACGCTTCTACGCCATCACCGGCCTGCCGATCAGCGCCTTCTGGCCCATCGGGAAGATCCTCTGGGTGGCGCAGAACGAACCGGACGTGCTGCGGCGCACCAGCAAGATCCTCAGCACCCAGGAGTACTTCCTGCGCCGGCTCAGCGACGTGCCGGACTACGTCGTCGACCACTCCAACGCGTCCCTGTTCGGCCTGATGGACGTCGACAGCTTCGCCTGGAGCGGGGAACTCCTGGACCTCGTCGGCATCTCCGCCGACCTGCTCCCCTCGATCGTCCCTTCCGGCCACCGGGTCGGCGCGGTCACCCCCGCCGTGGCCCGGCGCACCGGGCTGCCCGTCGGCCTGCCCGTCTCCACCGGCGGCGGCGACCAGCAATGCGCGGGGATCGGGGCCGGCGCCATCAGACCGGGCCTGTGCGAGCTGACCTTCGGCACGGCGGGCAACTCCGTCGCCTTCCTCGCCGAGCCGGTGAACGACCCCAACCGGGTCATCACCCGGTCCGTGCACGCCACCCCGTACCGGGCGTGGGAGGCGGAGGGGATCCAGGCCGCCGCGGGAGCCGCCTACCGGTGGTTCCGCGACAACATCGGCTACATGGCCCGCTACATCGAGCCCTTCACCAGGACCGACCCCTACATCGTCATCAACGCCCTCGCCGCGGACTCGCCGGCCGGCGCCAACGGACTGGTCTTCCACCCGTATCTGGCCGGCTCGATGACCCCGCACTACGACGAGCACGCGCGGGCGGGCTTTCTGGGACTGACCCTCAAACACACCCTCGGCGACATGGCCCGCGCCGTCCTGGAGGGCGTGGCCTACGAGGCCCGGGAAGTTCTCGACGGCTACGACGCGATGGGCCTGGAACTCAACGAGATCCGTCTCGCCGGCGGCGCCACCAAATCCGAACTCTGGTGCCAGATCCAGGCCGACGTCTACGGCAAACCGACCGCCGTACTGCGCGAGGGCGAGTGCGCCGTACTCGGGGCGGCGATCCTCGGCGCCGTCGGGGCCGGAGTGTTCGACGACGTCGAGGAAGGGGTGAACGCCACCGTCCACGTCGACCGCATCTTCCGTCCCGACCCCGCCTGCCACAAGCGGTACACCGAGCTGTGGGACATCTACCGGCGGGCCTACAAGGCCCTGTCCGAAAGCGGTGTGTACCGCGCGCTGTCGGCAGCGCAGACCCGCTGACCCCGCGCCGCCCCCGCGCACGGGGCGCCCCCCGGCTCCTCGCGGCAGCCGTCCCCGACCCTTTGACTGCCGGGAGGACGAGAGGCCTCCGTTCGTCTCGGGCCTGTGCCCGGACGGACGGGGGCCTCCCACCCGTCCGGGGACACGGACACCCGGCGCACACACCCGGCGGCTGCGCACGCGGCCGGGCGGTTGCGTGTCCCGGACCGTGTGGCACTCGCCGGGGTGATGTACGTGCTGCGGACCGGTGCGGCCTGGCGCGACGTCCCGGCGGAGACCGTGGGCTGCTCCGGGGTGACGGCCTGGCGCCGGCTGCGGGACTGGACCGAGGCCGGTGTCCGGCCACGCCTGCACACCCGCCCTGCTGACCGAACTGCGCCGCGCCGGCCTGCTGGACCAGGACGACTGCGCCGCGGACGGCTCGCACGTCCGAGCGCTCAGAGGGGGGATCACACCGGGCCCTCGCCCGTCGACCGACACCGTCAACCGGGAGCCGTCCATCGCCCGCAGGGCGATCGGCTGGTGGCAGCGCCAGGGCCGGATCGAAGGCGATCCCACGATCGGCATTGAGCGGCCGCCGGCACCCCCGGACCGCGCCGAGGCTCTCGCGGAGAACCAGATCGCCGCCCCGTGGCGCCTCGACGTCGCACTGCGGGAGAAGACGCGGTGGAAGATGCTCTACGAGTCCGCCCCACGGGCCGACGAGGTGTTGTGCCTCAACGTGGAAGACCTCTACCCGCAGGACAAGCGCGGCAGGATCACCGCCAAGGGCGGGACGGCCGAGCGGGACGGCCGAGTGGATTCACCGGAAGTCCGGCACCGCCCAGCTGCTGCCCCGGCACATCGCCCGCCGTACGCGCGGCCCGCTGTTTCTCACCGACCGCAAGGCTCCTGCCGGAACGCCGACGCTCGACGTGTGCCCCGAGACCGGCCGGACCCGGTTCTACCGCCGCCCTGAGGAGATCTTCGAGGAGGACACCCGGCTGCCGGCCAACCCGCTCGCCTCACCCGACGACATCGAGGACCTGGACGGCTGGACGCTTCACCGGCTCCGCCACAGTGCCCTCACGCACGAAACGGAAGACGGCACCTCCCCCCCGATGCCGCGGGCCCGCTCCCGCCACGCATCCGCTCCGGCCTCCACTCCTTCTCGGCCATCAGCAGGCAACGTCCACGACAGCGAAGGGCAGCCGGGCCAACTCGCCGGCCCGGCTCTCCGGGGCCGCTCCCGCCCCGGACGGCCGGCACGTTCGGATCAGTGTCCTTGCGGACCCACGTGCGCGGTGTCTTCCCGGTAGTCCCGAGCTCAGCGGCCACGGCCGCGTACATGCGCTTGCCGTCTCCGGCGCGCTGCAGCGCGAGGCGTCCCTCCGGGATTCCTCCGGGTACGAAGACTGGCATCCCACCCGGACATCGCTTCCCGGACCATCAGGATCCATTGTCAGGGGTGTCCAATCCAACGGATCAGCCTCAGGAGGCCGAGCGTCGTCTCGGGTGGACGCCGGATGTACCTGACCGGCGCGTGCGGGTAGCGGGAAGGTGGTGCCGTGAGTCGATCCTTTCGTGAAATCGACTCTCCGTTCGAGCCGGGGCGGTTCAAGACCCTCCCGGGCTCAGCCCTTGACCGCTCCGGTGACCAGCCCCGCGGCGATTCTGCGCTGGAGCACGAGGAAGAAGACCACGACGGGCAGGGCGGTGAGTGTGGCTCCAGCCATCAGCCCGCCGTAGTCGGTTCCGAAGCTGGTCTGGAAGGAGACCAGCCAGATGCTGAGAGTCTGCTTCTCCTGAGTGGACAACAGGACGTAGACGAGGACGTACTCGTTCCACGCCTGGACCATCGCGAAGACCGAGGTGGCCACCAGACCGGGAGCGAGCAGTGGAAGGACTATGCGGACGAACGCGCCGATCCTTCCGCAGCCGTCGACCATCGCCGCCTCCTCCAGTTCCACCGGGACCGCCGCGACGAAGCCACGCAGCATCCACACCGTGAACGGCAGGGTGAAGACGAGGTAGGTGAGGATGACGCCGACGAGGCTGTCGGTGAGGCCCACTTCGTTCAGCAGCAGGTAGACGGGGATGATGAGGGCGGCGAGCGGGATCATCTGGACCGTGAGGATGACCACGACGAACGCCTTGCGGCCGGCGAAGCGGAAACGGGCCAGGGCGAATGCGGCGAGGGTGCCGACCAGCAGGGAGGCCAGGACCGTGCCGACGCCGATGACGACACTGGAGCGGACGTTGGACCAGAAGGTCTCTGTGCCCATCGCCCGCGCGAAGTTGGCGAGGGTGGGATTCCGGGGCCAGAACTCGGGTGGCAGGGCGAGGATCTCGGTCGCGGGCCGGAATGCCGTGAGGACCATCCAGTAGACGGGGAACCCCACGACGGCGGCCACGGCCAGACCGAGGACGTCGTAGCGGCGACGGGTCCGTCGCGCCGGGTTCCTTCGTCGCTGTCCCGTTCTCACTCGGCTTCTCCCAGCTTCAGCATCTGCCGCAGGTAGACCACGGCCCCGACAAGCAGCAGGACGACGGTGACCACGGCGATGGCCGCACCAGTGCTGTAACGGTTGGCGGCGAACGACTCGATGAACGAGTACACGCCGAGCACGTAGTACTCACGCTCGGGCTGCCCGCCGCGCATCAGCCAGACCTGGTTGAAGACGCCGAAGTCCCAGATGGCCATCAGGGTGGTGACCACCACGAGCACCGGCTTGACGGCCGGCAGGGTGATGTGGCGAAGGACCTGGGAGGGACGTGCGCCGTCGATACGAGCCGCCTCCTCCATCTCCGGGGGGATCTGGGCGAGTGCCGCCTGAAGGGTGACGGCGGCGAACGGCAGCGCGCCCCAGACGACGACCGCGGTGATCACGGCGAAGCCCTGCCAGGGGTCGGTGAACCAGTTGTGCCGGGCCATGTCCACGCTGGGCAGTTGCGACAGCAGCCAGTTGACCACTCCGTAGTCCGCGTCGAAGAGCCAGCGGAAGATCGCCGACGCCACCATCACCGGCATCGCCCACACGGCGACGAGCGTGCCGGCCAGCACGGCCCGCACCCACGGCGAGGTCCGTCGCATCAGCAAGGCCGTGAACAGACCGAGCACCATCGTCAGGCTCACGCAGACAACGGTGAACAGCACGGTGCGGGCCACCACCGTCCAGAAGAACTCGTCGCCGAGGATCGTCCGGAACTGCCGCAGCCCGACCCAGGGCGGCGTGGCACCGCTGAACAGTTCCCTGCGGGTCATGTCCTGGAAGGCCAGGGTCGCCATGTCGACCAGCGGATAGCCGAGGACCACCAGAAGTGCCAGCAGTGTCGGCGCGATCAGCAGGTAGGGCAGCAGGAGGCGCAGTCGGCGCCGGAGCGGCTCAGCGCTCATTGATCACGGCGTCGATACGGCGGTCCGCCTCCCGAGCGGCGTCCTGGACGGACGCCTTGCCGGTGGCGATGCGCTCCAGCATTTCCGGCAGGATGTTGGACTTCTCCACCGATGTCCAGCCGGGGGCGAGGGGTGTGACCCAGCCGCGCGTGGCCGCCCGGGCCGCCGGGCCGTTGACACCGTCGGCGGCGACCTCCGCGAGCTGGGACGTGTTGTTGGGCAGGGTGTTGGCGGCGATCAGTTGCCGCTGGGACTTCTCGTCGGTGAAGACGCGGATCCAGTCCGTGGCAAGGTCCTTGTTCGCCGACTTGGCGGGCACGGCCAGAGTGCTTCCGCCGAGGAAGGGCGGGAGCAGCTTCCCGGACGGGCCGGGGAAGGCGAAGGTGGCGAACTTCCCCTTCAGCCCGGGGTCTCCGCCGGACCTGGGGTCGGTGGCCGCCTGAGCCTCCCAGGTGTTTCCGTAGAAGACGCCGACCTTCCCCTGCCCGACGACAGCCGGCTGGTCACCGTTGTCCTTGGCGCGGTCACCCACGTAGTAGTCGTCCAGGAGCTTCTTCCAGACGGTGAGCCCGGCGACCGACTTCGACGAGGAGAGGGCGCCGTGCCAGCGGCCGTCCTTCTCGACCGCCATCTCTCCGCCGGCATCCTTGACGAAGGCCATGGCGGCGGACCAGTAGCGCCCCGGTAGGTAGAACGCCGAGAACCGGGGGTCCTCCGGGCTGAACGTCTCCTTCAACCGGTCGAGACCGGCGATCAGTTCACGATAGGTGCGCGGGGCCCGGGTGATGCCCGCCTGCTGGAAGTAGTCGGTGCGGTAGACGCCGACCCGCGCGCCCGCGTAGTACGGCACACAGTAGGTTCTGCCGTCGCGTCGGCAGGCGTCGGCGAGCGCCGGCAGCCAATCCCCGGAATGCTCGAAGGCCTTCGGGTCCAGCGGGGCGAAGGTGTCGTTGACGATGTAGTTGGTGGTCTCACTGTTGCCCATCTCCACCACGTCGGGCACATGCCGGCCGGCGAGGACCGCGTCGAGCTTCTGGGTCTTCGTCGCCCACTGCTGGTACTGGACGTTGACCTTTACCCCCGGGTGCTCCTTCTCGAACCGGCTGTTGGCGGAGGCGACCAGCTTCGGCCAACTCTCCTTGGCGTCGACCGCCAGCCACACCGTCAGTTCGTCTCCTCCTCGATTACCGGAGGCGTCGGTGCCACCGGAACCGCACCCCGCGACCGTGAGCAGGAGGAGGGATCCCAGGACCAGGTACCGGCCGGACATGCGCAGTGCCATCGGATTCCTCCGTGCGGGTTCGTCGGGGCGTGCGGGGTCAGTGGCCGGAGTCCTCCCTACCCACCTGATCGCGGACCCGCACGACGCGAGGGGATTTCGACCGGAAGAAGGCGGTGAGGACTCCACACGTGACTTGGTACGTACCACGAGGCCGTGGAGACACCGGTCGGCACGGAGACGCACACGACACGCTCAGGCCACACCGGGCCTTTCCACCCTGCCGGTGCCGGTTGCGCGTTGTACGGGGGATCGAGTCCCGGCGCCACCGAGTGCACCCTCGTCAATGAGCCGAACGCGAGGGACGGCAGCGGCTGGGTCAAGGGGCGCCTTTGGAACGACAACTTGGGCGGCGATGGAGTGTCAGAAGACCTGACGCCCATGACCAACAGCACGAACCTGAATTTCAACCGCGAGTTCGAAGAACCGCTGAAGAAGACGCTGTGGAAGTGCACGAATCATGCGCGGGTGAATTCGAGCTCGCCGGTCCGGTACGGGATCACCTTTACTGTCAGCACCTATGTCAAGCTGTCGGCCAACCCGAACGATCTTGAATACTTTGTACCCGAGGGAGTCGAATACTCGGCAAACTACGTACAGATGGACCGGGCCACGAACACCGTCACCCGGATCGCGGCCCCGCCAGGATTCCCCCCCCAGCGATCAGTTGGACCGGTGTCTCGTTCCTGGACGCCCACGCCCGGCAACTCGTGTCCTGGCGCGATGGGCCTGTCGGATGGTGAACCTCCGACCTGCTGGTACCAGATTTCTTGAGATCAGGGGAGTCCGCTGCTCCCGAGCCTGTGATCCGCTGATCGGCGAGCCAGGTGCGAAGCTCAGGGAAACGGAGGCGGGCATCTGCCGCGGCACGGGCCGATCCGGTGGGCCGGGCGACGGGAGGTGGTGCCAGAGGTGAGCAAGGTGATCGCCTGCTCGGTGTCGACGGCGTGCCGGATGCGCAAGGCCATTTGTGCGAACAAGCGGGGCGTGGTGGGGATCGGCAAGGGGTAGGTGTTGACGAGGTCGGCCACGGCCGACCGTCCAGTCGATCGCGTGCTCGAAGGCCTTGCTGATGCTGTGCGCGGTCCGCTCCAGCGACCGGAAATCAGCAGGCGGACTGTCGGGCGTCCGGGTGCGGGCCAGTTCCGGGATTGGAGGTGCCGGAAGTCCGGTCTCGCTTCGCGCCGCTGATCGGCACGCCGGCGAAGCCCCGGCCGAGGTCCTGTTGGACTTCCAGCACCCGGTCCGATCCAGCGGCCATCCGGGCCCCAAGAAGACACTCACCCGCAAAGCCCACTGACCAGCCCCGTAACACCAACCCCTGAAACAACACGACCGACCCTCACCGAGATCGACACCAACGCGGGAAATCGCAGCCCTCGATGAAACCTCCATGAACGGCATGTTGCACGCCCCGGCCATGTCCGAGCGGGTGCCTTAAGTTGACTCAAGGTGCTGATGGAGAAGTTCGGACGCCACGGCGTAGAGCCCATTCCCCCCGAGGAATCCTGTGAAGTCGTACAAGCAACCGGACGACCTTGTGACCGTCGTCGGAGCCGGTGCCATGGGAGCCGGGATATCCCAGGTCGCGCTCCTCGCCGGCCACCGGGTGCTCCTGCTGACCCGTCGCGCGGGCAGCTCCCGCCGAGGCCGGGAGGAAATCGAGAGCCGCATCCTCCGGCTGGTCGACAAGGGGCGGCTGGGCAAAGAGGAAGCGCTCGCCGCCCTGGACCGGCTGAGCACCTCGGAAGAATTATCCGAAGCGGCATCGGCCGGCCTCGTCGTGGAGTCCGTGCACGAGGACATGGCGGCCAAGTCCGCACTTCTGGCGCACATCGAGAAGCATGTGGGCGAGGAAACCGTCATCGCCACCAACACGTCATCCCTGTCCGTGACCGCTCTCGCCGCCGGCCTGGAAAACCCGTCCCGGTTCGCGGGACTGCACTTCTTCAATCCGGCTCCCCTGATGGCGCTGGTCGAAGTGGTCTCCGCGCCGTCCACGGCCGAGGGCACCACCCGTTTCCTGCGCAGGACCGCGGAACGCTGGGGAAAGACCCCGGTGCTCTCCGCCGACCTGCCCGGATTCATCGTCAACCGGGTGGCACGCCCCTTCTACGGGGAGGCGCTGCGCACCCGGGAACAGCGGGCGGCGTCACCGGCCACCATCGACGCCGTCCTCACGGGCGCGGGGGGCTTCGCCATGGGCCCCTGCGCCCTGATGGACCTCATCGGCCACGACGTCAACGAGGCGGTCACCCGGGGAGTGTGGAGCTCCTTCCACCACGACGCGCGCTTCGCCCCCTCCCTCGTCCAGCGCAAACTGGTGGAGGCCGGGTATCTCGGCCGCAAGGCGGGCCGAGGGTTCTACGACCACGGGCCCGGCGCCGTCCGGCCCGCTCCCGACACCCACACCCCGGTGTCCGTACCGCCGCCGCGTCAGGTGCGTCTGCACGGTGACGCCGGGCCCGCCGGAGGACTCGTGGACGTGCTCGTCACGGCCGGGATCCCCGTCGAGCGGGTGGCGGCCGCCGGCGGCAGCGCTCTGGACGGGATGTTCGAACTGTCCGACGGGACGCTGCTGCGTCTGACCGACGGGCGTACCGCCGACCGGCACGCCCGGCGTACGGAACGTCCGGTCGTCCTGTTCGACCTGAGCCCGGACTTCGCCACCTCCTCCCGTACCGCCCTGGCGGTGAGCGGCGAGGTGTCCGACGCCTCGCGGGACGCCGCGGTGGGCCTGTTCCAGCTGCTGGGCAAGGACGTCAGCACGGTGGACGACATCCCGGGGCTGCTGGTGTTCCGCACCGTCGCCATGCTCGTCAACATCGCGCTGGACGCTGTGGCCGACGGCCTGGCGAGCGCCGCCGACATCGACACCGCCATGCGCCTGGGCACCAACTACCCGCTGGGGCCCGTCGCCTGGGGCGAGCGGATCGGGCTGCCCTCGGTCCTCGCCCTGCTGGAGAACCTCGACGACGAACACCGGGACGGGCACTACCGCCCCTCCCCCGCACTGCGCCGCGGCGCGCTGCGCACCGGCCCGCTCGCGGCCTGACCCCATGCCGGAAAGGGACACACCACCGATGCAGGCTCTGTCACACCTCGCCCAGGACGTCGCGTCGGCCAAAGAGCAGGGGCGCTACCGGACGTACCTGAATCTGGAGCGCCGCGCCGAGACGGCCCCGCGGGCCGTGCTCCACGCCGCCGACGGTCCGCGCGAGATCACCGTCTGGTGCTCCAACGACTATCTCTCGCTGAGCCACCACCCGGCGGTCATCGACGCGGTCGCCGACGCGGTGCGCGGCGTGGGCCTGGGCACCGGCGGCGCGCGCAGCATCTCGGGCACCAGCACCTTCCACGAGGACCTGGAGGCCGAGCTCGTCTCGCTCTACGGCAAGGAGCGGGCGCTGCTGTTCAGCACCGGCTTCGCGGCCAACGACGCCACCCTGTCGGTGCTGGGCCGGCGCATACCCGGTCTGGTGATCGTCTCCGACGAGCTGAACCACGCGTCCATCATCCAGGGCGTCCGCAACAGCGGCGCGCAGAAGAGGATCTTCCGCCACAACGACACGGGCCATCTGCGCAAGCTCCTGGAGGAGACGGACCCGGACGCGCCCAAGCTGGTCGTCTTCGAGTCCCTGTACTCCATGGAGGGCGACTTCTCCCCGGTCCGGGAGATCGTGGACGTCGCCGACGAGTTCGGCGCCCTGACCTACCTGGACGAGATCCACGCGGTCGGCATCTACGGCGAGGAGGGCTCCGGCTACGCGGAGGAGCGGGGCGTCCGCGACCGGATCACCGTCTTCCAGGGCGGTTTCGGCAAGGGGCTCGGCGGGGCCGGCGGTTACATCGCCGGGCCGGCCTCGGTCATCGACAGCGTGCGGACCTTCGCGGCCCCGTTCGTCTTCAGCACCTCCGCCCCGGCGCCGCTGGTGGCCGGCGCGCTGTCCGCACTGCGTCTGGTCCGCCACGACTCCACCCAGCGGGACCTGCTGCGGGCGCGCGCGTCGGAGCTGAAGGAGGCGCTGGCCGCGCGGGGCATCCCGGTCATCTCGCGGGACAGCCACGTGGTCCCGGTGCTCGTCGGCGACCCGCACCGCAACAAGGAGGTCAGCGCGCTGCTCCTGGGCGACCACGGCATCTACGTCCAGCCGGTGAACGCGCCGACCGTGCCCGCGGGCACCGAGCGGCTGCGCGTCACGCCCACCTCCCGTCACACGGCCGAGGACGTCCAGGCGTTCGTCGAGGCACTCGACGCCGTGTGGTCGGCGGCCGGTCTTCCCCGCAACCGCTGATCGCACCGGCCGGCGGCCGTCGCCCCGGCACGAGTGCCGGAACGGCGCTCGTGCCGGGGCGACGGCCGAACCTGAACACAAGATTCCAAGGATTCCCGTGAAAAACGCAACCCCGCCCGTGCTCTGGCTGCTAGCGGTGGGCGCCTTCGCCATCGGCACGGACGCGTTCGTGATCGCCGGTGTGCTGCCGGAGATCGCGGACGACCTCCGTGTCTCCCCCGGTGCCGCCGGTCAGCTGATCACCGTGTTCTCCCTGACATACGCGCTGTCCGCCCCGGTCAGCGCCACGATCACCGGCCCGCTGTCCCGCCGGACCGTACTGGCCTGCGGGCTGGGGGTGTTCATCCTCGGCAACGTGATCTCCGCACTGGGCGGCTCCTACGGATGGGTCGCGGCGGGCCGGTTCGTCGCCGCGCTCGGCGCCGCCTCGTACACGCCCCAGGCTTCAGCCGCCGCCGCGTCCCTGGTCCCCGAGGAGCGCAGGGGCCGGGCACTGGGCATCGTCATCGGCGGCCTGACCGTGGCCACCGCGCTGGGGGTGCCGATCGGCACCTGGATCGGCGGCCTGGCGGGCTGGCGGGCCACGCTGTGGGCGGTCGCCGCGCTGGGCGGGGTCGCGCTGCTGGGGGTCCTGATGCTGCCCAGGCTGGCGCCCGCGGGCAGGCATCCGCTGGCCGAACGGCTCGCGGGCCTGCGCAGTCCGGCCGTCCTGATCACCCTGTCGGTCACCCTGCTCGCCGTCACCTCCGAGCACGTGGTCTACACGTACATCGGCCCGGTGCTCCAGGACGCCACCCACGGCGGGCGGGCGCTGTCGGTGCTGCTGTTCGTCTTCGGCGTCGGCGCCGTCGCGGGCAACGCCATCGCCGGAATCGTCACCGACCGGCTGGGCAACCGGGCGGTGCTCCTGCTCGCCGTCGGCGGCATGGCGGTGGACCTGGCCCTGCTGCCGCTGTGGTCCGGGTCCCTGATGGGGGCCGGCGTCGCCCTGTTCGTCTGGGGCGCCACCGGATGGATGTACCTCGTGCCCCAGCAGCACCGGCTGCTTTCGCTCAGCGAGGCGAGCGGCCCCTTCACCGTGGCGCTCAACAGTTCGGCCCTGTACCTGGGCATCGCCATCGGCGGCGCGGCCGGCGGCCTCCTCGTCAACGCCTGGGGCCCCGAGTCGACCGCCGTGCCCGCCTTCGTCCTCGCGGCCGTCGCCGTCACCGTCGCGGCCCTCACCTACGGACGTCCGACCCCCACCGGTCCGGTGCGGGAGACACGCAGTGCTCCCGCGCGGCAAGGAGTTTCCGACGATGACTGACCGACCTGCCGACGACCCCGTCGTCATCACCGGGATAGGCACCCTGCTGCCCGGCACCGGATCGGCCGCGGAGTTCTGGCGGCACGTCTCGGGCGGGCGGTCCCAGATCGGGGCCCTCACCCGGTTCGACGGCCCCGCCGAGGGGCTGCCCGTGCACGCGGCGGCCGAGATACGCGACTTCGACCACACCGCCCGCCTGCCCGGCCTCGCCCCCTCCCACGCCCGCAAGTACAGCCGGGAGATCCTGATCGCGATGTCCGCGCTCGTCCAGGCCCGCGACGACGCGGGCCTGGCCCAGGGGGACGTCGATCCCCGGCGGCTCAGCGTGGTCTTCTCCTCGTCGCGCGGCCCGCTCTCCTGGTGGCAGCCGGTGCTGCGCGGCGAGGACCCGGCTGCGTACGACGACAAGGGCGCCATGTTCCGCGGGCTGCCCGGCACCCCGGCCAGTCTGGCCGCCATCCACACCGGGGCGCAGGGCCTCGTCACGACTGTCAGCAACGCCTGCGTCGGCGGCCACCAGGCGATCGGCCTGGCCCTGCGGGAGTTGCGGGCGGGCAGCAGCGACGCCGTCCTGGTCGGCGGCCACGAGTTCCCCATCCTGCCCGAGGTGGCGCACTGCTACCGGGCGCTGGGCAACGGTGTGCTCTCCACGGAGTGCGAGGACCCGTCCCGCGCGGTGCGCCCCTACAGCGCCGACCGCGAGGGGTTCGCCCTCGGCGAGGGCTCCGTGGTGCTGTGCCTGGAGCGGGAGTCGACCGCCCTGCGGCGCGGGGCCCGGGTGTACGCCCGTGTCCTCGCCCACGCCTCGATGAACGAGGCCGAGCACCCCACCACCATGGACCTGACCGGCAAGGTCACCGCCGGTCTGGTGGTGGAGGCCCTGGACGAGGCCGGGCGCCGCCCGGACGAGGTGGGCTACTTCTGCGCCCACGGGACCGCGACCCGCTACAACGACCTCGCCGAGAGCCGGGCCCTGCGCGCGCTGTACCCCGGCCGCGGCCCCGGGGCGTTGCCCCCGATCAGCTCCAACAAGCCGATCTACGGGCACACCTTCGGTCTGGCCGGGATCATCAACGCCGCCTCCACCGCTTTGATGCTGCACCACCAGCGGCTCGCGCCGACGATCAATCTGACGACGCCCGACCCGGAGTGCGACCACGACCACGTGGCGGAGGGCGCCCGTGACACCTCGTTCGATCTCGCGGTGTCCATGTCGTTCGCCTTCGGGAGTCAGACGTCCGTGCTGGCGATGGGGGCGGCGGCCTGAGATCCGCGCCCCGGGCCACCCCGGCGTATCCCTCGGCGGGACGTACCACCGACGGGACACGCCGTCAGCGGTGCCCGTCAGATGGGCGGAGACCGCCACGTTCGCGGTGCGGGCACCCAGTCCAAGGTGCCGCCGCGGGTGATCGGGCGAGGCTCGGGGCGGCCGGGTTGCCGTGGTCCGTGCACCTGTTCCGGGTCGGACCACCCGCACCGGACCGTCACCGCCTCCAGCGGGAACCACCGCCACTCCACCAACCACCAGGTCGTCGTCGACGCCGACGGCGGCGACCGGGACACCGGGGCACCGGCCTGACCACCCCGCACCACCGCCGGCCCGGAAGGAGGACCACAGCACCTCCCACCGCAAGGCCCGCACCCGCGTCGAGCACCCCCTCGCCCGCATGACGAGCCGGAGGATCCCGCGCGGCTGCCGACTCAGAGGCGCAGGCGGGCCGCACCGAGCCGGGCACGGGAACGGCCCCGTCGACGACCCCGCGCGGCACGGTGCACGGTCGATACGGGCCCGGGATCACGCGGATCGCGCCCGGCAGCACGGCAGCACGGCAGCACGGCAGCACGGCAGCACGGCGAAAGGGGATCAGCGTTCGTCGTCCCGCAGGGCGCGGATGTACCGGCCGGGCGTCTGCCCGTACTCCTTCGTGAACGCCACGACGAAGGCCGACGAACTCGCGTATCCGACGCGGCGGGCGACCGTCGCGACCGGTTCGGCGCCCAGCAGCACGCGGGCAGCCCGGAGCCGGAGCCCGGTGCGCCAGTGGGTGTACGAAGTGCCGAACTCGCGCAGGAAGTCCCTCTGCAGGCTCTTCACGCTGATGTGGAGCCGTGCGGCCCACTCGTCGAGCCGGGTGGCGTCCCCGGGGTCGTGGGACATCAGCCGCGTGACGGCCAGCGCGTGGCCGTGACCGAAGGCGCGCGGATCGGCGACGTCCTGAGGAGACGGACGGAGATCCGCCAGAATCCGCTGCCGTGCGGTGAGCGCCTCGCTCTCCCCGAAGCCGGGGGAGGCGATCGTCTCGATGAGCCGGGCCGCCTGCTCTCCGACGGCCACGGGGCCGATGCGCAGTTCGGCCAGTGCTTCGGGCACCTGACGCAGACAGATCCGGTACACGGTCTGCCGGTCGGCGGCCCGCACCTCGTGGTCGACGGCACGCTCGGACCACAACGCCTCCTGCGGTCCCACGAAGCCGCGGTGCCGGCCGTACACGGTCGACAGCACGCCGTCCGGCGACCAGTAGAGCTGGTGAAGGAAGTCCTGGCGGCTCGTGCCGAACTCCAGGGCCCCGGCGGAGCGGTACCGCAGCACGAGGATACCGGCGGGGTCGCCGAGGCCGTAGGCGTACTCGTCGCAGCGGACCGGATCCGTACGGCCGGGTCCTGTGATCGACATGAGGTGACCTCTCATCGACATCAAACCGATTTTAAGTAAGGCTAACCTAACTGAATCGCCCGGAAGTTCCGGACGATTCGGCCCCTGTTCGCACCACTTGTGCATCCCTAAGGAACGCCCTCATGTCCTCTCGCCCCTCGCGCCGTGTGTCACGCGCTCTCATCGCCGGAGCGGCGACGCTCCCGATCGCCCTGCTGGCCGGCTGCGGCACGTCCGGCTCGGGCTCCGGCGGGAAGTCCGGTGAAACGGCCAAGACCCGTGTGTTCGCCGCCGACAACGGCAGGGTCGAGATTCCGGTCGATCCCAAGCGGGTCGTCGCCACCGGCTACGCCGTCCCGGTCCTGATCGAGGCCGGTGCCGATCTGGTGGGCATCTCCACGTGGGACCGGGGCCTGGCGATGATGGACAAGGACGACCTCGCCACCTACAAGGGTCTGAAGAAGGTCGCGGGCGCCCTCGCGGCGGAGACGAACTACGAGGCCATCGCGAGCACCAAGCCGGACCTCATCGTCATCGGGGTGCCCAAGCCGGTCATCGCCGACATCGACGTCAAGCGTCTGGAGTCCATCGCCCCCGTCGTGGCCATCGGCCCCACCGTCCCCTCAGCCTGGCGTGACCTCTCCAAGCGGCAGGCCGACGCCGCGGGCAGGCTCGGCCACTTCGAGAAGGGCCGCGCCGCGTACGAGAAGAAGGCGGCCGAGTTGACCGCGAAGTACGCCGGGGCCCTCAAGGGGGTGGACTTCGGCCATGTCGGGGCCTACGGCGATGTCGCCAAGGGGACCTTCCACCGTGAGTTCGGCCAGTCCTGGGGCACCAACATCGCCCAGGACATCGGAGTGACGTACTACGGCCGGGTGAAGGAGAAGGGGGGCGGCTCGCTCGACGTCAGCGAGTTCCCCTCCATCGAGGAGCTTCCCGCGAGCCTCGCCGACGCGGACGCCATCACCTACACCGTGGAGGACGACGGTTCGGTGAGCGAGCCCGTGCAGTACGTGCTCGACTCCGAACTGTGGAAGAACCTGCCCGCGGTCAAGGCCGGAAAGGTCTTCCCGCTGGCCTTCACCGAAGCCGCCACCTACGCCTCGGCGGTCAAGACGCTGGAAGCCACCGACAAGGCGCTCGCGCCACTGCTCGACCGATGAGTATCGAACGCCTCAATCCGCGCGAGAGGGTCGCCGCGCACCACCGGTCGGGCAGCGGCACCGTGCGGATCGGCTATCCGATCGGCATACGCACCGTACCGCTGCTCCGCAAGGAGCGGGTGAGCCCCCGCATGATGCGGCTCACCCTCGGCGGCACCTCCCTCAACGGCTTCCACAGCTACCAGGCCGACGATCACGTCATGATCCTCTTCCCCGATCCGGACGGCACCCTCCGGCTCCCGGTCAGCAACGACCGGCTGATGCTCGACTGGCCGCGCCCTCTGCCCACCGCCCGGAAGTACACCGTCCGGCGGTTCGACGCCGAATCCGGCGAACTGGACCTGGACTTCGTGCTCCATCCGGGCGGAACCGCGTCCGAGTGGGCCCTCGCCGCCGAACCGGGCGACCCGGTCGCGATCGCCGGACCACCGGGAGCGAAGGCGTTCCCGCACACCTACGACCACTATGTCTTCGCGGTCGACGCCACCGCGCTCCCGGCCGCCGCGCGCTGGCTCGAGGAGTCCCCGTGTGAGGTCTCGGCCCACTTCGTGATCGAGACCGAGCACGCAGACGAGCACGCCTATCCGCTCGCCTCGCGCGCCGGAGTGGAGTTCACCCGGCTCGTACGGGAGGAGAACCGCTCCCTCCTCGCGGCCGCGGTCGAGGCCCTCGTCCTTCCCCCGACGGGCGTGTTCCTGTTCGCCGCTGGCGAGGCCGATGACATCAAACCGCTGCGTGCCTGGGCCAGGGGTCGGGTCGACGCGCTGTTCACGGGGTACTGGAAGCGCGGTGTCGCCGGCCTTGATGACTGATCCACCCGGCCGGGCGCGCACGGGCGCTTCCGCGGGAACACCGAGGGACACGGGCCCGGTCGGTGAGCCGGAACCGTACGAGTCCGGGGCTCCACCGGTGTCCGAGAGCACGGACGAGGCCGGTCGGACGCGGGGGTCCGGTGGCACCGGGCCAGGGGCGTGCCCGCAGGAAGCCCCGCACCCGCAGGGTTCCGGGTCCCCGGAGGAGCACGGGGCCCCGGGCGGAGCCGCGTTCGGTCAGGCCGGGCCGAATCCTCGGGAAGGGGAGACGCCGCGGGGAGCCGCGCCCCCGTGGGAAGGGGCGCACCCGCGAACGGCGGCGCTTCCGCGAGAAGACGGAGAGGCGCCCCCGAAGGACGGGCCGCCCCTGGAAGAAGCCGTCGCCCTGCCCAGGACCGCGTTCCTGCTCGCCGCTCTCGGTCTGCTCGCCGTCGTCGCGGTCGCGAGTGTGAGCATCGGATCCCACACGGTCCCGCCCGCCGAGGTGTGGCGGGCCTTCACCGGGTACGCCGGCACGGACGACCATCTGATCGTCCGTGGCATCCGGGTGCCCAGGACGATCCTGGGGATCTGCGCGGGCGCGGCCCTCGCCGCCGCGGGCGCGCTGATGCAGACGCTGACCCGTAACCCGCTGGCCGAGCCGGGCATCCTCGGAGTGACTGCCGGAGCCGGGTTCGCCATCACGCTCGGCACGGTGTTCGGGCTCGCGGGCTCCCAGGCCGGACAGCTGGGGCTCGCGCTCATCGGTTCACTGCTCGCCGCTCTCGTGGTCCAGGCCGTCGGCCGGGCGGCTCCGTTGCGACTGGTCCTCGCGGGCGTCGCCCTCAGCTCCGTACTCGCGGGGATCTCCCTGGGGCTGCGGCTGACGCTGCCGGACGCCTTCGACCACTTCCGGTTCTGGGCCGTCGGCTCGCTGGCGGGCCGCGAACAGCTCCCGCTCACGCTGCCGGTCCTGACGATCGTCGTGGCCCTGGTCTGCGCGATGGCGCTCACCCGGCCGCTGAACGCCCTGTCGCTCGGGGAGGACGTGGCCCACGCGCTCGGTATCCATGTCGTGCGCTCCCGGCTGACCGTACTCGTCGTCATCACCCTGCTCGCGGGCGCGGCGACGGCCGTGGCCGGACCGATCGCCTTTCTGGGGCTGATGGTTCCGCACCTGGTCCGGCGGCCGGCGGGCGGATCGGTGCCGTGGCTGATGGCGTACTCCATGGTCCTGGGGCCGGTCCTGCTGCTGGTCTCGGACATCGCGTCGCGGGTGCTGCTCAGGACCGGTGAGGTGCCGGTGGCCGTCGTGACCGCGTTCATCGGCGCTCCGGTGCTCATCTGGACCACCCAACGCCATGGGGCGAGGCCACTGTGACCAGCACGAACCCTCCCTCGACACCCATTCCCCCCGACGCCCTCGCCCCGTCCGGGCACGAGGAGTCCCGTACGCCGTTCGGCCTCGAACGGCGTACGGTCCTGGGCGCGACCGCGCTCCTCGGGGTGCTGCTGGCGCTCTTCATGGCCGGACTCTGCCGGGGCGACACCTGGAGCACCCCGGCGGAGGCACTGCGCGCACTCGCCGGGCAGGGAGAGTCGGTGATCGTCGTCCGGGAATGGCGACTGCCCCGCACCACCGCAGCCTGTGTCTTCGGCGCGCTGCTGGGCTGCGCGGGGGCCGTCTTCCAGAATCTCACCCGTAACGCGCTCGGCAGCCCTGACGTGATCGGCCTCGACACCGGGGCGTACACCGGCGCGCTGGTCTCGATCACGGTGTTCGGCGGAACCGCCGCCCAGCTCGCCCTCGGCTCGGTCGCGGGCGGACTGCTCACGGCGACGGTCATCCTGCTGCTGTCACTGCGATCGGGACTCAGCGGCCTGCGGCTCATCGTGATCGGCATCGGTGTGAACGCGATGCTCACCGCCCTGAACGCCTGGATCGTGCTCCGGGCCGAGCTGGACGTCGCCCTCGCCGCGTCCGGCTGGAGCGCGGGTTCCCTCAACGGGATCGGCTGGGACGACCTGACCCTCCCGCTGGTCATCGCCGCGGCGCTCGCGGGCCTGCTCGCCGCCGTGTCCCGCGCCATGCACCAGACCGGGCTCGGCGATGACCTCGCGGTCACCACGGGAGTCAGCCTGAGCCGGCACCGGCTCCTGACGATCGCGGCGGGGGTCTGCTGCACCGCCACCGTGACCGCGGTCGCCGGTCCGATCGCGTTCATCGCGCTCGCCGCGCCGCAGATCGGACGACGCCTCACCAACGCGCCCGGAGTGCCGCTGGCACCGGCGGCACTGACCGGCGCGGTGCTGCTCCTGGCCGCCGATCTGATCGCACAGACCCTGATCGCCCCGATCGCGCTGCCGGTCGGCGCGGTGACGACCGCGATCGGCGGTCTCTACCTTCTCTGGCTGCTCATCAAGGAAGTCAACCGACCGTGACCGAGCCCGACGTCCCGACCGAATCCCCGATGACGACCCGAACGGCAGCCGCGACCGGCACCGGGACACCGGCCGCCGGTCCGCGACTGACGGCGCGTGACCTCACCCTCTCCTACGGCGACCGGACGATCTCCACCCACCTCAGTCTGGACGTTCCGGACGGCGCGTTCACCGCCATCGTCGGCGCCAACGCCTCCGGGAAGTCGACCCTCCTCCGCGCCTTCGTCCGGCTTCTCAAGCCGTCATCCGGCGCGGTGTTCCTCGACGGTCGCGCCATGGAGACGTACCCACCGAAGGCACTCGCCCGGCAGATCGGCTTCCTTCCGCAGGAACTCACGGTCCCGGAGAACCTGCTGGTACGGCAACTCGTCGCGCGTGGACGTTTCCCGCACCGTTCGGCGTTCTCCGTCACGACGGCCGCCGACGCCCGGGCCGTACGGGAGGCGATGGCTGCGGCCGGTGTGACCGAACTGGCGGACCGTCCGGTCGCGCAGCTCTCCGGAGGCCAGCGTCAGCGGGCCTGGATCGCGATGGCGCTGGCGCAGGAGACGCCGTACCTGCTGCTCGACGAGCCGACGACGTACCTGGACCTCGCCCATCAGTACCAACTGCTGTCGCTGCTCGCCGCGCTGCGCGACAGCGGTCGCACCGTCATCGCGGTGCTCCATGACATCAACCAGGCATGCCGGTTCGCCGACCACCTCGTGGCCATGAGGGACGGCCGCGTCCATGCGGAGGGCCGGCCCGTGGACATCGTGGACACGGTTCTGATCGAAGAGGTCCTCGGCCTGCCGAACGTGATCGTCCCGGACCCGGTGACCGGAACTCCACTGGTGGTCCCGGCCGCCTGACACCATCGCGTCCCGCCTCGCCGGGCCGCTCGTGGACCACGGCTGGGCAGCCGCCGCTGCCCAAGTCATCGCTTCCGGTCCCTTGTGAGCGTGCGCAGGCATGCCGGCTGGACGGGAGGACCGCACAATTGACGTTTCCCCGTGGTCTCGGACACGTGATCGTTGTGCCGCGAGGGCGTGCTGGTGCCGCTGCCTGGTCTCGGTCGGGGTGAGGTAGCCGAAAGTCCGGTGCTTTCGCAGGCGGCGGCGGTTGCAGGAGGTCTCGATGAAGGAGAAGACCTCGGCTCGGGCGGTGGCCCGGTCGGGCCGGACACGGGTGCCGACCTCCTCCTTGAGCAGGGCCCAGAAGCTCTCCGCGGCAGCGTCGCCGAAGCGTGATCCGGTGCGTCCCCAGCTCTGCCGCAGCCCCAACTTCCCTGTTCGGTCCCGGAACTTGGCTGAGGTGCCTTCACTGCCGCGATCGCTGTGGATCGCGCGGCCGGACTCCAGGCCGCCCCGGCCGCGGGCCATGTCAGGAGCGTCGACGACGAGTCCGGCGCGGTGGTGACCGGCCGTGGCGTGGCCGACGGCCTCGCGGGTGGCCAGGTCCGGCCAAGCGGGCGAGGTAGAGCCAGCCTTCGGCGGTGGGCAGGCAGGTGATGCCGCCGGCCGGCCCGGTGCCGGGCCGCTCGGTGTGGAAGCCGCGGCCGATCAGGTCCGGGGCCTGCTTCGCCTTCGCGTCCGGCCGGGTCGGTGAACGCCTCTTGCGCCGGGTGACACCGCGGATGTCGCGCTCACGCATCACACGGGCGACGCGTTTGCGGTTCACCCGCCGGACCGGACGGCGCGGTTCGGCGTGGATACGCGGGACACCGTAGGTGTGCCGGGAGGCGATGTGCACCGCGGTGATCTCGTGCGCGAGCGCGTCGTCGGCGGCCTGCCGGGCACGGCGGACAGCCTCGCCCTCGCGCCGGGCGTAGCAGGAGGAGCGGGCGGGTTTCAGCACCCGGCACGACAGAACGATCGGATGGTTCGCCTCCTCCGCATGGATCAACCAGGTACAGCCACCACGACACCGCCACCGCGTTCGCCGACTCCTGGCAGGGGCCGACTCACGGACGGGACAGACCGCGAACACGTCGTGCGCTGGTGCCGTGAGTTCTGCGTCGACGTCGGGGAGCAGTCCTCCATCGACTTGATCGACGCCGGCTCCTGGGAGGACTCGCGCTTCGGCGACCGGCACTTCACCTTCTGGGAGACTCCGGACGGCATCCCCGTCTCGATGGCGGCCGCGACCTCGGTCATCGGCAGCATGGCAAGGATCGATCCCGTCTACACCCCGGCCCACCTCCGAGGCCGCGGCTACGCGGGCGCCGTGACGGTCGAGGTGAGCCGGGCAGCGCTCGCCGCGGGCGCGACGGACGTCGTCCTGTTCACGGACCCGGACAATCACACCAGTAACGCTCTCTACCAGCGCATTGGGTATGTGCACGTCGCCGACTTCGCCGGGTACAAGTTCTCCTGAAGCGCACCACAAGCCGGGTGAGGGCGAGATCGGCGCACACCTGCCATGTATCGGCTGTGACCGCCGCGAAGGCGCTGACGAAAGCGGTGGTGGGCACTCGCCCGTCACGGCCGGCCGGGTGGAGGCGTGGCGGGCGAGGAAGCTGATGTGGTCGTACTGGAGTGGGGAGAGCCGGGCGAGCAGTTCGTCGGTGACGGGGAAGCCGTCGGCGGCCAGTTGTGTGACGGCGGCGTCGATGCAGAGGCTGTTGCACAGCACCACCGCGTTCAGGGCCGGTCCGAGGGCGCCGAGCTGGCCCTCCATGCCCTCGCGGTACTGCTGGCGCAGTTCGCCGCGCTGCCCGAAGAAGGTCCTGCGGGCGAGTAGACCTCCATCACCATGAGAAATGCTTCCTGCCCGACCCCTGCCGGGGCCGGCATCAGAGGTGTCCACCACTCGGGGAAAGGTCCCGTGCCGTCCTACTCGGCGCGCACGGTCCGGATCCGCTCGGCCGGCATGGCGTCGGCCCGCTCGCGCGCGGCGCGGGCCGCACGGTGTGGGAGCGCGGCGCGGCGACCGGGTCGACGGCGAGGCGCGGCACTCGGCTGCAGGCGCGGCAGAGGGTGTCGCTCGGGGGGCGGTCGAAGTCGTCCGGGTGGAGGGGCAGGGTGTCGCAGACCATGCGGCACCGGCCGGAGGGCTCCTGGCGGGCGGTGTGGGCGACGCGACCGCCGTGCAACCGGACGCTCCTGTTCTCCTGCGCTGCTGTGCGTGGCACGACGGCCGTCTCGTCGCGGATGACGACCGGCGGCTGGTCCGAGGTGGCCGGGTGAGCGGCGGCGGAGATGTGGTCGGACGAGGTGGTGGCCATGACGCCGTGCGGTGCGGCGGGCCCTGGCCGGTCGGGCGAGCGGTGCACCGGCGCTGTCCCGGCTCGGTGAGGTCTTCCGGTACGTCGATGATGCCGCCCGGCACGCTGATACCCGGGTCTCCACAGGCGACGGGATGAAAGCTCGCGAAACTCGCCACGTGAGACACACTCTCAATGTACGGCGAGAGGCTCGATGCATCCTTTTTCCGGAAAGTGCCCGTTGCCCTTGACCCATTCCCGTGCACTACTCACCGCACCGGAAATGCATGCGGATTCACCAACGTAGACTCCAAAAACACTTCCGTCGAGCGGCCTGGTGGCGGCCGCGCCTGTGACGAGGTCATTGACTTCGGCACGTTAAGGGGGCAGCGATTCCCTCAAGGACGGGCAGCAGCCCCTCGGGGGAGATCCGCCCATTTTGCTGTTGCATCTTGAGAGCAGCCGTGGTCACACCAGCCACAGCAAGATCATCTCACCCGCGACCAGTAGTTACGGGACAACGCTTAGGCAGACGATCTGGCGCGGATCTTCACGGCGCAGGGCGCCCGAGAGGGAATCGTCTCGGGCGCCTTCGGGGGATGCGTCGTCCCGACAGGCTCGGGTCGGCGCGTCACTTCAGTGCGGAGGGGGCCCCACCGTTCACGCCGGCCTTGCGGGCCGCGGCGATCTTGGCGGCGGACGGCTCGGTCTTGGTGAACTCGTCATGGCCGACCAGCGTCGACTTCCACTGGTCGGCGGAGGTGGTGCCGGACGTCAGCAGCCACTGGGTGCTGATCCGCGGGTTGGAACCGCCGAAGTACTGGCCGCTCCAGGTGGTCGCGGAGTGGGCGTTGCGGTAGTCGTTGCGCCAGGAGACGGTCCAGCCCAGTGCCGTGCCGTGGTCCGGCGCGGGAAGGGTGTCGTAACGGCCCTTCACCACGTACTGGTTCTCGGCGTTGCCGACCGCCGAGTCGTATGTGCCGGTGAGATTGCCGTTCGCGTCCGCGGTCACCGTGAAGGTCGAACCGAGTTCGTTGTACCAGGTACCGCTGAGGCCGGTCACGGCGGTGGCCTTCGCCGCCTTCGTCTTGGCCGTGCCCGCGTCGGCGGAGGCGTTCGCGCCGAAGGCGACGAGGGCGAGCGAGGCGGCCACGGCGGCAGTGAGCACGGTCTTTTTCTTGTGAGACACGAATTCTCCCCTGATCAGTGTCCACGAGACTGATGAGCGACATGGTGACGCCCGTGGTTCAGTAGCCTCTCCCAATCTCCGCAGACCTCGACAGTGAAATTCCGGACTTCCTTGAAGACGGCATGGGATTACGGGAGCGCCACTCGTGTCCCTGGGCCGGTGTGCCGGCCCGGGCGGAGGCAGGGCGGCCTCTGCCTCGTTCTTCGTGGTGGGCGCGGCAGGAGCCGCGAGATCGCCGTCGGCACCGGATTCGGACGCAAGACTGTTTCCGGCTGAACGGAACAGGAATTCACGGAGGCGGAAAACAGCGGCAAGAAGAATCCGTGTTCAATAATGATCCGCGATCAATGGTGATTCTTTCCAGAGAGAAAGATCCAGCTCCTTTCGATGGCCCGTCGCGTTCGGTGGTCGCACGCGGGCAGCCCCATCGGATTGGGGAAGGGGATGTCGCCGGAGGCCGGCACCTCTCCGGCCACCGGCCCGAGCAGGGCGAGGACACGCCCCACCCGTCCGGCCCGAGCACCTCGTACGGGCGCGCGACCGAGGCGTCCGTGCGGGACTCGACCTCGCAGCCGTCTTGGCCCTCCGCCGTCAGCACGGCCACACTGTCGAATTCGGTCACGAGCCTGTTGGATGACCGAAATCAGTGCAATGGTGACATCGACGGTGACCCTCGGTACGGAACCACCGCCCTATCCAGGCCGCCTTGGCGCGGGCGGCGTCGGCCCTCCCGGCCTCCCCACGGGAGCGCCGACGCCTGCCCGGCCCGCCCGTCCTGATGACGTGGCGCCGAGCGGGGAAAGCACGGGGGCCACCCGGTCTTCCCGGCAAGGCCCGCGGCGACATCGCCCAGGCTCAGGAGTGCGCCGGGCGGGGCGGCGCCACCGTCCCACGCGGGAAGGTCATCGCGGAGCTGAACTTCGGTTTCTGGCGCTTCCTGCTGGCACGCCAGTGCAAGACCAGCCTGTGGCCCGACCTCGCGGGCACCCTCCTCCGCGCCCCAACCGTGCCCTGCCCCGGCGCGAAGCCGCCGCGTAGGAGGCGTCAGCCTCGCGGCGACGACCGACGCGGCCCTGCTCGATCGGGGACGGCGCATTGTCCAGGACGACATCGGCCTCAGGAAACGTCCTGCTGGACAGCTCGCGCAGCGCGGCGGTATGCCACTCGACCGCCCTCCGCAATCCCCGGGTCGACTCCACTCGGGACGGCACGACGACCTCCTGGTGGGCGGAGATCGCGCGGCGGTAGCCGTCCGAGGCGGTCTCACGGGTGCACGGCGGCCCGGCGGGCGCGGCCGCGGGCTCCGGGCCGGAGTCGGCCGGCTCAGGCACCGGCACCGGCACCGTGCCGGGTGCCAGAATCCGCAGGGTGCGGATGACCATGTGCCCCGCCGACTGGTTGGCAGCCGCGATGATCCGGGCCTTCGTTGCCAGGCCGATGACTCCGGGCACACGGTGAGCCGGCGCCGTACGACACGGCGGTGACATGCCCGGTGGGCTCGGGGCGATGGCCACCCATTGCTCGCGCAGTGTCCCGTCGGCGGGTGGCCGCCGGACCCCCGCAGCACAAGCGTCCTGACGCACCCGGCAGTGGCGCCCCCGTCCCCTCCGTCGCACGGCCACACGCCGGTGCCGAAGCCGACACCGACGCCCCACCCCGCCCCGTACGGGGACCGACGGGCGGGGCGACAGGAAACGGGGCGAGTGTGCCGAGGCCGGAGTGACGGAGCACCGTCCCCGAGCGGCGCCCCGACGGCACCTCGTCCGAACCCCGCCATGACCCCGCCATGACCCGGCCCCGGTACCAGTCCCGGCTCCGCGGATGGACGCGGAGGGCCCGGGCGAGGACACCCCCTCGCCCGGGCCCGTCTCACACCGCCGTGTAGCCGCCGTCCACGACGTGGTAGCTGCCGGTGACGAAGGAGGCGTCGTCGCTGAGCAGGAAGGCCGTCATCGCGGCGACCTCGTCCTCGCGGCCCAGCCTGCCCAGGGCGTGCTTGGCGGCGACGCCCGCGGTGACCTCGGCCGGGAGTTCGGCCAGCAGCGGGGTCGCGATGAACCCCGGGCCCACGGCGTTGACCCGTACGCCGGACGCTCCGTAGTCGGCACCGGCGGCCTTGGTGAGGCCGACGACACCGTGCTTGGAGGCCGTGTAGGCGGGGTTCTCGGGGACGGCGACGGCACCGGCGATGGAGGCCATGTTGACGATGGCGCCGCCGCCGGAGGCGATGATCGCGGGGACCTGGAAGTGCAGCCCGTAGGCGACACCGCTGAGGTTGATGGCGATGAGCCGGTTCCAGTCCTCGATGCCCAGATCGGCGATCGGCAGGTTCACCCCGGGGATTCCGGCGTTGTTGACGGCCAGGTGCAGACCGCCGAACCGGTCCACCGCCGTGCCCACGGCGCGTTCGGCGTCGGCCGGGTCGGCGACGTCCTGGGCCATCGCCAGCCCCCTGCCGCCCGCCTTCTCGGCCAGACCGATGGTCTCCTCGGCACCGGCGAGGTTGATGTCACCGGCCACGACCACGGCACCCTCGCCGGCCAGGCGCAGTGTGATCGCGCGGCCGATCCCCGAGCCCGCTCCGGTGACCAGAGCGACCTTGCCACTGAATCGCATGTAGATTCACCCTTTTCTACATATATCTATATTAGTGATCGTAACGCTCTATCTCACCTTGCAGAGTGACCCACTGGATCTCGGTGAAGGTGTCGAGGTTGGCGTGGGGACCCCCGAAGCGGCCGCCCGTCCCGGATGACTTGGTCCCGCCGAACGGAGCGACCGCCTCGTCGTCGACGGTCGCGTCGTTGATGTGGACCGCGCCGGAGGCGATGCGGTCGCACAGGCCGAACGCGGCGTGCGGATCGCCGGTCAGGATGGAGACGGACAGCCCGTACTCGGAGGCGTTGATGATGTCGAGGGCCTCGTCGACGTCGTCGTAGACCTGTACGGGGGCGACCGGGCCGAAGATCTCCTCGGTCCACGCCGGATTGTCCGGCGCCACTCCGGTCAGGACCGTCGGCCGGTAGTACAGCCCGTCGTACTCGCCCCCGGCGACTAGGGTGGCGCCCCCGGCGACGGCACCGGTCACGAGGGCGTGCACACGGTCGCGCTGCCGCTCGTCGATGAGGGGGCCCAGGGCGTTCGCCGGGTCGGCCGGGTCGCCGACCGGCAGCCCGGCGGCCCTCTCGGCGAGGGCGGCCACGTACTCGTCGGCGAGGGAGCGGTGCACCAGGTGCCGTCCGGTCGTCATGCAGATCTGGCCCTGGTGCAGGAAGGAGCCCCAGGCCGCGACGGAGGCCGCGGCCCGGACGTCGGCGTCCGGCAGCACCAGCATCGCGTTGTTCCCGCCGAGTTCCAGGTGCACCCGCTTGAGCAGCGGTGCGGCGCTCCCGGCGATCCTGCGGCCGGCGGCGGTGGACCCGGTGAACGAGAGGCACGGCACCTCCGGGTGGGCCACCAGGGCCGCGCCCAGTTCGCCGCCGCCGGGAAGCACGTGGAGCAGGCCCTCGGGCAGGCCCGCCTCGTCCAGCAGCGCCGCGAGCGCGAGGCCGCCGGAGACGGAGGTGCGGGGGTCGGGCTTGAGCACCACCGCGTTGCCGAGGGCGAGCGCCGGTGCCACCGATCTCAGGGCGAGGATGGCCGGGAAGTTGAAGGGCGCGATGACGCCCACCACGCCGAGCGGGACGCGACGGGCCAGGGACAGGCGGGGCTTGGCCGAGCGCAGGATCTCGCCCGACGGGTGCGAGGCCAGCGCCGCCGACTCGCGCAGTTCGGAGACGACGAGTCCGGTCTCGAACCCGGCCTTCGCCCGTCCCGAGCCGGACTCGGCGACCAGGATCTGCATGAGGCGGCCGGGGTCGGCCTCCAGGAGGGCCGCGGCCCGGTGCAGGACGGCGGCCCGGACGGTGTACGGCGCGGCGGCCCAGGCGCGCTGGGCGGCGCGCGCGCTCTCCACGGCCTGGTCCAGGTCGGCGGTGGTGGCACCGGCGACGGTGCCCAGGACCCGGCCGGTGCCGGGGGCGGTGACGGTGAGCGGGTCGCCCGACCCGGTCCGCCAGCCGCGGGAGTAGAGCCTGCCCTCCCAGACGGGGCTCTCGGTGGTGTCCTCGGTCATGGAGACTCCTCGGCGCTCGTGGGGCGGATGGTGACGGGGCGGATGGTCACGGGGCGGCGGGGTCGGGCATGCGGACGACGGGCTTGATGACGTCGCCGCGGCGGCTGGCCTCCAGGGCTCCCTCGATGTCCTCGAAGTCGAAGGTGTCCACGAGTTCGTCGAAGGGGAACCGGCCCTGGCGCCAGAGGGCGAGCAGGGCGGGAATGAGCCGCTGGGAGTCGCCGCTGCCGCCGAGGGTGCCGACGATGCGCTTGCCGAACAGGGTGCGGAAGTGGTCGGCGCTGAAGGCCGCCCCGGCCGGCGCGCCCCCGATGAGGATGGCCGTTCCGAGCATGCCGACGGTCTCGACGGCCTGCTCGACGACGGGGATGACGCCGGTGCAGTCGAGCGCGAAGTCGGCGCTGCCGCCGATGATCTCCCGCACCGTCGCGACGGTGTCGGGGGTGGAGGAGGCGTCGACGACGTGGGTCGCGCCGTAGCGGCTCGCGAGGGCGAGCCGGGAGTCGTGGACGTCGACGGCCACGATGGTCGTGGCCGGGGTGTTCCTCGCCGCCATGACGGCCGCCAGGCCGACCGCCCCGGCCCCGTAGACCACGATGCTGTCCCCGGCGCGGGGCCTGGCTGTGTTGAGCACGGCGCCCGCGCCGGTGACGATGCCGCAGGCGAGCGGGCCGGCGATGTCGAGCGGGACGTCGCGGGGGATGACGACGGCCTGTCCGGCGAGGGCGAGGGCGTGGGTGGCGAACGAGGACTGGCCGAAGAAGTGGCCCGAGACGGGGGTGCCGTCGAGGCGGCGGTAGCCGGAGGTGCCCGCCTTCTCGCCGGTCAGGCGCACGCCCCCGACCAGCGCCGGGGCGATGCCGAGGCAGTAGCGCGGCTCGCCCTCGCGGCAGTTGCGGCACTCCCCGCAGGAGGGCCAGCCGAGGACCACGTGGTCGCCGGGGCGGGGGCTGGTGACGCCGGGGCCGACCGCCTCGACGACGCCCGCTCCCTCGTGGCCGAGCACGCCGGGCAGCGGCATCGGCATGTCGCCGCCGCGGGTGTTGGCGTCGGTGTGGCAGACGCCGGAGGCGACGACGCGGACGAGGATCTCGCCGGGGCCCGGGTCGTCGATCTCCAGGTCGGTGCAGGTGAAGGGGGCGCCGACTTCCTCGACGACGCTCGCGCGGATCCGGATGGTCATGGTGCGGGGTCTCCTGCCGTGGTTGGGGGCGGGCGTACGGGGGCACGCCCGCCGGTGGGGAGGGGTGGGCGCTCGGTCAGGCGGAGGGGGCGGCGGCCGGACGGACGGCGGTCTCGAAGCCGCGGAAGCCGTCGGCGGCGATCTCGTCGAGGCGTGCCTGGTAGCCGCCGATCCCGCCGAGGTAGGGCAGGACGGCGCCGGCCTTGCCCGCGATGTTCGCGCCGTTGTACCAGGAGTCGGCGAGGGGGAAGACGGTCCCCGCCGCGACCTCGGCGGCGTGGGCGGTCCAGCGCTCCTCCGCCTCGGGGGTGGCCTCGATGACGGCGTGGCCGTGTTCCGCGGCGTGGGCGAGGAGCTTCGCGATGAACTCCACGTGCTGTTCGATCGCCACGAACATGTTGCTGTTGACCGAGGGGCTCAGCGGCCCGGTGATGGTGAACAGGTTCGGGAACCCGGCCACCATGACGCCGAGGTAACTGGCCGGGTGGGCGTCCCACTTGCCGCGCAGGGACGCTCCGCCGCGGCCGTGCGGGTCGATGCCGCGCAGCGGTCCGGTGATGGCGTCGAAGCCCGTGGCGAGGACGACGACGTCGACGTCGTGGTCGGCCGCGGCGGTGCGGACGCCGGTGGGGGTGAAGCCGATGAGGGGAGTCTCGCGCAGGTCGACGAGTTCGACGTTGTCCCGGGTCAGGGTCTCGTAGTAGTCGGTGTCGACGCAGAGGCGGCGGGCGCCGACCGGGTGGTCGGGGATGAGCCGTTCGGCGAGTTCGGGGTCGCCGACCCGCTCGCGGATGCGGTCGGCGAGGAAGGCGGCGACGACGTCGTTGGCCCTCTTGTCGACGATCGGGTCGTTGAACGTCGTCAGCAGCTTCATCGGGCCGCCGTAGTCGAAGGTCTTCCGGTAGGCGGCCTGCGCCTCCTCCTCGGACACGTCGAAGGTGGACACGTCGGGGTTGCGGGTGTCCACGCCCAGGAGGGTGGTGCGGGCGGTGCGGCGGCGCTCGGGGTAGCGGGCGACGGCGGCGGTGAACTCCTCGTCGGTGAGCGTCCGGTTGTGGGCCGGGACGGAGAAGCTGGGGGTGCGCTGGAGGACGAACACCTTCGCGGCGTCCTGTGCGACGAGCGGGGTGATCTGGATGCCGGTGGAGCCGGTGCCGATGACGGCGACCCGCTTCCCGGTGAAGTCGTATCCCCCGGCCGGCCACCGCGCGCTGTTCAGGACGGTGCCGGTGAAGTCGTCCTGTCCGGGGAACCGGGTCCGCTTCGGCGCGGAGAGCACGCCGGTGGCGGCGACCACCCAGGTCGCGGTGGTCTCGCGGCCGTCCGCGGTCCGCACGCGCCAGGTGCCGTCGGCCTCGTCGAAGTCCGCGGCGACCACGTCGGCCCCGAGGCGGATGTCCCGGCGCAGGTCGAAGCGGTCGGCCACGTGCTCCAGGTAGGCGAGGATCTCCGGCTGGGTGGCGTACTTCTCGGCCCAGCGCCACTCGCGCTGGAGGTCCTCGTCGAAGGAGTAGGAGTAGTCCAGGCTCTCCACGTCGCACCGGGCGCCCGGGTACCGGTTCCAGTACCAGGTGCCTCCCACGCCGTCGCCGCGCTCCAGCACGACCGCGTCCAGGCCCATCCGCCGGCAGGTGTGCAGCATGTACAGGCCGGCGGCGCCCGCGCCGATGATGATCACGTCGTGCCGGCCGGGGGTGGTGTTCTCCGTCATGTCACGCCTCCCCGCGCCCGGCGGCCGCTGCCGCGACGGTCGCGCCGACGTCCGCCAGGACCTGTGCGCTCTCGTCGACGGCGAACCAGAACAGGGCCCAGTCGTGGACCATGCCCTCCCAGACCCGCAGGGTGCCGCCCGCGGCCTCGGCGACGCGGACGGCGTCGTCGTGGAGGATCTCCTCGCTGCCGACGTGCACGGTGAGGGGCGCGAGCCCCGACAGGTCGGCGAAGACCGGTGAGGCCAGCGGTTCCCGGGGGTCGGTGTCCCCCAGGTAGACGCCGGCCGCGTGCAGGAGCTGGCGGCCGGAGAGCAGCGGGTCGCGGTCGGCGCGTTCGGTGACCGAGGCGCCCGAGCAGGTCAGGTCGGCCCAGGGCGACAGGGCGACCGCCGCGGCGGGCTGGGGGGTCCCGGCGTCGCGGGCGGCGAGCAGGACCGCGAGCACCAGGCCGCCGCCCGCCGAGTCCCCCACGACCGTGAGCCGGTGGGCGCCGACCTCGTCCGCCAGGGCCCGGTAGACGGCGGACGCCTCCTCGACGGCGCCGGGGAAGCGCTTGTCCGGCGCGAGCGTGTAGTCCGGGGCGAAGACGGCGCACCCGCTCTCCCGGGCGATGCCGCCGATGATGCCGAGGTATCCCCCGGGGTCACCGGCGACGTAGGCGCCGCCGTGCAGGTAGAGGGCGCCTATGGCGCCGGATCCGTCCTCGGGCCGGACCAGCAGCCCGGGTACGCCCGCGACCTCGTGCGGTCGGACGGTGATCCCGTCGGGGACCGGCAGGCCGGCGAGGAACGCGGCGAAGTCCTTCCGTGCCTTCTCCGGCGGGTCGGAGAAGTCGGGGGCGGAGCCGCCGGACTCGGCGGCCGCGGCGAGCAGGGCACCGAGTTGCTCAGCGCTCATGGGGAACCTCCGCGTGTCAGGGCCGTCTCCATGACGGCTCTCACATGCTGGCGAGGAGGGTGGGGCCAAGGCTTGAACCTGTCTGCACAGCGGATTGCCGCACAGCGCACGGAACGACCGGCCGGGGGCGGGTTTCGGGCGTCGGGCGTCGGCCGTCGGGCACCCGGCATCGGACGGTGGGTGCGGGGTGCCGGGTGCCGACATCGGACGGTGGGTGCCTGGTGCCGGTCGTCGGCGAGGGGGTGACCGGAGGCCGGAGGCGCGGCGGAGGACGGCGCGGGACCGGGCGGCGGCGTCCCGCCACGCGCGGCGGTCCCGGCCCCGGGCGCGGGGGCCCCGGAGGCGCGGCGGGGGTCAGTCCGGGGGCGGGAGCGCGGCGGTGCGGCGGAACGCGCTGGGGGTCACGCCATAGGCGTCCTTGAAGGCGCGGGTGAAGTGCGCGCCGTCGGAGAACCCCCGGCGGGCGGCCACGTCGGCGATGGCCAGGTGGGCCAGGTGCGGGTCGGCCAGGTCCCGGCGGGACGCCTCCAGCCGCTGGGCGCGGACGAAGGCGGAGACCGTGGTTCCGGCCGAGCTGAACAGGGAGTGCACGTACCGGGGTGACACGTGCAGGGCCTCCGCGATCGCGCCCGGCGAGAGCGCGCGGTCGTCCAGGTGCTCCCGTACGAACATCTGCGCCCGCTCGGTCAGCTCCGCGCGGTGGATCCGCGCCTGCGGCAGCCGGGGGCCGAGCTGGGCCTGGAGCAGCGCGGAGAGGAGTTCCACGGTGGTGTGCGCGACCCGGCGGCCGGCCGCTCCGTCGAGGACCGGCAGGTTCCGTGCCAGGCCCGACAGATAGGGGACGACCAGTTCGTCGAGCGCGCCCGCGTCGAACCGCGCGGCCGACAGCTCGGCGAGGTCGTCCGGCCGCAGACCCAGCCTGCGGCCGGGGAGCATCAGGATCAGGCAGTCGAAACCGCCGTCCCCCAGGATGTCGTAGGCGCGGGCGGTGTCGACGAGCCCCAGCCCGCCCGGTTCGAGGACGACCTCGTGTTCGTCCTGCCGGAGGACGGCGACGCCCTCGACCAGGGCGAACACCTTGACGGGTCCGCTCTGGGGCCCGGGTGCCCCGGTGTCCCCGGCCACCCGCCGGAACTCGTGGGTCGTGGCCTCCACCCGGCTCAGCAGCAGATCGTCGATCCGGCGGGCCTCGATGCCGCCGGAGAACCGGGTGCGGGGCGCCGACTCCAGGACGACGGGGCGGTACAGGGAACTGACCGTCGAACTGAACGTCTCGGGGCGGCTGAACCGCAGGTGACCGCTTGCCGGGGGCGGCGTGTTCGGTGCCGGCGCCATCACACTCCCTCGTACCGGTACACCCCCGTGTGGCCCGTGTCACTCCCCTGATCCTATGGCCAGAGGAATCCACCGGGTCAAGGAGGTCCCACCCGGCATCCACCAGGCATCCGCTCGGCGGAGGAGCGGCGTGGCCGGACGATGCGCCGGACCCCCTTGGTGCGCACGCCCTGGTGCGGGGGTACCGTATCGCCGCCGACCGGCCTCCGGCCCGCTCGCGCCACCGCAGGGGCGGGGCCCAGGTACCGTCGCGGGGGCGCCGCCCGCCCTCGGCGCACGGGGGGAACCGGTCGTCGACGGCGGCGCGCGGTACGGCCGTGGTGAGCCGGGCGCACCGGCCGCCCCGCCCGGGAACCGGTCCGGTCCGCCCGAACTCCCCCTCGGGTTCGGTCAGTAGACGCTGAGCCCGTACGCCGCGAGCCACGGCGTCACCGGCTGGTAGTAGGTGGAGCCTCCCGCCGCGCAGTTGCCGCTGGCGGCGACGATCACGCCCAGTGCCGTCCCGCCGGAGAAGGCGGGGCCGCCGATGTCCCCGGCGTCGGCGCAGGCGTTGGACCGGAACAGCCCGGTGACGGTGCCGCCGCCGTAGCTGATGGTGACGTTCACGGCCTGGACCGTCCCGCAGCGGTATCCGCTGACCCTTCCGGCGTGGCAGACCGTCTGGCCCACGACGGGACTGCCCGCGCCGGTGATGTCGAGGGTGCCCGCGCCGCCCAGGGAGACCTCGCCCGGGTAGGCGGCCGACGTGTTGGTGTACCGGATGCTCGCGTAGTCGTTGCCGGGGAACCGCACGCCCGCGGTGACGCCGACACTGATGGTCAGGGCCGGATCGGCGTACCAGGTGGGGCCGCCCCGGGTGGCGCACTGGCCCGTCACCAGCGCGTACGTGGCGGAACCGGAGCGGGCGTTGAAGCCCACGGTGCAGCGGGCGCCGGGGCTGTAGAGGGCGTCCCCGCCGCGCACGGTGACGGCCGCCCGCTGCCCGGCCCGGTCCCCGGCACCCTGCGCCGCGCGGGCGGACCCGCCGTCGGCGGCGTACCAGCCGAGGAGCATCGCCAGGACGACGACGGCCCTCAGCGCCGTTCGCCGGGCGCTCGGGGAACGTGAGGGGATCATGACGCCTCCTATGGCATGCACCTGTCGCCATGCTGGCGCCTTCCGCGCCGGCCGGTCAGACCGAAAACCGCCAACCTCGCACGGGGATCCGGTCCCCCTCCGCGCAGGCGCACCGGCCCCCTCCGGGTGCGCGGGAAGGCCCCTCGACACCTCGCGCGCGGTCCGCGCACGGGCCGCCCCGCCGGACACCGGGGCCGCCCCCCGGCACCCTCACCACCGGAAAGGCGTCCGAGCCCCGGCCCCCGCGCCACACGATCCCTCGCCTCGGCGACGGGCGGACCGGCCCTCCGGCGGCGAGGGCGGCACCGGCCCGGCGCTCCGCCGAGCCGACGAGACCGGATGCCGAGCGGCGCGGGACTGGCCGGTATCCCTCTCCCGCGCCCGACGCCGTGCGTCTACGGTCCGGCGGGAGGGGACGGGCGGGCGGCCGTCCCCGGGAAGGGCTGCCGATGGACCGCACGGGGCACCGGCCGATGCCGCCGGCGGCCGTACCGGCGACACGGCGGCGGGACGGCGAACGGGCCGGTTCCGCGCGCCCGTCGGACGGGGGCGCACGCGCGGCGCGGGTGCGGGGGCCGACCGGCCGCCCCTGGGGCCGGTCATGGGCACCGACCGGGACGAGGTGTGGCGCCGGTGCGTGCGGCTCGGCCGTGTCCTGCTGGCGCTGGTGGACCGGGAGCCGTGGCGCCGGGAGCGCCGCCACGAGGCGCTGCGGGCATGGGGCGTGGACACGGGGACGGGCGAGGGACTCATCGGGATCTGCGCGGCCCCAGGGTCTTTCGTTCGGGTCAGGCCCGGACCCCGCGAGCCCGGCATGATCCAAACGAGAGGCCCCGGCAGCGCACTCCCTCGCGAAGGCCGCCTCGGTGTCCTCGGAGGGGTTCGGGGCGCTGACCGTCACCGCCGTGGCCGGGGCGGCGGGCGGCAGCCAGGACTTCGAGCTGCTCGCCGGAGCCCCGGACCGCTTCGCCGACGCGCGCGACGAACGCGCCGTGACGCTCCTGCGCGTGTGCTCCTACGCGGGCGACCGGCACGCCCTGCCGGCCTTCCGGCTGGCCCAGGAGCCCGAAGGGCCCTGACGGTCCTGGCCGCGCGGTCACCCCAACGGCCCCTCACCTGCCGGGACGTGCTCCGCATGGCCGACGGGACGGACCCGGCCGGATGATCCGCCCGGCCCCCGCGGGACCAGGTCCCCCGGCCGTCGCGGCCGGGCGCGCGGCGCCGGGGCGGAGTCCGGCGTCCGGAAGCGGCGACGGGGCGGGGCCACGGCCCGCCGGACACGGCACCGCGCCGGCGGGGCGGGGCGGACGCCGTGGGACCTGAACGGCGGGACGGACGGGACCGACGGCCCGGACCGGACGGGTGGCACGGCGACGGGCGGAGACGGATGGCGGCGGACGGCCGGGGAGGGCAGCGGGCCGCCGGGGATGGCGGCGGGCGGCGACGCCTCCCCCGCCGGACCGGGGCGTTCCGGCAGTCCGGGTGCCGCCGGACGTGCGGTCCGGGGGCGGCCGGGCGACCATGGTCTGCGTCAGCGGGCCTCGGCCCCCTGACGCACCATCCGCACCACCGGACGCCGCCCGCGCCCCAGGACTCCGGGAGAGCACCATGCGCCACACCTCCGCAGCCACCGGTGCCCGCGTCCTCCGCGCGGCGGCCGTCGCCTCATCCGGCGACAGCCTTTCTCCTGGATGACACCTTGATTTGGATTATGTCCAATGTAGGGTAAGGCGGGTACGGCCCGGTGCGGCGCTCCGGACCCCGCCCTGCCGGGACCGCCGGACCCCGAGCGCACGCGAAGACCGATCCACCGAGGAGCGAGCCTTGCCCGAGAACAACCAGAAGCCGTTGACCACGGTGGCCGGTGCGCCGGTTCCCGACAACCAGAACTCCCTCACGTCCGGCGCGCGCGGCCCCATGCTGCTGCAGGACGTGTGGTTCCTGGAGAAGCTCGCGCACTTCGACCGCGAGGTCATCCCCGAGCGCCGGATGCACGCCAAGGGCTCGGGTGCCTTCGGCACGTTCACGGTGACCCACGACATCAGCCGGTACACCAGCGCGGACATCTTCTCCGAGGTCGGCAAGCAGACCCAGCTCTTCGCCCGGTTCTCCACCGTGGCCGGCGAGCGCGGCGCCGCCGACGCCGAACGCGACATCCGCGGCTTCGCCCTGAAGTTCTACACCGACGAGGGCATCTGGGACCTCGTCGGGAACAACACCCCCGTCTTCTTCTTCCGCGACCCGCTGAAGTTCCCCGACCTCAACCACGCGGTCAAGCGCGACCCGCGCACCAACCTGCGCGACCCCGAGAACAACTGGGACTTCTGGACCAACCTCCCCGAGGCCCTGCACCAGGTCACGATCGTCATGTCGGACCGCGGCATCCCGGCCTCCTACCGGCACATGCACGGCTTCGGCTCCCACACCTACAGCCTGGTCAACGCCGAGGGCGAGCGGTTCTGGGTGAAGTTCCACCACCGCACCCAGCAGGGCATCGAGAACCTGACCGACGCCGAGGCCGAGGCCCTGGTCGGCAAGGACCGCGAGTCCCACCAGCGCGACCTGTTCGACGCGATCGAGGGCGGCGACTTCCCCCGGTGGAAGCTGTTCATCCAGGTCATGCCGGAGGCCGACGCCGAGCACTACCGCTTCCACCCCTTCGACCTCACCAAGGTCTGGTCCAAGAAGGACTACCCGCTGATCGAGGTCGGCGAGTGGGAGCTCAACCGCAACCCCGAGAACTACTTCGCCGACGTCGAGCAGGCCGCGTTCAGCCCCGCCAACGTGGTGCCGGGCATCGGCTTCTCCCCCGACCGGATGCTGCAGGGCCGCCTCTTCTCCTACGGCGACGCCCAGCGCTACCGCCTCGGGGTCAACCACCACCAGATCCCCGTCAACGCCCCGAAGAACCCGGTGAACTCCTTCCACCGCGACGGCGGCATGCGCGTCGACGGCAACCAGGGGGCCACCCCGGGCATCGAGCCCAACTCCTACGGACGCTGGCAGGAGCAGCCCCGCTACCGCGAGCCCGGCCAGGCCGTGGGTGCCGTCGCCGACCGCTTCGACTACCGCGCCGACGACGACAACTACTTCGAGCAGCCGGGCGACCTGTTCCGCCTCATGAGCCCCGAGCAGCAGAAGGCCCTGTTCGAGAACACCGCCCGCGCCATCGACGGTGCCTCGCAGGAGACCATCGAGCGCCACATCGCCAACTGCACCCAGGCCGACCCCGCCTACGGCGAGGGCGTCCGCAAGGCCATCGAGGCGCTCGCCAGCGCCTCCTAGCCGATCCGCCCCGGGTGACCGGCCCCGCCGCGCGGCGGCCGGTCCCGGCGGCGGACGGCACGGCGCCGCGGCCCCCGGAACCGCTCCAGGTCCCGGGGGCCGCGCGACGACGGACACCCTGGAGGGGCGCCCGCACCCGGCACGGCGCGGGCGCCCCATCGCACCTGGGGAACCGGGGCGCTCCGCCGCCCGACCGGATCCGAGCGAGGCAGAGGCAGCGGCAGCGGCAGCGGCAGCGGCAGCGGATGACGACGAGCACGGACGACGGCAGGAGCCCCATGGACAGCAGCGCACTCACCGCCGAGCAGACCGAGCGCGTCATCGCCCTCGCCATGGACCTGGCACGCGAGGGCAGGACCGGTGAGATCGGCGAGTTCATCGCCCACGGCCTGCCCGTCGACACCCGCGACGGCGCCGGCAACACCCTCCTCATGCTCGCCGCCTACCACGGGCACACCGCCACCGTCCACGCCCTTCTCGACCGCGGCGCCGACCCCGATCTGCTCAACGACCGCGGCCAGTCCCCCGTCGCCGGCGCCCTGTTCAAGGGGAACGACGACGTCGTGATCCTCCTCCACCGGGCCGGAGCGGACCTCGACACCGGCACGCCCACCGCGCGCGACGCCGCGGTCCTCTTCCACCGCGCCCACCTCCTCGCCCCCGACACCCGGCCCGCTCCGGGGACGGCCGCGACCGCCCCGTAGGCCGCCGCCTCCCGGCGGGGCGGCGGCACAGGCCCCGGCGGACGGAGATCCCACCGGTACCGGCCCCGCGTGGACACCGGGGCGGAGAGGGGGCGGAACCGGTGCCCGAGGCTCGTCAGCCCGCCCCGCCCGGCATCCCGCGTCCGGCCCCGGCGGGTTCCGGTCCTTCGGCGACCGGGGCGGGGGCGGCGTGGACCGTCCGTCCGCCGACCGCCCAGACGGCGAGTGCGCAGGCGGCGAAGGCCGCGCCGAGGAGACTCGTCGAGGGCCAGCCCCGGGCGGTGTAGAGCGCGGTGGCCGAGGCGGCGCCGAGCGCGGAACCCAGCGAGTAGAAGACCATGTAGCCGCCGATGACCCCGCTGACCCGGTCCGGACGCGCGGTGGTCAGCAGGTGCTGGTTGCTGACGTGGACGGCCTGGACCGCGAAGTCGAGGAGCACGATCCCGGCCGCCAGCAGCCACAGCGACCACGGCAGCCGGGCGATGGCCGCCCAGGAGGCGATCAGCAGGGCGAGGCCGAGACCGGTGACCGGCACCGCCCGCCCCGCGTCCGCCCACCGCCCCGCGCGGGCCGCGCCCAGCGCACCGGCGAGTCCCACCAGCCCGAACAGACCGATCCGGCTCTCGCCGAGCTGCCACGGCTCGTCCGCCAGCGGCAGCGACAGACCGCTCCACAGCGTCCCGAACGACGCGAAGAGGAAGAACGCGATCAGCCCGCGCACCAGGAAGAACCGCCGCGTGAACAGCGCGCCGAGGGACGCCAGGGCGTCCGCGTACCCGGCGGCGGGCCGGGCGGGCCGGACATCGGGCGGCAGGACGGCCAGGACCAGGACGGCCAGGAGGAGGGACAGCGCCGCGAGGACCCCGTAGACGCTCCGCCAGCCCCACGCCTCCGCGAGCACGCCGGTGACCACCCGCGCGCCCAGGATGCCCACCACGACGCCCGACGTCACCACGCCGATGCTCCGCCCCCGTTCACCGGGCGCCGAGACGGAGGCCGCGTAGGCCACCGCGGTCTGCACCACCACGGCGAACAGCCCCACCACCGCCAGCCCCGCGAACACCGCCCAGGCCGTGGGCGCGGCGGCCGTCAGGACGAGACCGCCCGCGGTGACCGCCAGATGAACCGCCATCAGCCGCCGCCGGTCCACCACGTCGCCGACCGGCACCAGCAGGACCAGGCCGGCCAGATAGCCGCACTGACCCGCGGCGACGATCCAGCCCGCCAGTCCGGCCGGCACCCCCAGGTCGCGCCCCATCACCCCCAGCACCGGCTGCGCGGCGTAGACGCCCGCCACCGCGACACCGCACACCACCGCGAGCAGTGACCGCCGCCATGCGTCCATCGCTCCCCCATCCCGATCAGTAGCAGAATGCAACCGATCGGACCGTACGGCATGATGGTTCCGTTCCGCAACCGAACCGGAGGTGCCATGTCATCCGCCACCCCCGGCACCGCCGACGGCGCACCCGGCGCCCCGGACGCCGGCTGGACCGATCCCGACTGCCCCGTCGCCCGCGCCCTCGACCTCGTCGGCGACCGCTGGAGCCTGCTCGTCGTCCGCGACGCGATGGACGGCGCCCGCTCCTTCACCGAGTTCCAGCGGCGCACCGGCATCGCCCGCAACATCCTCACGACCCGGCTGCGCAGGCTCACCGCGCACGGGCTGCTCGCCCGGCGCACCGCGGCGTCCGGCCGCCGCCAGGAGTACGTCCTCACCGGCGCCGGCCGCGACCTGTTCACCGTCGTCCTCGCCCTGCGCCAATGGGGTCAGCGCCACGCCTACGCCCCCGGCGAGCACCATTCCGTCCTGGTCGACGACCACGGCGCCCCCGTGCCCGACCTGACCCCGGAGGCGGCCGACGGCACCCCCCTCGGCTCCGCCACCACCCATGTGCGCAGGGAGCCCTGACGGCGCGAAAGGGCCGCGCGGCGGTCCGGACCCCGCCCCGCGACGGGATCACCGGGACTCGTGGGCGACGGCTTCCGGGCACCGGGGCCGCGCGGCCGGGACGCCTCTCCGCCGGCCCGGAGACCACCGCCGCGGGTCCGGGAACGGGTCCGGGAACGGGTCCGGCCCGTGACCGCTGACGCGGGCACGGGCCGGGAGGGGCAGCCGGTCACCGGGACCGGGCAGCGGGGGATCAGCAGCTCAGGTTGTCACCCGGCGTGGTCCCCAGGATCTCGGCGAAGCGGGTGTAGGAGGCGATCCGGCTCTCCACCTGACGGGGGTTGCCGCCGTTGCACTCCAGGGTTCCGTTGATGCTCCGGATCGTCTCACCGAAGCCGTGGCCCCCCACCATGGCCTCGTGGGCCGTCATGGTCCCCGGACCGGTCTGGGTGTTCCAGTACCACAGGGCGGTCATCCACGCGACGTCCGCGCGGCGCTCGACCATCCACGGGTCCTTCAGCAGGTCCAGACCGAGGGCCTCTCCCGCCTCCTTGTAGTTGAAGTTCCAGCTCAGCTGGATCGGACCGCGCCCGTAGTAGGCGTCACCGCCGGCCGGGCAGCCGTACTCCTTGTCCGTGTCGCAGTAGTGCGGGTAGTTCGCCTTGTTCTGCTCCACGATGTACTTCAGGCCCGCGGTCTCGTGGTTGATGTTCCCGAGGAACGCCGCCACCTCGCGCCTGCGGTCCGCGTCACTGCCCACGCCCGCGAACTCCGGGTACGCGCTCAGCGCGTCGACCAGACCCCGGTACGTGAAGAACGGGTCGCGGTTCGGGAACATCTCCTCGAACTGCGCCTCGCTCACCACGAACTCGCGGCACTCGCCCGCGTCCTTCCACACTCCGGCGGCACCGCCCGGGGTGTCGTTGTAGCTCCACCACTTCGCGGTCCAGTTACGGCCACCGTGGGACACCGTCTTGCCGCCGGTGTAGGCCTCACCCTTGCCCCACGTGTAGGCGCAGGTGGCCACGGACTCGGCACCGGGTGCCGCGGTCGCCGAAGAGGCCACCACGGTCGTCAGGCCACCCACCAGGGCAGCGACGGCAACAGGAACGAAAAAGCGTTGCTTCAGCACAGAAGCTCCTCGCTCGGTCAAAAACCGGCCAAGTGATCGTCAACGTCTTCCCACACCCAACCCGACACTCAGCAACCCCGTCAAGGTCCAGACCAATACTCAAACCCCACAAGTCACCAACACCCCACACGCACACTCCCGTCACGTCTTCACCAGAGCTGACGCTCCCTCACCAGTCCAACCGCGCCACACAAATCGGAACCTGACAGTCCGACACGCCAGGTCAGGCCCCGTGCCCCGAGGCCGCATCCCTCCGCGACCGCCACGACACCGAGGCCCCCGGCGCCCCCTCGGCTCCCCCGTCCGGCGAACCCGGGCACCGGCGGCGCAGAGCCCAGGCCCCCTCCCGGCTCCCCCGTCGGCATCACAACCGCACATTCGCACCAGCACACATGGGGCAGGGGTTCGGCGCGACACCGGCCGTCGGCCCCTCCGGGCCCGGGACGGGCACGCGACTCCTGCGGCGGGCCGCGAGAGGCGCTCGACGGAAAAGGAGGAAGCGCCGCGCAACCCGTCTCATATCAGGGGAAGTTGAGCGACATCGTCCGACATCCGCTTGGCACATGCGAAGGATCGGCCCGCGTGTTCCGGGCGGCCGGAAACCGCCCCCGTGGGAACGGCCGCACACACCGGTCGAAGGCCCTTCCGGCACGCCTCGGAACGGCTCGTTCTGCCCTCGTCCCACGGGGCGGAGAGGCCCTCGCGCGGCGGTACCGGCACGGCGGGCCGGGGGCGCACGGCCGGAGACGGTAGGCAGGAGACGGCGAGCGGCGGCGGGGGCGGGAGACCCACCGGGGGGAGACACGCCGGGGGATGTTCGGCTCGACCGAGAAAGGAGGAGCTTCAGACGGGCGACGCTGAGCGGAGGTGGCAGGTCCCTTCCCGGGGCGCCCTGGAGGGGGCCGCGCGTCGGCCCGCGCCGCGGTGCCCGGGAGCGGTCGTCACCCCGGGCACCGCCGGGTCCGTCAGCCGACGTACTTGTCCGCCGCGTGGAGCGCCTCGTCCAGGACGGCGAGTCCCTCGCGGGCCTCCTCGTCGGTGATGTTGCAGGGCGGGACGACATGGATCCGGTTGTAGTTGTACACGGGCCACATGCCGCCCTCCTTGCACGCGGCCACCACCTCGTCCACCGGGCGCGTCAGTTCGCCGCCCGCCGCGTAGGGGACGAGCATCTCGCGCGTCTCGCGGTCGCGGACCAGCTCCACCGCCCAGAAGACACCGAGTCCGCGCACCTCGCCGACCGACGGGTGGCGCTGCGCGATGGCGCGCAGACCCGGTCCGATGACGTCCCGTCCCACGCGCGCGGCGTTCTCGTTGACCCCCTCCTCGCGCATCGCGGTGATGGTGGCGACGGCGGCGGCACAGGCCAGCGGGTGCCCGGAGTAGGTGAGCCCGCCGGGGTAGGTCACGTCGCGGAAGGTCTCGTACACGGCGTCGGAGATGATCACGCCGCCGAGCGGCACGTACCCGGAGTTGACCCCCTTGGCGAAGGTGATGAGGTCGGGGGTGACGTCCCAGTGGTCCACGGCGAACCAGGCGCCGGTGCGTCCGAAGCCGGACATCACCTCGTCGGCGATGTAGAGGATGCCGTGGCGGTCGCACAGTTCACGGACGCCCTGGAGGTACCCGGGGGGCGGCACGAGGACGCCGGCGGTGCCGACGACGGTCTCCAGCACGATCGCGGCGATCGTGGCGGGGCCCTCGAAGGCGATGACCTGTTCGAGGTGGGCGAGGGCGCGTGCGCACTCCTCGGCCTCGGTGGTCGCGTGGAAGTGCGAGCGGTAGAGGTAGGGGCCGAAGAAGTGGGCGACGTTTCCGGAGGCGCTGCCGGACTGCTCGTTGGCCCAGCGGCGCGGGTCGCCGGTCAGGCTGATCGCCGTCGAGGTGCCGCCGTGGTAGGAGCGGTAGGCGGAGAGCACCTTGGGGCGGCCGGTCCGCATGCGGGCCATCCGCACCGCGTGTTCGTTGGCCTCGGCCCCGCCGTTGGTGAAGAAGACCCGGTCGAGGCCCTCGGGGGCCAGTCCGGCGATGAGCCGGGCGGCCTCGCCGCGCTTGTCGTTGGCGAAGATCGACGCGATCATGCAGATCTCGTCGGCCTGCTCCTTGATCGCCGCGACCACCCTGGGGTGCGCGTGCCCGATGTTCAGGTTGATGAACTGCGAGGAGAAGTCCAGGTAGCGCTTCCCGGAGTAGTCCCAGAAGTACCGCCCGGCGGCGCCTGCCACGGGCATCGGCCGCACGCTTCCCTGGGCGGCCCAGGAGTGGAAGAGGTGGGCCCGGTCGTCGGCGACGACGCGGGCGCCTTTCTCCGGGTCCGGTGCGGTCGCGGACGGCTGCGGGGCGGTCGGAGTGTCGGTCATCAGATCCTCGATCGGGGCCGTGGGCGGTACGGAGGGGTGGCGGGAACGGCCGGGAAGGACGGCGTTCTCCTGGTCGGTGAAGTAGTGGATGTCGGCGGTGGCCGCCTCGATCCGGGTGAGCGGCCGGACCCCGTCCGGTTCCCGGAGCAGGGCGGCCTGGCGGCGCAGCACGGCGGCGGAGAACGGCAGCCCCCCGCTGTGCCCGTAGCGGATGGCGCCGGACCGGTCCCGCCGGGGGATCACCTCGGAGCGGGCGTGGACGCTGGCGCTGAAGGGGATGTCCAGGCGGCCGGCGCGGAAGGCCGCGTCGATGCCGTCGAACAGGTCGGCCCCGGCGAGGACCGGCTCGATGATCTCGGCGACCTCGCGTTCGATCCAGTGCTGTTCCTCGGCGACCCGGTCCTCGTCGACGCGGACGAAGTCGAGGAGGTGCGAGGCGCCCAGGGCGGCGGTGCGCAGGCCGCTGGCGTTGGCCGCGGCGTCGGGGATGCCGTACGCCTCCTGCACGGTCTTGCTGATCAGCTTGGTGGCGCCGCCGAGCCGGGCGGTCAGGCCGCCGTGGAGGATGAGCAGGCCCGCGAACTCGGGAGTGGCCGGGAAGACGCCCATGAACTCGTGGAGCACCGGGTACACCTCGGCCGCTGTTCCGAGGTAGCGGCGGGCCAGGGTCCGGACGGCGCGCAGCGCGGCGATGTCCTGATGGGGTTCGCCGCCCTGCGGATAGGCGATGGAGAGGCAGCGGACGCCTTCGCGGACCGCCGCGACGCCCTCCAGCATGGTCATGGCGAGGCTGACGGACGGGGGGACGAGGACGGCGGTGAGCGTGCCGAAGAGTTCGCGGTCGATGACCACCCCGGCGGTGGCGAGGGTGCCGCACAGGGCGTCCACCTGCTGCCAGGCCCGCATCGAGCGGGCGAGGGGCACGTCCTTGGAGTACGGGAGGTTGTAGCCGATGCCGCCGCCCTCGAAGGAGGTGATTCCGGCGGCGAGGGACACGGCGAACAGGTCGCGGCCGTCGGGCGATCCGTGCCGGACCTCCAGCGGGACCCGGACGGCCCCGGCCAGTTCCCGGCCGCGCCGCCAGCCGTGCGACACCAGCGGGTAGCCGTTGAGGTCGGCCGGGTCGGCGCGGATCAGCTCGCGGGCGGTGCCGTAGTTCCGCAGCCTGGTGTGGGCGTCGATGGTGACGGAGAGGATGTCGGGTCCGGCGGGCTCCAGTTGGCGCAGCAGGGCCAGCATCTCCCGGTGTCCGCCGACGCCGCAGCGGGGCTGGACGGCGGGGCGGCCGGTGGCGTCGGCGCCGCGCAGGACGTCGACGACGCGGGGCCGCCGGGGATCCCGGAGGTGGGCGAGCACGTCGTTCCAGCCGGGCAGGTCCGCGGCGACCTCCGGGGCCAGTTCGAGTCCGTTCAGGTCAGCCATTCGGCAGTCCGGCCGTCATCGCCGCGTGGAGTCTGTCGAGGAGCAGCACGAGTTCCCCGGCGTCGCGGAGCACGTGGTCGACGCCCAGGTCGTACAGCCGCCGTTCGGCCGCGCCGTCCTTGCGGCTGCCGACCGAGATGTTGCCGCCCACCACGACGGAGCGGTTCAGCCGGCCGGCGGCGCGCAGCGCGGGCAGGGTCCTGAGGTCCTGGTGGGCGTGGCCGTTGAGGGTGCCGATCAGGACGGCCTCGGCCCGGGGATGGCGGTCCAGGGCGTCGGCGAACTCGCTCAGGGGCGTGCAGACGCCGAGGTTGACCACGGTGAATCCGTGGTCGCGCAGTTGCATGGCGATCAGCTGGTTGGCGACGGCGTGCGCGTCGCTCTCGGCGACGCCCAGGACGACGAGCCGTCCGCCCTGCCCTGAGATGGTGGTCATCGGCGCCGTGCCTCCTGGGTCCGGGTGGTCGCGGGATGGTTCCGGCCGGTGCGGGCCGGGGGCTCAGTCGTCGAAGGCCATGAACAGTTCACGGTGGTTCACCTCGGCGAGCCGGTCGGGGTGGTACTCGTCGGGGTCGGCGTCGCGCAGGGAGTCGAAGACCAGGTCGATGGCGGCGACGAGTCCCCAGACCTCGTGGTAGCCGGGCCAGCCCGGACTGCCGCGGCGGTGGTCGTCCTCCCGGCCGAAGAGGTAGTTCGCCCAGTCCTTGGTCATCGGATGCCGGTGGTGGAAGTCGTGGACGACGGTGTCACCGGTGAGGACCAGGTACCGGCTGGGGAAGTGGATCAGCAGCATCCTCGTCCACCAGCGTGTCCAGGCCGCGTAGCGGCGCAGCGGGGGCAGGCCGGGCGGCGGGGCGGCCTCTCCGATGAAGATGGCGTTGGTGAGGCCCGCGAAGTACGGCTTGCCCCGGCGGACGGTCTGGCCGGGGGCGGGGAAGGTGTGTTTGACGCACAGCCGCAGGACGTTGCTGATCTGGAAGAGGACCGTCACGGGCAGCACCCAGGCCAGCAGGACGAAGAGCCAGAGGTGGAGCCAGGTGGCGAGGGCCGCGACAGCGGCGAGGCCCGTCAGGGAGGCCAGCCGCCAGCCGGTGCTCGCGAAGGAGAAGTAGGAGCGGATCCGGGCGAGGAGGAACCTGGTGTGGAACCAGGGGGAGACGGTCTTGCCGAGGACGCGGCGCCACATCCGGCGGCGGGACATGCCGGGGCGCAGTTCCAGGCTCACCAGGATGGCCTGGACGGTGGGGTCGCGGCGGGTCATGTGGTGCAGGGCGTGGTGGTCGCCGACGTGCTCGGCGCTGTACCGCCCGAAGTCCTGTACGAGCAGCAGGGCGGCGAGGGCCCGGCCCAGGGCGGTGTCGGCGCGGCGGCGGCGCCACATGTTCTGGTGGGCGCACTGGTGGTAGATCATCATGCGCAGGTTGCGGGCCCCGTGGAGGGTCATCGCCCATCCGGGCAGCAGGAGGAGGAGCGGCCAGCCCGCGGCCCGGAGCGCGGTCCCGCTGAGGGCGAGACCGCAGGCGATGGATGTGGCGGCGTTGAGCAGGTGCCGGGTGGGGGTGTAGTGGACCGGCCGCTGGCCGGCGTGGGGGCGGCCGGTCAGCAGGGTGAGCGGCAGGGCGAACACGCGCGGCAGGGCGCGCATGGATTCGCGTACGCCGTCCGGCGCGCCGGGCTCCTCGCCGGTGCGCGTGCGCGGGTCGTTCACCTCGGTCATCGCCGCTCTCTCTCCGCTGGGCTTCGGGCTGCGCCGGGACATCTGGAACGCGTCGGCGGACGGGCGCCGTTCAACCGCGGGCGGTGGTGTCCCGGGTGGGGGCCCGCAGTGCCTCGGCCTCCATGGCGGCGGCCAGTTCGAGCAACTCGTCGAGCACGGCGTCGAGTTGTGTGGTGGTGGTCTCGGGGTTCAGCAGCATCAGCTTGAGGAAGACGCTGCTGCCGCCGCCCTCGCGGGCGATGTGGGTGCGGGCGATGAGCGCACGGCCCTCCTCCATGGTCCGGCGCCGGAGTGCCGCGTTGAAGGCGTCGGTGTCGAGTCCGCCGCCGGGGAGGTAGCGGAACAGGACGGCGGTGAGAGGCGGTTCGGTGCCGAGTTCCATCCGGGGGTCGGCCGCGATCCGGGCGGCGGCGTGCCGGGCGAGGTCGTGGCAGGTGTCCACCATGGCGCCCATGGCCCTGCTGCCGAGGGTGCGCAGGGTGACCGCGATCTTGAGGGCGTCGGCGCGCCGGGTGGTCTGCAGGTTGGTGTTCTGGAGGCCGATGTATCCGGCGCAGGTGTCGTCGTCGGCGCTGAGGCAGGTGGTGGGCTGGAGGCCGAAGGAGAGCAGGGTCTCGGCACGGCGGACCAGCAGGACGGCGGAGGAGGCGGGTGACCAGCCGAACTTGTGGAGGTCGACGGTGACCGAGTCGGCCTCGGCCAGTCCGTCGAGCATGCCGCGCAGCCGGGGGGAGAAGAGCGCTCCGGCTCCGTAGGCCGCGTCGGCGTGCAGCCAGACGTGGTGCCGCCGGGCGATCGCGGCGAGTTCCGGGAGGGGGTCGACGATGCCGAGGTCGGTGGAGCCCGCGACGGCGACGAGGGCGACGGCGATCCGGTGGCCGGGGAGTTCGGTGAGGATGCGGTCGGCCTCCTCGGGGATCATCCGGCCGTTCTTGTCCACGGGGACGGTGAGGAGGTGCTCGTCGCCCAGGCCGAGCAGGCGGACGGCGCGTTCGATGGAGAAGTGCACGCCCTCCGGGCAGAGCACGACGGGCTGGGCCGCCAGGGGGCGCAGTCCGCCGGCGAAGGGGTGGGCGCCGGTCCTCTCCCCCAGGGTGGTGTCGCGGGCCATGGTCATCGCCATGAGGTTGGAGACGCTGCCGCCGGGGGTGAGCGCGCCGCCGGCCTCCGCCGGGTCGTAGCCCACGAGTTCGGCCAGCCGGGCGATGAGCCAGCGGTCCAGTTCGAGGGCGAAGGGGCCGCTCTCCCAGGCGTGCAGGGACTGGTTGAGGACGGCGGCGACCAGTTCGGCGGTGGCGGCGACGTCGGTGGGCGGGGGCTGCATCCTGGCCAGCGCGGCGGGGTGGGTGATGTCCACCGCCCATTCGGCGTACGGGCGGATCAGCTCCGCGAGGACGGTGGCGGGGTCGCCGCCCTCCTCGGGGAGCAGCGGGCCGGTGAGCGCGCGGTCCGCCGCGGCCCGGGCGCCCGCCGGCCCGCCGGGTGCGACGGGGCCGACGCGGGCGGCGGAGACCTCCTGGAGGATGTCCAGGGCGCTGTTCACCAGATTCCGCACGCTCTCCAGTCCGGCGGGGGTTCCGGCGGGCTGGTAGAGGGAGCCGGGCTCGTTCGTGGTCACGCGTGACCTCCTACGTGGTGGGGCGGGCGACGACGGTGACGGGCGGTGCGGGGAGCCGGGCGCGGTGGTGGCCGGGCGCCCTATTCGGGGGAGTCGGTCCTCGTTCCGGCGGCCGCGGCGGCGGGTTCGGGGAGTGGGGCGGCGGGGAAGTCCCTCAGTCCGGGCACGGGTGAGAGGAGCACCCACAGCAGGGCGAGCAGGAAGCCGCCCGCCGTGGCGAACAGCGTGGTCCGCAGCCCGATGGCGTCACCCAGGTATCCGCCGATCAGCGCGCCCAGGGGCAGCGGTCCCCAGGCGATGAAGCGGCACCCGGCGTTGACCCGGCCGAGCAGATGGGCCGGTGTGATCACCTGGCGCAGGCTCACCACGTGGATGGTGGACATGGTCGAGCCGATGCCGCAGCAGGCGAAGGCGGTGATGTACAGGGTGTACGACAGGGGGCCGGTGCCGGGCGCGAGGGGGATGAGGACGGGTGCGGCGCAGCACAGGACCAACTCCACGACGACCGCCCGCCCGAGGCCCAGCCGCTGCTTGAGCCGGCTCGCGCCGACCGCGCCGATCAGGGATCCGACCGCGCCGACGCCGAGGACGAGGCCGATGGTGGCCGGGCCCATGCCCAGTTCCCGGGCCGCGTAGAGGACGAACACCGTCTGGAGGGACATCCAGCAGAGGTTGTAGGTCCCGGCCTCCAGGGCGATGGCCCTGATGTACCGGTCGTGGAGGACCGTCCGCAGTCCCTCCGCGATGCTGCGGCCGGTGCTGACGCGCTGTTCGGGAGCGGCCGGGGCGGGCTCGGGCCGGCGGATCGCGAGCAGTCCGGTGACGGAGACGACGTAGCTGAACGCGTTGGCCAGCAGCGCGATCGGGGCGGTGAGCCAGCCGACCAGGAGTCCGGCCAGCCCGGGTCCGCCGATCTGGGCGAGGGAACTGGTGGCCTGGAGCTTGCTGTTGCCCTCCACCAGTTGCTCGCGTCTGATCAGGGAGGGGAGGTAGGACTGGTAGGCGACGTCGAAGAGCACGGTGAGGACACCGATCAGCAGGGCCGCGGCGTAGAGGTACCCGATGCTCAGCACGTCCAGCACCGCGCACAGCGGCACGCTGCCGACCAACACGGCGCGCCCGGTGTTGCTCCAGATCATCAGCGGCAGCCGACGGCGCCGGTCGACCCAGACGCCGATGAAGAGCGTGACTCCCAGGAACGGGGCGAAGCTGGCCGCGTTCAGCAGCCCGAGCTGGGTGGAGGACGCCTCGAACTGGTAGACGGCCGCGAGGGGCAGGGCCAACTGTGTGACCTGGGCGCCCATTTGGGAGACGGCCTCGCCGGACCAGAGTTTGAGGAACTCCGCGTCGCGCCACAGGCCGCCGAAGTGCCGGGGTCCGGTGTCCTTCGTGCGGGTCATGTCGCGGTCCCGGCGGCGGATCCCGTCCCGGTGGCGTCGGGGGTGTGGTAGCAGCAGCCGATCTGCGCCCCGTTGGACATGCTGACGATGCCGACCCGGGGGTCGGGGGTGCCGCGCACCAGCATGCCCGCGTAGGACCCGCCGACCATCAGGACCCCGTAGGCGACGACCATCCGCTCGAAGCCGGCGCCGTCGTCGGCGACGAACCGCTCGGCGACGGGCAGGACGCGTTCCTGGACCACGTAGGGGCCGTCCACGGCGGCCCGGATGTGGCCCTCCCACTCCTCCTGGCCGACGGACCAGCCGGGGATGACGCCCACTCCGCCGTAGAGCAGGGTGGGCTTGAGGGCGAGCCGGTCCTTGTTCTCCCGGACGTGGGGCAGGAGGTCGATGTCCTTGCCGTCGCGCCGCACGGTCTCGTCGCGCAGGAAGCGGGTCCACGGCAGGATGCGGTCGATCAGGGCGTGCTCGTCGGCGGTGAAGGCGTCGCGGTGGCGTTCGTCGCTGAGCATCGCGAGACTGCCCTTGTTGCCGTACAGCTCGCAGTCGAGGCCGGCGAACAGGAAGGTGTGGCCCCGGCCGACGGCGTCCAGGAGCGGGTCGACCAGATCGTGGCTGCGCTGCTCGTCGGCCATCTCTCCGGGCAGGAAGATCCGGTAGACCACGTCGACCTTGCGGCCGTGGATGTACGGCACTCCGTCGCGGTAGTCGAACTCGGCGAGGCTGCACACCACCGTGTCGAATCCGTGCCGCAGCCAGTCGGGCACCACGAAGTCGAGCCAGGGCTTGGTGTGGTCGTAGCCGTCGGGCCACTCGGTGAGGGCCAGGACCGGGCGGGCCGGGAGGACGAACCCGGCGTCGGCCGCCTCGGCGCGCAGCACGTCCGCGATCCGTCCGATCGGGTCCGGGTGGACCAGTCCCTCGGCGTCGGCGAAGTCCCGGAACGCCTTGTTGCGGTCGGCCGGACGGGAGAACTCGCCCATCTGCCAGCCGCCGAGCGAGCTGCCGGTGTTCAGCTCCATCAGCTTGAAGCCACCGGGCTCGCGGTACATGTCGGCCCGGGACATCGCGGGCATGCGGCGTCCGGCGCCGCGCGTCACCAGCTCGATCTGGGTGGGGGTCATGCCGACCGCCTCGGCGAACGCCTGCCGGTCCCCGCCGAAGAGGCGGTCGGGGATGGTGGTGAGCAGGGCGAACAGTCCGTTGAGGTCGGCCTCCAGCCGCAGCCGGTCGGCGGTCGCCAGGAACACCGGCCGGTTGAGGGCCCTGCCGCCGCCCGCTCCGTAGCTGTTCCAGTCGTTGCGCAGCTCGGGCACCACCATGTTCTCCAGACCGTTCTCCGGAGCGAGGTAGCGGCGGGTGACCGGGTTCTCCATCAGGGCCCCCAGACCGTCCAGCGGGGACCCGGCGAGCACCGGGACGATCTCCGCCTCGGCCCGGTCCAGGGCCTCGGTGCAGGCGGCGGCGTCGTCGGCGACGGCGATCACCGCGGCGGTGCGGGGGGTGAGGGCGCGCGGGGGCAGCAGCAGTTCGTCGCCGGGGCCGGCGAGCACGACGACCTCGGCCACTCCCGGCACCTCGGCCGCGCGGCCCAGTTCCAGGCGCTCCAGTACGCCGTCGTGCGGCGGGTAGAGGAAGCGGACCTCGGCCCACCGGTCGTGGGCGGGGGTGAGCGCGGGGTGCGAGCCGCCGGCCAGGGCGGCGCCGGCCAGGGGCAGGTCGATCCCGGTGGCCAGTGCGCCGAGGCGGGGGATGAGGTCGCCGCCGAGGCGGCCGTTCAGCTCGATCAGGCGGCAGCCCGAGGGGGTCAGCCGGATCTCGGTGTGGGTGAGGCCCAGGTCGATGCCGAGCGCCCGGTGCGCGGATCCGACCAGTTCCTCGACCTCCGCCGCCCACGGCTCGTGGCGCCAGGGGCCGACCAGGTGGCCGACCTCCTCGAAGGAGGGGTCGAAGCCGAGGCGCTTGCGCGCGACGAACACGGGCCGGGCCTCGCCGTCGACGACGCAGCAGTCGACACTGATCTCGGGACCTCGGAGGTACTCCTCGACCAGTACCCCGGTCTCGGCGCGGAGGCCGGGGAAGGTCGTCCCGGCGACCGCCGTGTAGGCGTCCCGGAGGGCGTCTGCGTCGCGCACGACCGTGACGCCCATGCTGCCCGCCAGGGAGCGCGGCTTGAGCACCACCGGGTAGCCGATGTCGGCGGCGGCGGCCGACGCCTCCTCGGCGGAGTGCGCCAGCCGGTGCCGCACGCCGGGCAGCCCGGCCAGGTCCAGCAGGCGGCGGGTCGTGTACTTGTCCCGGCACGCGGCGGCGGCCCCCGACGACAGATGGCGCAGGCCCAGCCCCTCGGCCACCTCGGCGGTCGCGATCAGCGACAGTTCGTCCCAGGTGAACAGCCCGGTGCCGGCGGGCACCTCGGTGAGCAGTTCCTCGACCGCCGCGCGCAGCGCCACGGGGTCGGTGGTGTCGGCCGTCCGGTACGCGGAGACGTACGGCTTCTCCCAGGTGATGCCCTGCGAGGTCACCAGAGCGATCTCGTACTCCTGGGCCAGGGAGGCCATGGCGAACTCCCGGTAGGCCTTCAACCGGCTCCCCACCACTATGAGATGGCTCTTGGGATCACGCATCGGTCGCTCGCATTTCATCGTCGGTGTGGTGCTCGGCGCGGCAGGGGCTCGCAGTGGACGGCGAACTCCCCCGCGGTCTTCTTGACGGCCGCCTCCACCTCGTGGCTGGAGGCGCCGCGGAACCGGAAGCGGGCGGCGACGTGCTCGTAGCCGCCGGTCCGGGGGATGACGGTGCCCGGCCGGGGCACCACGTGGGCGTAGGGGCCGGTGCCGGGTCCGGGGCCGTCCGGCGGGCGGGTGACGCCGACGACCCGGCAGGGGGTCTCGACGGGCACCGGCAGCAGCAGCCATCCTGCGGTGGCGTCCGGCCGGGTGGGGGGCGGGGCGGGGAGGGCCGGGGCGCGGCCCAGTTGGATCCGCGCGGCGGCGGCCATCAGGTCGATTCCGTGGACCTCCCGCCAGACGAAGGGGATCTCCCCTCCGCCCACCCTGGCCCCGGCCTCCAGGAAGGTGAGCCGCGGCGGCCCGTCCCCGCCGGGGCCCACGAATGCCTCCAGGTGGAAGACCCAGGGCCGGCCCCCGCCCAGGGCACCGGCCACCGCGGCGGTGAAGCCGGCCAGGGGTGCGCGGAGTTCGGCGTCGTCGACCTCGACGGAGCCGAGGAAGGTGCCGTCGGTGAAGTCCCGGCAGTTGTTGACGTAGCGGGACGCCCGCCAGGGGCCGAGGCGGGTGCCGGTCCACAGGCCGTCGATGTGGAAGACCGGGTCGGCGACGAACGTCTGGACGATGCGGGGCTCGGCGGGTTCCGTGTCGAACGCCCCGCGGGCGTCCAGGTCGGCCGGGCCCCGCAGGACGGTCACCCCGCGGCTGGCGGTGCCCCGGCGCGGTTTGACCACGACGGGCCATCCGTGGGTTCCGGCGAACTCCCGTACGGCGTCGCGGCTGCCGACGTCGGCGTAGCGGGGGACGGGGATGCCCGCCCGGTCCACGAGGGCGACCATCGTGAGCTTGTCCCGGAACCGCTCCAGTTCGGCGGTGGTCTGTCCGGGCAGGCCGAGTTCGGTCCGCAGTCCGGCGGCGGTGTCCAGGTCGCCCTCGTTCAGGGCCAGCAGGCGCCGCACCGGGCCGAACCGGGCGGCCAGACCGGCCACGGCGGCCCGGACCTCGGCCGGCGAGTCGGTGGCGGCGACCTCGGCGACGGCGGCCGCGCCGGGCGGTACGGAGGCGCGGCCCAGCCGCGTCGTCACATAGCTGACCCGGTGGGCGTCGTGGTCGAGGTAGTCGGCGTAGAGGGCGTGCCGGTCCCGCCAGCGGTGCAGCACGACGGTGTGCCCGGGGGGCGGCGTCATCGCGTCGGCTCCGTTCTCGGCTCCGCCAGCCGGGCGTTGGCGACCATGATCTGTCCCAGGGCGATCCCGCCGTCGTTGGTGGGCACCTGCTGCTGGCAGTGGGTGTCGAATCCGGCGCGGCGGAGTTCCACCAGGCAGTTGACGAGCAGGAACTCGTTGAGGAAGACGCCGCCGGACAGGACCACCTGGCGGGTGGCCGGTCCGTCCCCCTCGTCGCGCACCGCGCGGCAGCGTGCGACCACCATGTCGACGACGCCGGAGTGGAACCGGCGGCTGACGGTGGCGGTGCCCACGCCGGCCGCCAGGTCGTCGGCCATGGCCCGCACCACGGGGCGCGGGTCGATCTCGGTGGTCCCCGCGAGGGTGTCCTGGCCGAACCGGTAGCGCTCCCCCGGCGCGGCCATCGTCAGGTCCCGTTCGAGGAGCCCCTCCAGTTCGATGGGGCCCTGTGCCTCGTACTCGGCGTGGGTGGTGATGTCCAGCAGTGCCGCCACCGCGTCGAAGAGCCGGCCCATGCTGGAGGCCGGCGGGGCGTTGACGCCGCGCCGCACCATGGTGGTGAAGACGTGCCGCTGCTGGTCGTCGAGGGTCTCCAGCACGGGGAAGGCCGCGGCGGCCGCTCCGGGGTCGCCGAAGGTGTCCAGCGCCAGGGCGAAGCCGGTCCGGACGGGTTCCCGCACCGCGCGGTCGCCGCCGAGCAGCGGCACGGTGCGCAGGTGGGCGACGCGCCGTGCCTCGCGGTAGGTGCCGAGCAGGAACTCGCCGCCCCAGGTGGTGCCGTCCTCGCCGTATCCGGCTCCGTCGAATACCACGCCGAGCGTGGTGCCGGAGAGCCGGTTCTCCGCCATGCAGGAGGCCATGTGCGCGTGGTGGTGCTGCACCTGGACGACGTCCTCGAACTCCGCGCCCTGTGCCCCGAGGGCGAGGCGGGTGGCCCGGAACTGCGGATGGAGGTCCACCGCGGCGTGCCGGGGGGTCAGTTCGTGGAGGGCGGCGAGGTGCCGGGCCGTCTGCTGGTGGGATTCCCAGGTCTCGTCGTTCTTGAGGTCGCCGATGTGCTGGCTGAGGTAGACGCGGGTGCCGCTGGAGAGCGCCACGGTGGTCTTCAGCTCCGCACCGTAGGCGACCAGCGGGGCCAGTTCGGTACCGACCTCGACCGGGTAGGGGGCGTATCCGCGCGATCGGCGCAGGAAGCTCACCACGGGCCGGTCGAGTCCGGGGTGGGTCGAGTGCCGCACCAGTGAGTCGTCGACCCGGGTCTCGATGTCCCGGTCGTTGTGGAGCACCAGGTCGGCGACGGCGAAGAGGTGCTCCAGCGCCTCCTCGTTGCGGTAGGCGATCGGGTAGCCGGAGATGTTGCCGCTGGTCATGACGAGGGCGCTCAGTCCCTCGCTGTCCACCAGCAGGTGGTGCTGGGGGGCGGAGGGGAGCATGACGCCGAGGTTGGGGTTGCGCGGGGCGATGGCCTCCGGGAGCCCTCCGGGCCGCTTGCGCACCAGGACGATGGGGCGGGACGACGATCCGAGCAGATCGGCCTCGGCGGTGCTGAACTCGGCGAATCCGGCGACGGTGTCCAGGTCGCGCGCCATCACCGCGAACGGCTTGGAGTCCCGCCGCTTGCCCGCCCTGAGCCTGTCGATGGCCTCCGCGTTGCGCGCGTCGACGGCCAGGTGGAAGCCGCCGACGCTCTTGACGGCGACGATGCGCCCCGCCGCGAGTGCCCGGACGGTGGCGTCGAGGGCGTCCTCTCCCTCGCGCAGGTTGCCGTGGGCGTCGGCGAGCAGCAGTCGGGGCCCGCAGTCGCGGCAGGCGTTGGGCTGGGCGTGGTAGCGGCGGTCCAGCGGATCGGTGTACTCCCCGGCGCAGTCGGGGCACATGGTGAAGGCCGCCATGGTCGTCTGCGCCCGGTCGTAGGGCAGCGCCTTCACGATCGAGTAACGCGGCCCGCAGTTGGTGCAGTTGATGAACGGGTAGCGGTAGCGGCGGTCGGCCGGGTCGCGGAGTTCGGCGAGGCAGTCCGCGCAGACGTGGCCGTCGGCGGGGACGATGGTGCTCCGGCTGCCGGTGTGCACGCTCTCCCGGATGGCGAAGCCCCCGGGTCCGTGCTCCGGCGGCAGTTCGCGGACGGTCACCGAGGTGACGCGGGCCTGCGGGGGTGCCTGTCCGGTGAGCCGGGCGGTGAAGTCGTCGAGCACACCGGGCGGTCCGGTGACATCGATCAGCACGCCTTCGGGGTCGTTGAGGACCCATCCGGTCAACTGGAGTGCGAGGGCGGTCTTGTAGACGAAGGGCCGGTATCCGACGCCCTGGACGACGCCGCTGACGCGAATGCTCCGGCGGCTCGCGGGAGGTGTCTGCTCCATGGTCATGGGCGGGGTCAGCAGAGCCGGGGGAGTTCGGCGCCCCGGAGTTCCTCGACCACGGTGTCGCGGCCGTCCTCGTCCCGCAGGAGCACCTGGGCCTCCGGCCGGTCGGTGACCTCGCCGATGGTCACCGCGCCCGTACCGTAGCGGTGCGAGCGGAGGGAGTCGAGCACGGCCTGCTCGGCCGACGGGTCGACGAAGAGGCAGACGCAGCCCTCGTTGGCGGAGTGGATCGGGTTGATCCCGAGCATGTCCATCGCCATGACGGTCTCGAACTGGACGGGCAGGGCCCGCTGTTCCATCCGGATGGTGTGCCCGGTCGCCTCCGCGTACTCCTGGAGCACGGCGGCCAGTCCGCCCCGGGTGACGTCGCGCACCGAGTGCACGTCGCCCTCCCCCACGGCGGCGAACAACTGGTCGAGCATGCCGTTGACCGGCGCGCAGTCGCTGAGCACGCGCTGCTCGAAGCCCAGGCCCTCGCGGATCGAGAGCAGGTGCACGGTGTGGTTGCCGATCGGGCCGCTGAGGACGACCCGGTCGCCGGGCCTGACGTTCGTCATGCGCAGGGGCGTCCGCTCGAACACCCCGACCCCGGCGGTGTTGAGGTAGATCTGGTCCGCCTCGCCCTTGCGCACCACCTTGGTGTCGCCGCACACGATCCGGACTCCGGCCTCGCGGGCGGTCTCCCGTATCGAGGTGAGGACCCGTAAGAGGCGCGCGATCGGCAGTCCGGTCTCCAGGATCATGCCGAGGGTCAGGTAGAGGGGCCTGGAGCCGACCACGGCGAGGTCGTTGACCGTGCCGCAGACGGCGATTTTCCCGATGTCGCCGTTGCCGAAGAACGGCGGGTCGACGACGAAGGAGTCGGTGGTCATCGCGATCCGCCCGCCGGTGATGGGCAGCATCGCGCTGTCCTCCATCTCCCCGATGTAGACGTCGCCGAGGGTCTCCACGATGAGGGAGAGCAGCTCGTGGCTGAGCTGGGTCCCGCTTCCGTGGTCGAGGACTACTTCGCCGAGGCCGGCTGCCGTGCTGCTCATCCGATATCCCTTCGGGGCGTGCGGATCGTGGGGGTGCGGGCCGGGGTGCCGGAGGGGCTACGGCAGGATCTTGACGACCTTGCGGGGCAGCTCGCCCCCGGTGTCGAGGGTCTCCAGGATCTCGGCGGAGTCGGCGACGGTCGCGCAGTACCCGCGCAGCCATTCGAGGGAGCGGTCGCGGGCCTCGGGGTCACCGGAGACCACGCAGTCGGAGGGGACCCAGATGTTGTAGCCGCGGAAGAAGGCGTCGGCGGCGGTGGTCTGGACGCAGATCTGCGTCTGCAGTCCGGTGACCAGCACGGTGTCGACGCCCGCCGCCTGGAGCAGCCCGTGCAGTTCGGTCTCGTAGAAGCCGCTGTCCTTGGTCTTCTCCACGACGACGTCGGACGGGGCGGTGAAGTCGTGCAGGATGGCCCCGCCGGCGCTGCCGCGCTGGAGGGGAAGGGTGCCGTCGGGGGCGCGCTCCACGTTGGGGTCGTCCGGCAGGTTCACCAGTTGCAGGTGGTAGACGCCGTGCCCGCGCTGGCGCATCTCGCCGAGGAACTTCACGAAGCGCGGCTGCGCCTCGGCCATGGCGGCGGTGCGCTCGGGGGTCTTGTGGACGACATCGGCCTGCAGGTCGTTCGTGAGTACGGCGATCTTGCCCATGGTGATTCATCCTCGAGGTCTTCGAAGCCCAGTGGGGTCAGCGGTGCGTGGCGGCACACGGGCAGCCGGATCGAAGGTGCCTGAATGCGTGGAGTGTTGCGGTGGGACGGGTGTGTTCACGCCGACGGTTTCGGACCGGGTCCGGGCACCACGGACTCTGCTGGAGAAGGACAGCCTCCGCGGCACGTGCCGTGGATTTCTGTTGCGCGGCCCGAGGCGGAGCGTCGGAATTCCTCAGAGCGGTGAGACCTTCGCACAGCCGTGAACAGCACGTCAAGATCTTCACATCGTGGAGAATATGTGACCTGAATGCACGCGTAGAACGCGAGGCTTTCGGCCACGCGGAGCCCCCAACTTCCTTCACCAGGACGGCCGTTCGACGGCTCTTCGCTCGGGCGGGGGCGGGGTCCGCACCGGCCCGGCGGTCCCGGACGCGGGTTCCGCCGGGGCCGTCGCGACGAAGGGCCCGGGAGGGCGCCTCGGGCGCGGGAGACTCCGCGACGGAACTCCACCGCGGGACTCCCGGACGGGGGCACTTCACCCCCACTCCCCCCACGTGGTTAAATGGTATTACCATACGGAGGAGTTCAGTCATGCCGCACCCCGGGATCCTCATCATCGGAGCCAGCCAGGCGGGCGCCCAAGTCGCCGCCTCGTTGCGCGAGGGCGGGAGCACCGCCCCCGTGACCCTCGTCGGAGCGGAGCCGCGCCTCCCCTACCAGCGGCCGCCCCTGTCGAAGGCGTTCCTCGCGGGCGGGGCCACCGAGGAGAGCCTGCTGCTCCGCTCCCCCGACTACTACCGCGACCACGCCATCGACGTGGTGACCGGCGAGTGGGTCACCGACATCGCGCTCGACGCCGACGGCGCGGGCACCGCGACCACCCGCTCCGGCCGGTCCTTCGGCTTCGGGCGGCTCGCGCTCACCACGGGCGGCACACCACGACGGCTCACGGTCCCGGGCGCCGGCCTGGACGGCGTGCTCCACCTCCGGGACATCGACGACGCGCTGCGCCTGCGGGGCGCGCTCGACTCCGCGCGCGACGTCGTCGTGGTCGGCGGCGGCTTCATCGGGCTGGAGGCCGCGGCCGTCGCGCGCGCCCTGGGCAAGGAGGTCGTCGTCGTCGAGGCGCTCGACCGGCTGCTCGCCCGCGCCGTCGCCCCCGTGACCTCGGACTTCTACCGCGCCGCGCACGAGCGCCGGGGTGCCAGGGTGCTCCTCGACCGCGGCGTCGTCGGCTTCGAGGGCGACGGGAGACGGGTCACCTCCGTGGCCCTGTCCGACGGCAGCAGCGTCCCCGCCGACCTCGTCCTGGTCGGCATCGGCCTGGTCCCCCACACCGAACTGGCCGAGCGGCTCGGCCTCCGCGTCGAGGCGGGCATCGTGGTCGACGCCTGCGGGCGCACCAGCGATCCGCGGGTCGTGGCCGCGGGCGACTGCACCAGTCTGGACACCGGGGACGGCCGGGTGGTCCGGATCGAGTCGGTGGGCAACGCCATCGCCCAGGCCCGCGTCGCGGCGGGCACCCTCGCCGGATCGCCCGCGCCGCTGGCCGCGGTGCCGTGGTTCTGGTCCGACCAGGCCGACCTCAAGCTCCAGATAGCGGGACTGGGCACCGGTCACGACACGGTCGTGGTGCGCGGCGACGCGGCCTCGGAGAGCTTCTCCGTCCTCTACTTCCGCGAGGGCGGGATCATCGCGGTGGACGCCGTCAACGCGCCCCGCGACTACATGGTCGTCAAGAAGGTCCTGGAAACCGGCGGCTCACTGCCGCTGGACCGGGTCGGCGACACCGGCACCGCGCTCAGGGACCTGATGGTCCGGGGCGCCTGACGCCGACGGGGCGGGCCGGCCCGGTCACACGGGTCCGGGCCCGCCCCGTCCGGGCTCCGCCCCGTACCGAACCCCCGGCGCCCCGCCCGGATCCGTCGCCCCACAGCCCCGAGAGGCGCCCGGCCGGATCGTTCCGGCCGGGCGCCTCTCCAGGTCTCCGGGGCGGGCCCCGGTGCTCCGCACGCCGCGAGGGCCCGTCGGGTCCGCCGTACGGGCGGCACGTCGGCGCCGCCGCGGCCGGCCTCCGGGACACGGCTCAGGACCGCGCCCGCGGGCGGAGGTAGTCGCGGATGCTCTCGGCGTTGAGCACGACCTCCGGGTCGTACTCCGGGGCGTCCTCGAGCTGCTCCAGATCGTTCAGGCCCGAGTGCTTGAAGATCCGGTTGATCGCCGAGATCAGGCGCGCGGGGCGCTCCGGGTCGGCGTTGAAGTGCTGGTGGATCGTGTTCGGCGGCACGTAGATCACGTCGCCCGCCTCCCACTCGAAGCGCTGCACCTTCTCCTGCGGCTTCCAGTGGTACGTGTCGGTGATCTCGACGTCGCAGTCCTGGTGCAGGTCGTACCCGCGCCCCTCCACGACGTACAGGCACTCCTCGGCGAGGTGGCGGTGCTTACCCGACCTGCTCCCCGGCGGGATGATCTGCATGTAGGCGTCGACCGTCTCCATGCGGGTGTTCATGTCGTCGTTCAGCAGGTGCTTCAGCAGCCCCTGGCGGGACATCTCCCACGGCATGTCCTCCGGGTGCAGCACCTTGCGCCGCCCGGCGTTGCGCTCGGGCGCCGCCTCGGCGTCCTCGAGCAGCTTCCGGTAGAGCGGTGCCTCCTCGTCGCCCGCGATCCAGACTCCGGCCTCGTCCCATGCCATCTCAGTAGCCCCCTTCCGGGTGGTTGAAGTCGTCCTCTTCCTCGCGGACCTCGTAGCCGACGCCCTCGGGGGTGGGCTCGAGCTGCCTCGGCTCCACCTGCTTCTGGAAGAGCATGTTCATGAAGAGGTACATCGGCTTGGTCTTGAGGACGAGCGCCCGCGCGGGCTTGTCGGCCGAGGCGTTGAAGTGCTGGTGCACACAGTTGTTGTGCACGATCGCGACGTCGCCGGCCTTCCAGTCGTACCGGATCTCGTCGTGGATCTCGTAGCCGACACCGTCGAGGATGTAGAACGCGGCCTCGTTCACATGGCCGTGCTTCTGGGACTTGCCGCCCGGCCCGTACTCCTCCAGGTGCAGGTGGAAGAGCTGGCTGATGCCGTCCTTCGGCTCGACGTAGTGGCGGCTGTACGCCTGCGGGCCGTCCACGAACTTGATCTCGGAGGCCTTGCGGACGCGGGGCATCGACCGGAGCCGGGCCAGCTCCGCGTCAAGGTTGTACTCGCCCTGGATGCCGCGCACGAAGACGCGGTCCTTCTTGCTGTGGTAGAGCCCGGCGAGACGCGCGTCCTCCGCGCTCCCGTCCTCGTGCTCATGCCCGTGTTCATGCTCGTGCTCGTGCCCATGGGCAGCAAACGCGTCGTCAGTCACTCGTTGCTCCTTGGCTTAATGGTCTTACCAGCGCGAGGTTAGTCACGATGCGTCGGCCGGTCAACCCACCCCTTCCGCTTTCACCCCCGGGCGGGCGAGGTGGGTCGCACCTTCACTCACCCTCCCGCCCCCACCCCCGACCCCGCCGCCCGCCGCCCGCCGCCCGCCGCCCGCAACGCATGCCAGGGGCGCCGTGGCGTGCCGAAGCGCGCCGGGATGCCGATCCCCCCGGTGACCCAATCGGCTTTATCTTCATGTGGTATAACCATTTTTACTTTAGGATAGTTACCCACCGGTCTTCAGGCCGCCTTCGAAGGGTGTCCCGTCATGCACCACGACGCCCCTCTGCCGGGCCGTTGGACCGTCTTCGGCGTGGCCTCGATCGGCCTGCTGCTGGTGGGCGTCGATCAGACGATCCTCGCCACCGCGCTCTCCACCCTCCAGCACGATTTGGACACATCCGTTCCGCTCGTGGGCTGGACGATCACGGTGTACGCGCTCGGGCAGATGGTGACCATGCCCATCGCGGGCAAGCTGAGCGATCTGTACGGTCCCCGGCGGGTCTTCCTCGCCGCCGCCGCCGTGTTCGGCGTGGCGTCCCTGCTGTGCGCCATGGCCCCCTCCGTGTACGCGCTGATCGTCTTCCGGGCGCTTCAGTCCATCGGGGGCGGCTGCTTCATGCCCGCGGCCAGCGGCATCATGTCGGAGCAGTTCGGACGCGACCGCGGCAAGGCGATCGGCCTCTTCACCAGCGTCTATCCGATCGGTGGCGTGCTCGGCCCGGTCGCGGGCGGCTACATCGTCGAGTACGCCTCGTGGCGCGTCATCTTCCTCGCGAACGTGCCCTTCTGCCTGCTCCTGATCGTCCTCGGGGCACTGGTCTTCCCGGCCGGGCGCCGCCGCACCGGTGTGCGGATGGACGGATGGGGCGCCGTCACCCTGGCCGCCGCGCTGCTGGGCGTCATGACCGCGATCACGACGTTCGGCGAGGGCGCGCCGGCGCACAGCTGGCAGGTCGTCGGCCCGGGGGCGGCCGGGCTGGTCGGCCTGGTGCTCTTCACCAGGAGGGCGCGGCGGACACCGGAGCCCCTGGTCCCGCTCGACCTGATCACGGGCCGCCACTTCAGGACCGTCAACGTGGTGAACCTGGTCTTCGGCTGTGCCGCCATCGGCTTCACCGCCATGCTCCCCTTCTACGCCGCCCTCCGGTACGGGATCGAGCCGCTCCAGGCCGGCTCGCTGCTGATCGCGCGGGCGATCGGCATGACCCTGGTGTCGACCCTGACGGCGTTCGCCCTGAGCCGTACCGGGAACCGGGTGCCGATGCTCATCGGCTTCACCGTCATGGCGTCCGGCTTCGGCGCCATGGCGCTGCCGCCGCCCGGGATGTCGGGCTACTGGTGGCTGGCGCTGTCCACCTGTGTCGCGGGCCTCGGTATCGGCATGGCGGCGCCGGCCGCGAACAACGCCACCCTGGAGCACGCCCAGGGGCAGATAGCCGCGGTTTCCGGGCTGCGCGGGATGTTCCGGCAGGCCGGGGCCATCGTGTCGATCGCCGTGGTCACCTCGGTGCTGGCCCGGACCGGGAACTCGGCCACCGCCTTCGCCTCCCTGTTCCTGGCGCTGGCGGTGGTCATCCTGCTGCTGCTCCCGCTGATCCGGGGCATCGGGGGTGAGGCTGCGGCCCGGGACGGTGCCGGACGGGCCGCCACGTCCACCGGCCGGGCGGACTGAGACCCCGCAGGGGGCACGACCGTCACCGTCCATGGTGGTGGCACCGGCGGCCGGGCGCACCGCTCGACCCGCCTCGTCGCCGTCCGGCCGCGCGCGCCCCGCGGTGGTCGTACCGCCGGCCGCCGGCCTCCCCGGCACCCATCGCCACCGGCCCCCGGCCGGCCCCATGTCCCGGCCCCGGACCCTCTCATGAGAATCCCGGCTCCCACGCGCCGTGCGCGAAGGAGCCGACCGCGTTCCGGGGCCGGGGAGAAGACCGCCCCGGAGCCCCGGGAGAAGACGGTCCCGCCAGGTCGGCGGCCGTGGCCCCCTCGTGAGCCGCCCGGATGCGGCGCGGCCCGTCGGGAGCCGGCCCGGTCCGTCCGCGACGGACCCCGTCCGACCGCCCCCGGGGCCGCGTCGTCCCGGTGCACCACGCCGTCCGCCCGGGCGCACCGCCGCTTCCCACCCGGCCGCGCGGCACCCTCCGGTGCCCCGGCCGATGTCGCACGGCGCGGTGCCACCGGTCCGCCCGCTCCCCTGTCGTCCGCTCTCGGCAGGAACGCCGTCCCTCACAACTCTCACCCTCAGGTTTAGCGTTACTCGGAACGGTCCCCCGGCCCGTGAAAACGGGCTGCCCCGTACCCCGCCGGCGAACCGGTGCGGAGTACGGGACAGCCCTCGGGTGGTGGGACGGGCGGGTGCCCGGGTCAGTCCATGCTCATGGAGACCAGGGCGCCGCCGTCTACGACGAGGTCGACACCGGTGACGAACCCGGCGTCCTCCGACATCACGAACGCGACGGCCTTCGCGATGTCGACCGGCTCGCAGCCGCGGCCGACGAGGTTGTTGCGGGGGCGGTCGCGCTCCTCGGCCTCACCGACCGGGGAGCCGACCTTGTTCGGGGTGACGCTGTTGACCCGGATGCCCTGGTGGCCCAGTTGCAGGGCCAGGGACTTGTTCAGCGCCAGCAGAGCGGCCTTGGCCGTCGGATAGGCGATGGCGTTGGCGCGCGGCTGGTACCCCGAGGTGCTGCCGATGTTGACGATCGATCCCTTCGCACCGTCCTCGACCATGGTCCTGGCGACCTCGCGCACCGTGTAGAGCACGCTGGTGAGGGAGATCCGGAGCACCCGGTCCCACTCGTCGTCTCCGATGGTGAGGACGGTCCTGCCGCGGTCCGTGATCGCGACCGAGTTGACCAGGCCGTCGACGCCGCCGAGGGCGGCCCGGACCTCCTTCACCATGCGCGCGACGTCCGCGGAGTCGGAGACGTCGCAGGCCACGGCGCAGGCGCTGCCGGGTGAGCGGTCGTTGAGGGCGTCGGCCGTGCGGGCGGCGGTCGCGGGGTCCAGGTCGACGACGGCGACCCGGGCGCCCCGGGCGACCAGTTCGGCCGCGACGGCCTCGCCGACGTTGCGTCCGGCGCCGGTGACGATGATCCGGCGCCCTTCCATCGAAGCGCTCATCGCAGTGCCTCCAGGTCCGCCACCGACAGTTCGGCCATCAGGGGTTGCAGGGCCCGTACGTAGGGCACGTCGACCCCGGCCTCCTCGGCGAGCGCGAGGGCGACCTCCAGGTCCTTCGCGGGCCAGCGCAGCCGGTGCAGGCCCCAGTCGGTCAGCACGCGGTTGCCGCCGGTGCCGGCGTTGAGGATGCTGCGCATCTTGGACGGCTCGACGCCCAGGGTCTTGGACAGGCGCAGGACCTCGACGTCGATGCGGATCGCGCTCCACATGAGCACGTTGTTGGCGCTCTTGGCGACCTGGCCCGCGCCGGGCCCGCCCACGTGGATGACGTTGATCGCGAACGACGAGAACGGCGCTCCGGCCCGGTCGATGGCGTCGGCGTCGCCGCCGCACATCAGGGTGAGACCGGCCTGCTCGGCCGCGCGCTCGCCGCCGACGAGGGCCACGTCGATGACCGACACGCCCTGCTCGGCGGCGGTCTCCGCCAGCTTCGCGCAGGTGTCGGGGCGGACCGAGGAGCAGACGGCGATCACGGTGCCGGGCCGGGCCGACGCGAGGAGGCCCTCCGGACCGGCGACGATCGTGTTCACCTGGTCGTCGTCGACGACGATGACCAGGATCAGGTCGCTGCTCGCGCCGATCTCCGTGACGGAGTCCGCGATGTCGGCGCCGGCCTCGCGCGCGGCGGCGCGGGCCGTCTCGCTGGGGTCGAGGGCCGTGACGGACCAGTCGGCCCCGATGAGCCACCTGCCCATTTCGGCGCCCATCCGGCCCCAGCCGATGACGCCCACCTTCTTGATGTCAGACACTTCTGTCCTCTCAGTGCGTGGCGGGGGTGACGAAGCCCTCGCGGACGTCGGCGTCGGCCGCTTCCCGGGCGCGTTCCGCGGGCGGTCCGTATCCGCCGCCGCCCATGCCGCGGACGTGGACGACATCGCCGGCGCGCACCTTGCGGTCGAGGGACACGGGCATCTGCGGGAGCAGTTCCTCGGCGCCGGCCAGGTCGTCGAAGTCCGGGACCCTGCCCTTGCCGAACAGGTCGAACACGTTGGTGCCGCGCTTCATGGTGATGCGCGAGGGCGTCCCGTCCTCGCCGCCCGCCGTGCCGCGGGCCCCGTAGTCGCGGCCGATGTAGAAGGTCATGTCGTCGGCCTCGTCGATGCCGTAGAGGACGCGGGTCCACTCGCCGGCGAGTCCGCCGCGGAACCTGCCGTCGCCCGCGGAGTCGGGGACGACCTTCCGGGACAGGTAGAGGACCGGGTAGCGCTGCTCGTAGGACTCGATGCTGGTGATCGAGGTGTTGGTCGAGCCGGCGATGTTGGCGACGTCGATGCCGTCGGCCCCGGCGCGGGCGCCGCCGCCGTGCAGCGTCTGGTCGCCGCGCATGATGAAGTTGCGGCCGTCGGGGTCGACGCCGGTCCACTGCACGTCGGTGAAGCCCCAGCCCCACTGCGCCTGGGCGCGGAACTCGAAGTCGGTGCCGGCCAGCGCCTGGCTGATGCAGTCCAGGGCGAGCTGCTGGGCCTTCCAGCCGGTGATCGTCGAGGCGCCCGAGCACGGTGCGGGGGCGTTGCAGCTCAGCAGGGTGCCGGAGGGGATCTCGAAGGTGATCGGGGCGAACGTGCCGTCGTTGACGGTCTGGTCCGGGAAGAGCTGGCAGGCCAGGATGTTGTGGAAGTTGGCGATGGTGCAGGGGACCGCGCAGTTGATGAAGGTCGAGGACTCGGGGTCGGTCCCGGTGAGGTCGAAGTGCATCGACCCGTCCTTGACGGTGAGCACGGCCTTCAGCGTGTAGTGCCGGTCGTAGTCGAGGTGTTCGATCGAGGTGTAGACGCCGTCGGCGAGGGCTCCGATGCGTTCGCGGGCGGCCTCCTCCGAGATGGCGATGGTGGTCTCGCAACTGCGCCGGAAGGCGTCGAGGCCGAACTTGCCGACCAGGTCCTCGATCTTGGAGAGGGCGGCGAAGTTGGCGGAGATCTGGGCCTTCAGGTCCAGCGACTGGTAGCGCGGCATGCGGACGTTGTCGACGAAGAGGCCGAAGATGTCCTCGCGGATCCTGCTGTCCTCGACGAGCCGGATCGGCTTGAAGATGATGCCTTCCTGGAACCAGTCGGTCGCCAGCGGCGCCCGTCCGGGACTCATGGCGCCGACGTCGATGTGGTGGGTGGCGTTGCCCACCCAGGCGACGAGCTGTCCGTCGACGAAGACCGGGGCCATCAGGGCCAGGTCGAGCGAGTGGAGCGCGCCGGCGTGCGGGTCGTTCACCAGGTACATGTCGCCGGGGCGGATGTCGTCGGCGAACCGCTCCATGCAGGCCTTCAGCATGTAGTTGAGCGTGGTGCCGTGGCGGGGCATCCAGGTCGAGTAGACGATGGTGCGGCCGTCCGCGTCGGCGATGTTGAAGCCGAGGTCCTTCGCCTCGACCACGCCCGGGCTCACGGCGCAGCGCTGGAGGACCAGGCCCGCCTCCTGGGCGATCTGCATGAGGCGGTTCTGGATGATCTCACCCTTGACCGCGTCGGTCATCGCGTTCATGCGACACCGTCCTCCGTCTCGTCTCCGAACATCAGGTTGACCGACCCGATGGTGTCGATGTGCGCGGTGGCCTCGGCCGGCAGCCAGACGCTGGTGCCGGGCAGGTCGATGAGGGCCGGGCCGGGGACGCGCACGCCGGGCTCCAGGGGGCCGACGTAGCGCGGCACCTCCTCGAAGCCGGTGCCGGTCCAGGTGCGGCGGGTGCCGACGGGCTCCGCCGTCCGTTCGACGGCCTCGCCGGCCGCCTGCTCGGGCCGCTGGATGCGGCCGACGGCGTGCACGCTGATGGTGACGACCTCGATGCCCGCGTCCGGGGAGGCGGTGCCCGCGCCGAACAGGGACTCGTACTTGGCGACGAAGTCCCGCGAGGCCGCCTCGGCGAGCGCGGTGTCGACGGGTCCGTCGCCGAACTGGACGTCGACCGAGTGCATCTGGCCGCGGAAGCGCATCTTGGCCATGCGGACGAACCGCCGGTTCTCGCGCGGGACTCCGTCGAGTTCCAGGTTGCCGTCGCCGCGGTGCTCCAGTTCGGAGATGACCGAGCCGAGCGTGCCGACGTCCTGGACGGCGACAGGGACGCTGCGGGTCAGCACGTGCTGGATGTCGCTGGAGACGATGCCGTACGCGGAGAAGACGGGGCCGAGCTGCGGGATGACCACGTGGCGGATGCCGAGTTCCTGCGCGATGGAGGCCGCGTGCAGGGCGCCGCCGCCGCCGAAGGCGAAGTAGGTGTACTCGCGCGGGTCGAGGCCCCGGGAGACGGTCTGCGCGCGGATGGCGTCGGCCATGGCGGCGTCGACGATCGCCAGCATTCCGGCGGCGGCCTCCTCGGCGGAGACCCCGAGTTCCTCGCCGAGCGGCTGGAGGGCCTTGAGGGACGCCTCGCGGTCCAGGCTCAGGCTGCCCTTGGCGAGGCCGTCGGAGTTGAGCCGGCCGAGGACGAGGTTGGCGTCGGTGGTCGTCGGTTCCTCGCCGCCCCGGCCGTAGCAGGCGGGGCCGGGGAAGGCGCCCGCGCTGCGCGGGCCGATCTTGAGGCGCTGGCCGCGCTCGACCCAGGCGATGCTGCCGCCGCCCGCGCCGACGGAGACGATGTCCACGGCGGCGGTGGCGATCTCCTGGCCGACCAGGATGGTGCGGTCGGACCGGTTCACCTCGCCGTCCGTGATCAGGCTGACGTCGAAGGTCGTGCCGCCCATGTCACCGGTGATGACGTTCTTCAGGCCCATGCGCTCGGCCAGGTCGCGACAGGCGAGGACGCCGCCGGCGGGGCCGGAGGAGAGCAGGGAGACCGGGGTCTCGGAGGCGTCGGAGAGGGAGAGCAGTCCGCCCGCCGAGGTCATCACCAGCGGCCGCACCGGCAGTCCCTCGGCGACGAGCTGGTCGTTCACCGACATGAGGTGCCGGCGGACCGGGGGGCCGAGCAGGGCGTTGAGCGCGGTGGTCGCGCTGCGCTCGTACTCGCCGAGCACGGGCGCGCACTCGGAGGAGGCGGTGACGAACCAGTCGCCCTCCTCGCGGAAGATCTCCGCGACCCGTGCCTCGTGCTCGTCGTTGACGAACGACCAGAGGAAGCAGACGCCGACCGACTCGGTGCCCTTCGCCCGGAGTTCGGCGGCGAGGGCCCGTACGGCGTCCTCGTCGAGCGGTGCCAGGACCCGGCCCTTGGCGTCGACGCGCTCGGCGACCTCGTGGATGTCGCCGCGGGCGACGAGGCTCGGGGCGCGCGAGCTGGTCAGGTCCTGGCCGATGCGGTCCCGGCCGATGCCCGCGATGACCAGGGTGTCCCGGAAGCCGGCCGTGGTCAGGAAGGCGGTCTCGGCGCCGACGCCCTCGACGACCATGTTCGCGGCCTGGGTGGTGCCGTAGGCGAACTTGCCCGCCTGGCCGAGGAGTTCGGAGCGGCTGGTACCGGCCGCCGCCGCGATGGCGTCCAGCGAGGTGAGCAGCCCCTTGACGGGGTCGTGGCTCATGGTCGGGGTCTTCACCGCGAGGGTCTCCGCGCCCGGCCGGATCAGCACTCCGTCGGTGAAGGTGCCACCGACGTCGACACCGATCATCCAGGTGCGCGTCGGAGTTGTGTCCTGCTGCATGTGTCCTCTATCTGTCGCGTCTGCTCGTGATCCGGGTCGCGAGTCAGCCGAGCTTCGCGCTGTCGATGTACTCGTTGGTCCACGCCTCGCCCTCGACCGCCTTGCCGCCCTTCAGCAGACCGCCGGACTCGAACGTGGCCAGGGCGTTGTCCCACTGCTCCTGGCTCTGCCTGCCGCCCTCGGCGAAGGTGACGATGTCGAGGCTGGTCTCGATCGTGGAGGCGCTGAATCCCTTGAAGTGCCCGGTCTCGAACTTGACGACGGCCGCGCGGTTGGCCTTGTCGCGGACGTAGTTGTTGGCCTTGGCCACGGCCGTCGCGACGGCCTTCACGGTCTCGGGGTTGGACTTGGCGTACTTGCCGGTCGTGACGAGGAGGTCGTAGGTCATCTCGGCGTACTCGGGGACCTCCCGGGCGCTGGCCACCGTGGCGACGACGTCGCGCTCGACGGCTGCGGTGGTGGTGGGGGGCGAGCCGATCGCGGCGTCGAGCCGCCCGAACTCCACGGCGGCGACGGCGGCCTGGGCCGATTCGAAGGCGACCTTGCGGACGGTGTCCTTGGGGAGGCCGGCCTGCTCCAGCATCAGGTCGATGAACCCGCCGTCGGTCGACGACACGAAGCCGACCGTGCCGCCCTTGAGCACCTCGAGGCGCTCCTTGAGGCCGGCGTCGGCCTTCAGCTTGTCCTTGCGCTTGCCGCCGGCCACGAGCTGCAGCGGCACGCCGTAGTCCAGGGAGGCGACCGACTTGACGTCGATGCCGCTCTGGCGGGCCTGGAGGAACGGGAGCGAGGCCAGGCCGGCGAACTGGAGGTCGCCCGCGGCGAGGGCCGAGTTGGCGGCCGCACTGCCGCCCAGCGTCACGACCTCGACGTCCAGGCCCCGCTCCTTGAAGAATCCCTGCTCGATCGCGATGTCGACGATCGAGTAGCCGAGGGTGTCGACGGCCTTGCCGATGGTCACCTTCTTGGTGTCACCGTCCGAGGCGGTGTCGTCCTTGCCGCAGGCGGCGAGGGAACCCGCCAGGAGAAGGGCGAGCGTGGCCCCCACGACTCTGTGACGCCCGGAGAAAGCGCGCATGTCCATGTCCTTATGCGTTGTTGTCCGCCGTGGCGGACTGATGAGGGTGGTGTGTCACGGGCCCGGCTCCCCCGCCGGGCGGTGTGCCGTCCGAGGGACGCGGACGGGTCAGCGCTGCCAGCGGGTGACCCGGCGTTCCCAGACGGTGACGACGAGGTTCATGGCGAACACGAGCACCATGAGGAAGGCGATGCCGGCGAAGATGCCGGCCGCGTCGTACGCGTCGCTGGCCCGGCGGATGTAGTAGCCGAGGCCGTGCGTCGAGGCGACGAACTCGCCCACGATGACGCCGATGATGGCGAACGGGACGCCGGAGCGCAGGCCGGCGAGGATCGCGGAGGTGAGGCACGGCAGGACGACGGTCCGGATGATGGCGATCTTCCCGGCGCCGAAGATGCGCATCGCGTTGACGAGCTGGGTCGGGACGCTGCGCATGCCGATGTAGACGTTGTAGAACATGACGAAGAAGACCGTCATGGCGGCGATGCCGACCTTCGACTCGATGCCGATGCCGAGCCAGAGGATCAGGAGCGGTGCCAGCGCGATCTTGGGGATGCCGTTCAGGGCCGAGATCAGCGGTTCGAGCACGCGGCCGACGGTGGGCCAGGCGCCGAGCGCGAGGCCGAGCAGCAGGCCGAGCAGGACACCGCAGACGTAGCCGAGGACGAACTCGATCGCGGTCGCCTGGAAGTGCTCGTTGATCTGCCCGGTGCGGATCAGGTCGATGCACCGCTCCGCCACCTTGACGGGGCTGCTGATCAGGTAGTCCTCGATCCACCGGCCGCTGGCGAGCTGCCAGAGCGCGAGGAACACGAGCACGACGCCGATCCGGCCGGTGTTGACCCCGAACAGCGCGCGGCGGAGCCGGACGCCGCGCGGCGGCTTGGGTGAACGGGCGGCGGGCGCGCCGTCGGACGCTGTGGCCTCCTGCGTGGGGGTCAGCGTGCTCATCGGTTGCTCCCGTCGGTGATCTGGTCGCGCATGAGCTCCCAGAGGCGGTCGTGCATCTCGGTGGCCTCGCGGTTGTCCATGAGGTGGAAGACGTCGCGGGGCCGGGGAAGGCGGACGTCGAGGACCTCCTTGACGCGCCCGGGGTGCTTGCCCATGGCCACGACCCGGTCGGCGAGGGCGATGGCCTCGGTGAGGTCGTGGGTGATGAAGACGATGGTCTTGCGCGCCTCCTGCCAGATCCGGAGGAGTTCGTCCTGCATCACGACCTTGGTCATGGCGTCGAGCGCACCGAACGGCTCGTCCATGAGGATGATCTCGGGGTCGTAGACGAGGGTGCGGGCGATGGACGCCCGCTTCTGCATGCCGCCCGACAGCTCGTGCGGATAGTGGTCGGCGTACCCGGCGAGGCCGACCGTCTCGATCCAGCGCTCCACGCGGGCCGGCCGCTCGTCGGCGGGCCAGTTGCGGATCGCGAGCGGCAGCATCAGGTTCTCGCGGACGGTCTTCCACGGCATGAGGTTGGCGTCCTGCGTGACGTACCCGATGCGCGTGTTGACCCCGGAGACCGGGCGGCCGTCCTGGCGGACCTCGCCGTCGGTCGGCTCGATGAGGCCGGCCGCGAGGTTGAGCATCGTGCTCTTGCCACAGCCGCTGGTCCCGACGAGGACGCAGAACTCACCACGCCTGACATCGAGCGAGATGCCGTCGAGGACGCGGTTGACCCCACCCATCGGGGTCTTGTACTCGACGGTGACACGGTCGAATTCGAGGACGCTCTCGGATGCCGCCGGCGTGGTGACAGCGACCGGCTCAGTGGTGTTGGTGTGGGGCAAGGGAACTCCCGGATGTTCATCTACGGAGCCGACACGGGGCCCGCTGTGCGATGTTCCGCACGATGGCATATCTGTTAGACCATTGGCAATAGGTGGGGCCGGTCCCGGCCCACCGGCGGGAACCGGCCACCGACGCTCCGACGGCGGGCCGTACGACCCCGCCGGCACCGGAAGGGCCGCCGTGCGGCACCGCGGCGGCACCGCGCGCGGACGGCCCGGGGAGCCGCGCGCCGCCCTCCTTTCCCACCCCGCCCGGACGACGGCCGCCGGCCCTCGCGACCACCCCGGGCGGGCGGCGCGCACCGGCGGATCCACCGGCCGGCCGACCTTTCCGGACACAGGGCCGGTACGCCCTGATCACCGGAGAAACAGCAGGTCGTAGGGGTATGACAGATCATGTCCGGCTCAGCATCCGCCAGGCCGCACGGCCGTGCAAGAGGCTCAGGACGCGGTCGGGCATCGATCTTCCGCACACCGGACCCGCGCCGGACTCCGGCGCCCCGCCGCTCCCCCGCCACCCCCGGGCGGAGACCCGCCCCCGCCCGCCTCCATCCGTCCGGGAGCGGTGGCGGCCGGCCCGTACCGGCCCCCGCTGCAGTGGGGTACCGTCGGCCGGTCACCGCGGCGCCCGGCGAATTCCGGCCAGCCGCCGTCGGCCCGGTCCGGCGGCCCGCAGAGCCCGGTACGGGACCGGCACGCCGGCCCGGCATGGCCGCCCGGCCGCCCCGTGCGGCCCCGTGCGGGGAGCGCCGCACCCCGTTCGGAGGTCCCGGCAGGGCCGGACCGAGTCCGAGAAGGGGCCGGACGGAGGTCCCCGGAGGGCCAGACGACGGGGAGCCCCGAGGGCCGGACGACGGGGAGCCCGGGTTCATCCCCTCATCCCCACCCCGAAGGGCCCGCGGGCCCGCGCCGCCCGGCGCGACACCCCCGGCCGGCGGAGGCCCCGGAGGCCGCCGCGGACTTCCGACCCTTGGGTGCCGGTATGCCCGTACACATGCCGCGGACGGCCGCACTCACCCAGGTCAGCGGCCTGCGGGTCAGACCATTACGGTGGTAGCTTTTACAGGACGCTCGGAAGCGCCTCCGCTCATGACTTCGGTAAAGGGACTCCATATGACGACTGCCAACAACGGGAACCGCGGCCCCAAGGCTGATCTCTTCAGCCCCGTCAGCATGTCGCGCGTTTCGCAGGTGATCGTCGACCAGGTCAAGGCGCTGATCCGGGACGGCGAACTGAGCCCGGGCGACCGGCTGCCCAGCGAGCGCGACCTCTGCGAGCAGTTCGGGGTGAGCCGGGTGACCATCCGCGAGGCCCTGCGTGTCCTGGAGGCGAGCGGGCTGGTCGCCGTCCGCGTCGGCGCGCGCGGTGGCGCCTTCGTCACCTCGCCCTCCACGGAGCGCCTCGGCGAGGGGCTCGCCGATCTGCTGAGCCTGTCCCCCCTCACGGCCTCCGACGTCACCGAGGCGCGGATGATCGTGGAGACCGGCGCCCTGCCGCTGATCATCGAGCGCGCGACGGAGGAGGACATCGCGGAGCTGATGCGCCTCACCGACGAGGGCCGGGCTGCCCTCGCCGCGGGCACCTACGACATGCAGATGTCGGCGGCCTTCCACGTCCGGCTCGCGGAGTGCGCCCACAACCCGGCCCTGACGATGCTGATCCACAGCTTCCACGGACCGATGCTGATGTCGCTGCGCGAGGCGAAGGTGAGCGCGCCGCTGATGGGCAAGAAGGGCGGCGACGAGCACCGCGAACTGGTCCTCGCCATCCAGCGCCGGGACCTGGCCGGGGCCGAGCGCATCATGAAGGACCACCTGGAGCGCACCGCCTCGCGCGTCGACGGCTGAACCCGCCCCGCTCCCCTCTGCCCTTCCCCCACCTCCCCCGTACTGCTCCGCGACCGTCGGCCGTGCGACGGCCGCGCCGCGTGCCGAGGGCCCTCCCCGCATCCCGGGGAGGGCCCTTCCCCCTGTCCGGCGGCCGTCGCGCCCTCTCCCGGAGCCGTGTTCGCCCCGGCGCGCGCCGAGGGGTGCCTCCCCGGGCCGGGGAGGCACCCCTCACGCTCCGCGCGGGCCGTCACACGGCGGCGAGCCGGGAGGCCAGGCGGGGATAGACCCGCAGGGCGTTGCGGGTGAGCACGTCGGCCAGCGCCCCGTCGGAGAGGCCGGCGTTGCGCACGTAGACGAGGGTGTCGTCCCACTCCACGCCGGTGTCGGGGTCGGCGCCGCGGACCGCGCCGAGCATCTCCGAGGCGAAGAGCACGTTCCCGGTGGGCAGGACGTCCAGCAGCAGGTCGATCCCGGGCTGGTGGTAGACGCAGGTGTCGACGTGGAGGTTGGCCAGCAGGGCCGACGGGTCCTGCCAGCCGTTGCGCATCGCCAGCCCCCGGTAGCGGCCCCAGTGGTACGGCACCGCGCCGCCGCCGTGCGGGATGACGAACCGCAGTCCGGGGAACCGCTGGAAGACGTCGCCCTGGAGCAGTTGCACGAAGACGCTGGTGTCGGCGTTGAGGTAGTGGGCGCCGAGGGTGTGGAAGTTCGGGTTGCAGGCCGTCGAGACATGGATCATGGCGGGGACGTCGAGCTCCTCCAGCAGCTCGTACACCGGGAACCACGACGCGTCGGTCATCGGGCGGCCCGCCCAGGTGCCCGACGGGTCGGGGTTCAGGTTCACCCCGACGAACCCGAGTTCGCCGACCGTGCGGCGCACCTCGGCGAGGACGCCGCCGAGATTGCCGTCCGGGGTCTGCGGGAGCTGCGCGACCGGGGCGAAGTGCGCGGGGAAGAGGGTCGCCACCCGGTGCACCATGTCGTTGGAGGCCCGCGCCCACGCGTCCGCCACGGCGGGGTCGGGGACGTGGTGCTCCATGCCCGACGCCTTCGGGGAGAACAGCATCAGGTCCCCGCCGCGCTCCCGCAGGACGCGGAGCTGGTTGCCCTCGACGGACTCGCGCACCTCGTCGTCGCCGACCGGGGCGAGCCGGGCGGACTCCCCCGCCAACTGGGCGTCGCGGAAGTCCTGGAGCGCCTTCGGCGCCGTGGTGTAGTGGCCGTGGATGTCGATGATCACCGCTGCCGCTCCTTCAGATACGTCGTGTGGTCGACGTAGCGGATGCCCGCCCGCTCCAGCAGGGGGCGCATGCCGTTGACGTCGAGGGCGATCTCCCCGGCCTCGTAGCGGGCGCGCGAGACGGCCTCCTTCTCCTCCCGGGCCCTGGACGCGGCGAGCACCTCGGCCGCCTCCCGCCGCCGGACCCGGACCACGCCGTCGTCGTCGGCGACGACGACGTCGCCGGGCTCGACGATCCGGCCCCCGATGGCGATCGGGACGTTGACGTCGCCGAGGGTGCCCTTGACGGTGCCCTCCGCCGAGACGGCCCTGGACCAGACGGGAAAGCCCATCTCCCGCAGGTCGGCGACGTCCCGTACGCCCGCCTCGATGACCAGTCCGCGCACACCGCGCGCCATGACGGAGGCGGCGAGCAGATCCCCGAAGTACCCCATGTCGCAGGGTGCGGTGGGGGCGACGACGAGGATGTCGCCCGGCCCGCACTGCTCCACCGCGACGGCGATCGTGGTGTTGTCGCCGGGGGCGACGGTGACGGTGACCGCGCTGCCGCTGATCCGGGCGCCGGGCCAGACGGGGGTGAGGTGCGAGCCGAGGAGCCCGGTGCGGCCCTGGGCCTCGTGGACGGTGGCGACCCCGTGCGCGGCGAGCGCGTCGACCACCGCCCGGTCGGCGCGCGGCACACCGGTGACGACGGTCCCGGCCATCAGCGGACCCTCCCGCCGGGCCGGCCGACCAGTTCCGGCATCATCGAGACGTGGATGGCGTCCTCGTCGGTCTCGCCGGCCAGGACCCGGATCGCGTGGTCGACCTGGTCGATGCCGTAGCGGTGGGTGGCCAGCTTCTCCAGCGGGTAGCGGTGCGAGGCGAGCTGGGCGACGGCCAGTTCGCAGGCGTTGAACGAGTGGCCGCGCGCCGACTTGATGGTGATCGCCTTCTCGGTGATCAGCTTGACCGGGAAATCGGGGAACGCCGCCAGCTCGCCCTGGATGAGCAGGGTGCCCTCACGGCGCTTGAGGACGTCGACGCCCAGCAGCACCGGCGCGGTTCCCGCGCGTGACGTGCAGTCGAGGACGTGGTCGACGCCCCGGCCGCCGGTCAGGTCCATGATCTTCTCGCGGGGGTCCTCGGTGAGCACGTCGACGACCTCGTCGGCGCCGAGTTCCTTCGCCAGCTCGAAGCGCGCCCGGTCGCGGGTGGTGCCCGAGACGATGATCTGCGCGGCGCCCGCCTGCTTGGCCGCGACCAGCTGGGCCAGGCCCTGCTGGCCCGGCCCCTGGATGAGGACGGTGTCGTTGTAGCCGACGCCCGCGGTGAGCAGCGCCCACTCGATGCCGTTGGAGAGCGGCATCACGAGACCCGCCTCCTCGGCGGTGATGCTGTCCGGGATCTTGTGGAGCACGGCGTTCCACGGCAGGAACATGTACTCGGAGAAGCCGCCCCAGAGGGTGCCGGGGTTGTCGGCCGAGGTGTAGCCGAAGCGGCGGGCGTCGTCGTTGGTGCGCCAGTCGGTGGCCTCGCAGTGGCGGTACTCGCCGATGCGGCACCACGGGCAGGAGAAGCACGCCACGTAGTGCTCGACGAAGACCCGGTCGCCCTCGCGCAGCCCGTGGCGCTGCTTGAACTTCCCCCCCGCCTCGGCGATCACGCCGACGTTCTCGTGCCCCATGATCACCGGACCCCGGGTGGCCCTGGTCGTGGGCGGGTTCTTGTAGAGCTTCACATCGGTGCCGCAGATGCCCGCGACCTCGATCCTGAGGAGCGCCGACTCGGCGTCGATCCGGGGCCTGGCGAACTCGCGCAGCTCGGTGGTCGCCGGCGCCGTCCGCACGGCCGCCAGCACGGTCTCTGTCATGGGCTCTCCCGATGGCAATATTGGCGCAATGGTCTAACCAAAGAATATCATTACCGTCAACCGGTCCACGGGGCCGCCCGCGGGGGCCGGTCCCGCACCGGGTCACGGCGCGGGACCGGCACGGACGGACCCACCGGACCGGCGCGCACGGACCTCCACCCCGCGCACCACCGACACACAACCGACGCACGACCGACGCACGACCGACGCACGACCGACGCACGACCGACGCACGACCGACAGGGAGACCACATGTCCGAACTGCTGACCCTCACCCGCCCCCAGGGCGCCAACCGGGCGCTCCTCGACGGCACCGTGACGCCGGCCGGGCACACCCTCCGGTTCGCCGACGAGCCCGTCCTCGTCAAGGGGTTCCGCAGGATGGTGCGCGGCCTGGAGTACGACGTCGCGGAGATGGCGCTGACCACCTATCTGACCGCGCGGGAGCACGGCGTCGCCTTCACCGCGCTGCCCGTCTTCCTCGTGCGCGCCTTCCATCACGGCGCGACCCAGGTCCTCGTGGACTCCCCGGTCGGGACGCCCGCCGACCTCGCCGGGAAGCGGGTCGGGGTGAACCGCGGCTACACCGTCACCACCGGGGTGTGGGGCCGCTCCTTCCTCCAGGAGGCGGGGCTCGACCCCGACGACGTCACCTGGGTCTGCACGGACGAGGAGCACGTCGCCGACTACGTCCGCCCGGCGAACGTGACGGCCGCGCCCGACGGCGTCCCGCTGGAGGAACTGCTGCTGACGGGAGCCGTCGACGCGGTGGTGGGCGCCGCGATCGAGCACCCCTCCGTGGTCCCGCTCGTCGCCGACCCCGAGGAGGCCGGCCTGCGGGCGGCCGTGGAGGACGGCATCTTCCCGGTCAACCACCTCGTCGTCGTCCGCGACGAACTCCTCGCCGGGCGACCGGGCCTGGCGGAGGCCCTGTTCGGGGCGTTCACCGAGGCGAAGGACCGGTACGTCGGGGAGTTGCGCGCCGGGCTGCGGGAGACCGCGCAGGACAGGACGCTCGGCAGCCTCCTCGACGCCACCGGCCGGGACCCGCTGCCCTACGGGATCGAACCCAACCGCGCCGTACTGGAACGGCTGCTGGCCGACGCGCGGGCGCAGCACATCCTCCGCCGGACCGAACGGATCGAGGACGTCTTCGCCCCCGGGACCCTGACGCTGACCGGCTGAGCCCGGCCGAGGACACCCGCAGGGCGCGACCGGGCCGTCCGGACCGACCGACCGCCCGGCGGGACAACGGGCCTGACGGACCGGTGAGCCGGTGAGCCGGTGAGCCGGTGAGCCGGTGGATGGTCGCGCGCCGTCCGGGTGGCGGCGCGCACCGGCGCCCTCCGGGCCACCGCGCGCCCGCCCCGGCCCCGGCTCCGCACGCCGCCCCCTGCCGCCCGGACGCCCCCGCGGACCTCCCAGGACGCCCGCCACCAGGGGCGACACCCTGCCCACGGCAACGTCTTCGGCACCGGCGCTTGACTGCCACGGACGGCATGTAGGCATAATGGTTAGGCCATTTGTTGTCAGGAGGTTTCCGTGCCGAAGGTCGTGTACGTAGGCAGTGACGGCGTCGAGCGCGCCGTCGACGCCGGAGTCGGGGAGAACGTCATGAGCGCCGCGCTCCACAACGGGGTCCCCGGCATCCTCGGCGAGTGCGGTGGAAACAACTCCTGCGCCACCTGCCATGTCTGGGTTCGCGACGAATACCGGGACGCGGTCGGCGGGCCGGGCGACCTCGAGGCGGATCTCATCGACATGGGGGTCTCCGAGCCGCGCGAGTGCTCACGCCTCGCCTGTCAGATCGCCCTCTGCGACGAGCTCGACGGCCTCGTGGTCGACGTGCCGCCCACCCAGCCCTGATCCCGCACGTCCACCGCGCCCGACCCGGAAGGAACACCATGCTGCGCCCCGAGATCAACGACCTCCTCTGCCAGACCGGTCCCGGCACCCCCATGGGTGACCTCTTCCGCCGCTACTGGCAGCCGGTCCTCCTGGCCGAGGAGCTTCCCGAGAACGACTGCCCGCCGGTGCGGGTGAAGGTCCTCTCCGAACGGCTCATCGCCTTCCGCGACTCCGAGGGCCGCTACGGCCTCATCGACGAGTTCTGCGCGCACCGCGGCGTCTCGATGTGGTTCGGCCGCAACGAGGAGGGCGGCCTCCGGTGCCCGTACCACGGCTGGAAGTACGACGTCACCGGTCAGGCCGTCGAGGTCCCGAGCGAGCCCGCGACCAGCAACTTCTGCGCCAACGTCAAGCTGAAGTCGTATCCGCTGGTCAAGCGGGGCGACGTGCTCTTCGCCTACCTGGGCGACCCGGCCAAGCAGCCGCCCGAGCCGGAGTGGGAGGCGTACACGGTGCCCGAGGGGCAGGTGTTCACCTCCAAGCGGTTCCAGGAGTGCAACTGGCTCCAGGCGCTGGAGGGCGGCATCGACTCCAGCCACGTCACCTTCCTGCACGGCGACAACATCGACACCGACCCGCTGTTCAAGGGCTCCAAGGGCAACGCCTACAACAAGGGCGACCTGAAGCCCTTCTTCGAGGTCGTCGACTACGAGGGCGGTCTGCTGATCGGCGCCCGCCGCAACGCGGAGGAGGGCCACTACTACTGGCGCGTCACCCCCTGGGTGCTGCCCAACTTCACCATGGTCCCGCCGCGCGGCGACCACCCGGTGCACGGCCACTTCTGGGTCCCCGTCGACGACGAGAACTGCTGGGCCTGGACCTTCGACTACCACCCGACCCGCAGGCTCACCGCGGACGAGGTCGCGGCGATGCGGGCCGGCTTCGGCGTGCACAGCGCCAACGACGCGTCCTACCGCCCGCTCGCCAACAAGGACAACGACTACCTGATGGACCGCGAGGCCCAGCGGCGCGGCGAGACCTACTCGGGCATCGCCGGGATCGCCCTCCAGGACGCCTCGCTCCAGGAGTCGATGGGCCCGATCGTGGACCGCACCAAGGAGCGCCTGGTCGCCACCGACGCCGGCATCATCAAGGCCCGCCAGAAGCTGCGGAAGGCCGTCGAGGCGCTCCGGGACGGCGTCGAGCCGGTGGGCAACCGTCCGCAGGACCAGCGGGTGCGCTCGGTGGCGATCGTGCTCCCGGCCGACCAGTCCTTCGTCGAGGGAATCGGCGACGCCATGGTCGCCGAACCCGCCAAGCCCCACACGACGGTCTGAGCCGTGGGCGGCTACGAGCACCTCTCCGTCCCGGTCGGCCCGAGCGCCTGCGCGCAGGCGGCCACGGCCAAGGAGGCGGCGTTCCGGATCGACTATCCGCTGGCCGCCGCCCGCAACACCCGGGTCGTCGCCCTCGACGGGGCCGCAGCCGCGATCGTCCGGGACGCGGCCGGCCTCGAATGGGGCCGGGCCCGGTTCTTCACGGTGGAGGACCCCGGGCTGACCCTGCGGGAGGTGTCCGGCGCGGCGCTCCCCCTCACCGAGGCCCTGGAGGACACCAACACGGTGGTCCTGGTCTCCGTGACCGGCGAGAACGCCGAGGCGGTCGTCACGATCGGCAGCGAGTGCGCGGCGCGCGGCATCATGACGGCCGGGCTGGTCGTCACGCCGGGCGCGCTCACCAGCGAGGCCCTCCTCCACCTCCGTCCGTACGCCCGGATCCTGCTGGTTCCGGCCGAGGCCGACGACCTCGTCGAACTCCTGGAGGCGACCCGCGCATGAGCCGTATGACCGTCCCGGGGCTCCGGGCCATGAAGGCGGCCGGCGAGAAGAGCGTCTGCATCGTCGCCTGGGACCACCAGATGGCGCGGATCGCCGACCGCGCCGGTGCCGACATCGTCTCCGTCGGCGACTCGGTGGGCGTCAACCTGTGGGGCCACGCGCACCCGTTGGAGGTGACCTTCGACGAACTGCTGGTCGTCGCCAAGGCGGTGCGCCGGGGGGTCACCGACGCGCTGGTGTCGTGCGACTTCCCGTTCGGCCCGCTCCAGACCGGGCACGCGGTGCCCGCCGCCGTCCGCCTGGCCAAGGAGGCCGGGGTGGACCTGGTCAAACTCGACGGGGCCGCCGACTTCCCGGAGGCGGTCGAGGCGGTGACCCGGGCCGGGGTGCCGGTCTTCGCGCAGTTCGGCATCACCCCGCAGACGGCGCTGAAGTACGGCGTCTCCTACTCGGCCGCCGAGGGCTCCTTCGTCCCCGACGAGATGCTGGACGAGATGGTCGCCGAGGCCAGGCGGCTGGAGTCGGCGGGCGCGGTGGCGCTCAACTTCACCAACTCCGGCCCGGTCGTCGGGCCCGCCGTGGTCGAGGCGGTGGGCATTCCGGTGCTCGGCGGCTTCGGCGGCGGCCCCTGGCTCGACGGGCGGATCCGCATGTCGACCGCCGCCATCGGCTATCACGCGAAGCATCTCGACGAGGAGCCGGACACCTACGCCAACGTGGCGCGGGTGGCCCACGACGCGATCAGCGCGTGCATCGCCGACATCCGCGGCGGCCGGCGGCTCCGCGGCCAGTGAGTGACCACGAGAGAGGGAGGCGTCATGCCCACCATCGAGATCGACGGGCTCCGCACCCGCTACGAGACCGTCGGGCGGGGACCGGCCCTGCTGATGTTCAGCCCCGGCGGCTTCGACTCCAGTCTGGAGAACTGGACCGTCTTCGGCCGTTACCGGAGTCTCGGCTTCATCGAGGCGCTGTCGCCGCACTACACCTGTGTGGTCTTCGACCGGCGGGAGTCCGGCCGCTCGGGCGGCCGTGTCGAGCGGCTCTCCTGGGACAAGTACGTCGCCCAGGCCGTGGGGCTGCTGGACCATCTCGGCATCGAGCGGGCCCACGCCATGGGCGGCTGCGTCGGCTGTTCCGGTGCCGCCGCGCTGGCGGTCGCGCATCCCGGCCGGGTGGCCGGGATGGTGCTCTTCTCCCCGGCCGGCGGCTACACCTACCGCGCGGCCCAGCAGCGCCGCTTCCACCAGCACCTGGGCTTCGTCATGGAGCACGGGCTGCGGGCGGTCGTCGACCTGGCCCGTTCGAGCGGCGCCGGGTTCAGCAAGGACCCGCGGGTCGGTCCCTGGGCGGCGGTGCTGCGCGGTGACGACGCCTTCGCCGCCGCGTACGCGGCGTCGGACGTGGACCGCTATCTGACGGTCGTCTCCGGCACCTCCCGGGTGCTCTTCGACCGCGACACGGTGCCCGGTGTGGAACCGGAGGACCTGGCGGTGCTCGACGTGCCGGCGCTGATCGTGCCCGGCGAGGACGCCTCGCACACCCGGTCCGCAGCCCGGCACCTCCAGGAGTGCCTGCCGGTCAACGAGTACTGGGACGTTCCGGTCGCCGAGCAGACCCCGGCGGCGTGCGCCGAGCGGGTGCTGGACTTCCTGCGGCGCCACCCCGCCTGACGGGCGGTCGGCCCCGGGGCCCTGCCGGGTGCGGTCGGCGGGTCCCGGGCCGAGGCGTCTCCGCGGCGGACCGGGCCGCCGCCGGGCGGGGTGTGCCGCGGGTCCCCGGGGCCGTGACGGCCGCCCCGGGAACCGGGTCCGAGCGGGAAGTTCTAGGCGGCGGCGTCCAGGACCACCGGGAGGGCGCTGATGTCGTTCCCTATGAAGGAACGTTGCGGCTCCAGCTCCCCGGCGCTCCGGGCGAGGGCCAGCCGGGGGAAGCGGGCGAAGAGGGCCGGCAGGGCGACCTCGGCCTCCAGCCGCGCCAGGGCGGCGCCCAGGCAGTGGTGGATGCCGTAGCCGAACACCAGGTGGTCCTTGTCGGCCCGGTCGATGTCGAAGTCCTCGGGGTTCTCGTGGACGCCCGGGTCCCTGCCGTGGGCGCCGAAGCCGATGATGATGGCCTCGCCCCGGCGGATGACGACGCCCTCGCCGAGGTCGATGTCGGCCGTCGCGTAGCGCAGCGGCAGGTACATGATCGGCGGGTGGAGGCGGAGGGCCTCCTCCGTGACGTCCCTCCAGCGCTCGGGGTGCGCCGTCACCTCCGCCAACTGCGCCGGGTGCGCCAGGATTTCGCGTATGGCGCCGTTGAGCATGGCCACCGCGGTCTCGCTGCCGGCGCCGATCATCAGGATGAGGGTGGAGACCAGCTCGGCGTGGCTGAGCCGGTCCCCGTCCTCCTCGTGGGTGGCCAGCAGCAGGCTGGTCATGTCCTCGCCCGACTCCTCCCGCTTGGAGTCGATGAGCCGCTCCATCGCCGCGTTGAGGTTCCGCATCGTCGCCTCCGCCTCCTCCGCCGAGGCGTTGGTGGCGAGCACCGAGTCGATGACGCACAGCATCTCGTCGCGCTGAGCGACGGGGACGCCGAACAGATCGCAGATCAGACGGGTGGGGACACGGTAGGAGAAGTGCTCGCGCAGGTCGAGGGGCGCGGTGCGTTCCTGGCTCTCCATCCCGTCCAGGAGGTCGGTGACGATGGCCTCCAGGATGGGCCGCATCGCCTCGATGCGACGGGGAGCGAAGGCGCGGCCGACGAGCTGGCGCAGGCGCTTGTGGTCGTCCCCGTCGGAGGTGAACATGCTGACCACGTCGACCCAGGAGTACAGCCACGGTATGGAGCCGGGCGTGTGGCCGGGCCAGGACTTGCGGGCGTCCTTGGACACGTGCGGGTGGATGAGGAGCCGTTTGGCGATGTCTCCGCGGGTGACGGCCCAGGCGACGACGCCGTGGGGCATGCCGACGGGCACTGCGGGTCCCTCGGCCCGCAGTTCGCCGGCCTGGGCGAAGAGACGGCTGCCGCCGCTGCTGTCCAGGTTCACTGTGGGGCTGCTGATCACGAAGTACCTCCTGCGAGAGTGGTGGCGGGAAGACGGTCGTGCGATTTGGGGCGGAAGGTGACGGGCATCGACTGCGGGCACTGGTGGAAGGGGCCGTGGCGGAGCAGGGGTTCGGGGTCGGAGGTGGTCAGGTTCATGTCCCAGAGCTGGTCGAGGACGGTCTCGACCCCCGTCTGCACCATCGTGGTGGCCTGGGAGATGGCGGGGCAGCGGTGCGGTCCGGCCGACCAGGCGAGGTGGCTGCGGTTCTCGTAGCCGAGGCCCTGGGGCAGGGCCGGGTCGGTGTTGGCGGCGGCGTGGGAGATGAGGATCGGGACGCCGCCGGGAACGTGCACACCGTGCAGCACGGTGTCGTAACGCGCGTAGTGGACGGAGAAGTTGGCCATGGGAGACCGCTCCCAGAGGGCCTTCTCCAGGGCGCGGCGCACGGTGAGGGTGCCGGCGGCGAGGTTGCCGGCGTAGTCGTCGTCGCGCAGCAGCAGGTGCAGGGTCCAGGCGGTGCAGGCGGCGACGGGGATGATTCCGGCGCCGACGGCGCAGAAGAGCTGGTTGAGGGCCTCGTCGTCGCTGAGTTCGGCGGCGTGGCCGATCATCCAGGAGGTGAGGTCCTGGCCGGGCCGGACGCGTCGCATCTGGATGAGTTCGTACAGGAGTCCCGCGAAGTCCGTCGCGCCGCGCGCCGCTTCGGGCCCGGCGCTGATGAGGTCCTGGCAGGCGTGGACCATGCGGGCGGTCTTCTCGGGCGGGCAGCCGAGGAGTTCCGCGAAGACCAGCATGGGGAGGATGTCCGCGAAGTCGCCCATCAGGTCCGCGTGGCCCTTGTCGATGATGCGGGCGATCAGGGTCAGGGCGCTGTGCCGGGTGGTCTCCCGGAGCTGGTGGGGGTTGATCCGGGCGAGGCAGTCGTCCATCGCCCAGCGCAGCCGGGCGTGCTGCTCGTCGTCGGTGTAGAGGGCGGAGGGGCGCCAGGCCATCATCCCGAGCACGGGGCTGTGCTCGGGGATCTCCCCGTTGTTCAGGGCCTTCCAGAGGCGGGCGTCCTTGGAATAGGTGCGGGTGTCGTTGAGGAGGGTGACGGCGGCGCGGTGGCGGGTGACGACGAGGGCGTGGACCTGGGGGGCGATCTCGGCCCAGCCGGCCGGGCCCTGGGCGCGCAGCTGCTCGTAGACGGCACGGGGCTGGGCGGCGAAGGCGGGGCCGTGGAGCATGGGGCAGCCGCTCGCCGACAGGGGGGGCGGAGTGGTCACGGGGCGGGCTCCAGGCTCGGGCGGGACAGCAGGTGGGAGATGAGCGCGATGAGGGGGGTCTTCGCGGAGCCCTGGTGGCGGACGTCGCAGAGCACCAGGGGGGTGGAGGGGTGCAGGTCCAGCGCCTGGCGGAGTTCGGCCTCGCTGTAGTTCGGGGAGTTGGCGAAGGTGTTGACGGCGACCACGTAGGGCAGGTCCGCCTCCTCCATCCGGCCCATGGCGTCCCAGGACTCGGTGACCCGGGCGGTGTCGACCAGGACCACTCCGCCGAGGGCGCCCTGCATCAGCTCGTCGATCATGTAGCTGAACCGGGGCTGGCCGGGGCCGCCGAACATGTAGAGCACGATGTCGTCGGTCAGGGTCAGGCGGCCGAAGTCGAGGGCGACCGTCGTGGTGTCCTTGTCCGACAGGCCCTTGAGGGTGTCGACGACCGCGCCGGCCCGGGTCATCCGCTCCTCGGTGGAGGCGGGGCGGATCTCGGAGACCGCGCCGACGAAGGTGGTCTTGCCGACGGCGAAGGGGCCGAGCACGACGATCTTCACCGAGTGGCTGACGCCGGGCGCCAGGTAGTTCCCCTCAGAGCTTCTTGTGGAGTGCATCCAGAATCCTCTCCAGCAGATGCATGTCGTGCTGCTGTGCCGCGGGCACAGGGTTGCGGCTGATCAGGTGGCCGCTGTCGACGAGGGAGGAGACCAGTACCTTCGTGACGGCGGCGGGGAGTTGCAGGTCGGTGCTGACCTCGGCGAGCGACAGGACGCCGGGCAGGCAGTGCTGCATCAGCCGGTGGGAGTGGGAGTCCAGGCCCCGGAGCGGCTTCTCGGGGTCGGCGATCAGGAGGGTGGCCAGGTCCAAGGTGCGGCGGGTGGGTGCGGCCCTGCCCCCGGTCGGGGTGTAGGGGCGCACCATCCCGGCACGTCGGCGGCCGCGCGGCGTCACGCGGACCTGTACGCGGTCCGCTCCCGGGCGGACAGCGCGGGAGCCAGGCCGTTGACGGCCTTGATGGTGGCCCCCGAGGCGACGGCCACCTCGGGGGAGGTCATCTCGGCGGCGACGGCCACCGCGAGTGCCGTGTTGTGTCCGGCGCTGAAGACGAGGATGCAGTGCTCGGGCAGGTCGATGATGACCCTGCGGGGGGTGTTCTGCCCCTCGGGGGCGTCGGCGAGTTCGGCGATGGAGCGGCCGAGGCCGAAGAGGCTGGAGGCGCTGGCGGCGGCGCGTTCGGCCGTGTCGCGGTGGACGGTGTCGGACTGGGCCAGCACCATGCCGTCGGAGCTGAGGAGGACGGCGTTCAGGACGCCCTTCTCCTGGGTGAGACGGTTCAGGACCCAGGACATGTCGTGGGTGTCGGCGGCGGGCTGCTGGTCAGGCACGGTGGTCTCCTTCGAAGGGGTGTCCGGACTCGGTGTCGCGGATCGTCTGCGCCAGACGGGCGAAACTCTCCGAGAACGCGTCGGCGTTGTCCACCGGAGCCGGAGCGCTGCTGCGGGGGGCGGCGGCGGGGCGGGGGGCACGCCTGCGCCGCTGCGGAAGCTGGTTGCCGGAGCCCTGGGCGGAGGGTTCCTGGACGTGGTCGTCGTCCTGGTAGGGGTGGGCCTCGGCGCGGGCCGCGTAGGAGGCGGCGACGGCGCGCTCGGCGGCGGCCTCCTCCTCGGTCGGGCCCTGTCCGAACAGGTCGCGCGGGATGCGCAGGACGGCGCGCACCCCGCCGTACGGGGAGGTGCTGCTGACGTCGGCGGCGAAGCCGTACTCGCCGGCCAGGCGGCCGATGACGGCGAAGCCGAGCTGCCGGGTGTCCTGGAGCGTGGTGACGTCCAGCACGGTGTGCTGGGTCAACTGGGCTGCCGCCTGGGTGCGTTGCGAGGCGTTCATGTTGAGTCCGCCGTCGTCGACGACGATGCAGTACCCGGTCTGGAAGGCCTGCACCTCCACGAAGACCTGGCCGTCGGAGTACGACGTCGCGTTGGACAGCAGTTCCGCCAGGGCGACGGCGACCGGCTCGACGACCCGCCCTTCGAGCCAGGTGCTGCCGGTGGCCTCGTCGTAGGCGTACTTGACCCGCTGGTAGTCGCCGATCCGGCCGCGCGCGGACTCGACGACCTCGCGGAACTCGCAGTCGGCCCGCTGGAGGCCGGGCCACGAACCGGTGAGGATGCGGGTGCGCTGGAGGTACTGCAGGGCCTGGGTCACCAGATGGTCGAAGCCCATGAGGCTCTGGTGGTAGGCGGTGCCCTCCGGGTACCGCTCCATCTCCGCGATGACGTTCATCTGACAGCGGTGGAGCTGGGTCTGCGCCTCGTCGATGATGTCGCGCACGGAGGACCGGGCGGTCCGCCCGACCTGCTCCCGGACCGTGGTGACGGCCTCCTGGAACAGCCCTATCACCGCCTGGTGGCCGAGGTCGACGGAGCCTCCGGCGAGGCGCTCCTGGCTCAGCCCGGGGACCCGCACGCCGTGGTGGCCGCGCGCGAGGGTGTCCATCAGCGCGGGCATCCGGGCGTCGGCGAAGTGCCGGACCTCGGTCTCGACGGCGCGGTTGTAGTCGACGGCCGCGTCCCGCTGCTCCTCCATCGCGCGCTGGTGGTCCAGGGCCGAGCCGCACCGCTTCTCGAGCAGGGCGATCTGGGCGGCCTGGGTGCGTTTGGCGCGGGTCTGGACCATCAGACCGGCCGATGCGGCGGCCAGTCCGGCGCCGAGCAGCGCGCTTACGGTCACTGAGGGATCGAACACGTCATGTCCTCACAGGAAGGGGAGACCGGTGCGGGGCGTCCGGGGCACCGCACTCGGGGGGCGCCGTCGGGGGCACGGTCGTCCCGGGGGTCGGCGTCATCGTCCGGACACCGCCGGCCGTCGGACGCGGGGGGCGCGGGAGGCCGTGGGGGTGGCGGCCGGGGGGAGTTGTCCGGGACGGAGCGGGACGGGCGGGGCGGTGGCGGCGCCGTCCGCGGTACCGGGCGGTACCCGCGTGTCCGGTGGTGTGGGGGCGCCGGTGGTGACCCGGTGCCCGCGCCGTCCCGACGGCCGTGCGGGAGCCTCCCGGCCCCGGAGGGACCGGGGCGAGGAGGGGAGCGCCGTACGGCCGTCAGCCCTGGGGGCGGGCGGGGGTATGGGCGCGTGGGGCGAGGGCATGGCGGGTTCCTTGGCTGTGGGGCTGGGGGTGTGAGCGGCTGGGGTGGACGGGGAGGAGCGCTGCCCCGTCCGTGTTCGGGGCCGGGCGGTTCCCGCGGGTGGCGCGGCGAGCGGTGCCGGGAGCGGCCGGACCGGGGCGGGCGGGCCCGTGCCGCCGCCGGTTCCCGGCAGGGGCCGGGGGCCCGTGCCGGCGCGCGGCGCGGAGGGACGGCCACGGCGGGGTGGCGCACCGGTCCGGGCCCCGGTGCCGCGCGGTCCCGGCGCGGAGGTGGACCCGGCGGTGGCCGGTGGCCTCCGGAACGGCACGGGGGCGGCCCTCAGCGGGAAGGGGCCGCCGACGCGGGGACGCCGTCCGGGCACGACCCCCGCGCCGGCCGCAGGGGGAGCCGGCTCCGCTCACCGCGTCCCGGACACACCGCTGCGCGGGCCCGGGGCGGCCCGTCGTGGTGTGCGCGCGGGGGGAGGCGCGGTGCGCAGGGAGGAGGCGCGGGGTCCGCGTGGGCCGGCGGTGGGCGCCCCGCCCGCTGCCGGTGCCGTCGTGGTGCGGGGCGGGGAACGGGTCGGCGTCCTGGTCCGGGGCCGCCGGACCACTCCGGCGGTCGCCCGGGGCTGGGGCGGACGCCCGGTCCGCCGCGGGCGGGCGGAGCCGCCGGTGGCACGGGGCGGCGGGGCCGCGGTGGCGGCCGGTGGCCGCGGTGCGCGGGTGGAAGGGGTCCTGCGGTAAGTGCGGGGGAACGTCCCGGATCCTCATGCGGGCACCTCCGGACCGCCGAGCACGCGTGCGCGTACCGGGCGGGGGCCGGCCGCGACGGTCCTCCGCCGGGTCCTGCCCCGAGTTTCCCGGAGATCGCTCGGGTGGACGCCGCCCGCGTTCCGGGCGGGCACGCCGGCCGGTCCGGCGGGCGGTGGGGACGGGACTTCTGTGAGCATCGCACTATTCCTTGCGGGAGCCCGGTTCTCCTCCGCGCTGGGGGGCGGTGGCGGGATCACTGCGGTCATCGGGTCGTACAGGGCGGGGGCGGGCGGTCCGCGCTCAACGGGGGCAGGGGGTGACCCCGTGGGGGAACGCGGTGGCGCGGCGGGCGGGAGCCGGTCCGGCGGTTGCCTCCGGCACCTTCCGGGCTCCGGTCCGCCCCTGAGGGGGGCGGGGCATGCGTGGTGGCTCCGTCACGGACCTGTTCCGTGCGGAGACCGGGGACGCCGGGCCGCGGGGCACGGCACGAGGCGGGCACCGGCCCGCCGTGCCGCGCGGAGCGTTCATGAGACGGCCTCCGCGGTCGGGGGCAGTCCGGCCGGGCCGCGCAGATGGAGGATGGTGCCGATCTCCTCGTACAGGGCCTCCATCTGATCGGCCGTCAGGATCAGCGCCAGGTCCTCCACTCGCTGCGTCCCGCGCATGAGGCTCAGCGGGACGGCGAACCGGCCGGCCTGGGTGTGGTGGAGCGGCGAGTCTTCCGCGCGCTCCACTCGCCAGGCAGGTAAGAACGCGGTGGAAGGCCCATCCGGCGGGTGACCCTTCGTCATGGCTCCACAGCTTAGGGTCATCCGCCGGGACGGACCCTGAATCCGGTTCAGGGCTGAGCGGGATTCAGGGCGGGGATGGCCAGTTAACGATCACGCGGCGACACCGATGTGACCCGCCACGGTCCGCAGGGCATCACGGAACAGGGGCCGTTCCCGCTTCAGCAGCTCGGTCACGGCTTCTCTCACCAATGGCGAGAAAACGATCTCTTCCGGCGACTGGTCCATCAACTTGGTCAGCACATGCACCGTCGCGTAGTCGTCGCGCTGGATGCGGTTGCAGTTCATGACCTCGATCAGGTAGCGCGTACGGCGCTCCAGCGGCAGCCGGGGGTTGATCTCCACCGTGTCCGCCAGCCGCAGGGCCTCGCTCGCGTTGCCCTCCTCGGCGGTCAGATGGACCTCGTGCATCGCCACGTTGTCCGGCCCGAAGCAGGTGTGCCAGTCGTTGCGGCCCGAACCGACGCGCGCGACGGCCGACTTGGCTCCCCGGTAGAGGTCCCAGGCAGCGGGTCCCTTGGTGGCGCGCGCCGCGGCGACGGCGGCCTGCAGGTGCAGCGCGCCGTGCACCGACCAGTGCTCCCGGGACGACGAGTCGCCGGGGGCGCAGGTCGCGATCGTCGCCCGCGCCAGCTCGACGCTGTCGCGCACTTCGCCGACGGAGGTGAGGACGCAGGAGAGGTTCCAGGCGGCGGCCTCGATGAGGGCCGGGTCGCCCGCGCTGTCGGCGAGCGACAGTCCGCGGTCGGCGGCGACCCGGGCGAGGGTCGGCTCCCCCACCCGGCGCAGCCATATCTGCATGAGGCTGTAGAGGCGGACGAGTTGGCGCAGCGCCGTCCGCTCGTCGGCGCCGGAGGCGGCGGCCCGCAGCACGGCGTTCCCCTGCCGCAGCAGCAGCGGAATGCGGGCGCCGACGTCCTGGTACCGGCCCTTGGACTGGGTCTCGTAGATCTTCCACGCCGCGTCGACATCCCTTTCGAACGCCCGGGCGCAGAGCGGGCCGGCGACGGGGGGCACGACGGAGGACGGCAGGGAGAGGGCGCCGCGGATCGCGGGAACGTGTTCGTGCTCCGTGTCGAGGCGCGCTCCGACGCCGGACAGGAATCCGCCCGTGAGGTTTTCCAGGGTGCAGCGCAGAACCCTCGCGAGATCCAGGAGCAGCGAAAGCTTGTCGACGGGGATCTGTTCGTGCTCGACCTTGTAGACCCAGTTCTCCGAGCGGCCGATCAACTCCCCGAGGCCCCTTTGCGAGATGCCGCGCCGTTCGCGGAAGTACTTGACTCTTTGCCCGATACTGAACAAAGATCGTGCACTTAACATGATTTGGTCTGTCCTCCGTGGGAGCGAAGCAATCGGGGCCAGCGTAGGGCAGTCGGCGGGCCGAAGAACCCGTGCCGACCGCCTTTTCCCCGGCGGAGGACGCTGCGAGGTCTCCCGGCCACGGCGGCGGGCGGCCGACCCGTGTTCCGCGTCTCGCAAGGAGTTCCATTTTGCTCTCCTCCTACCGCGGCCTGATCCTCGACTTCGGCGGGGTCCTCACCACGTGCATGCGGCTGAACGGACAGGCATTCGAGCGGTCCGAAGGCCTTGAACCCGGCGCCTACTTCCACGCCCTGGGCGAGCATCCCGAGGGCTCGGCGGTCTACGCCCGGCTCGAGGTCGGCGAGGCCACCCAGAAGGAGTGGAACGAGGTGATCGGCGGCATCCTCGGCATCGACCCGACCGACCTCATGCGCCGGGCGCTCGCCCGCCTCCGCCCCGAGCGGGCCATCGTGGCGGCGGCGGACCGGGCGCGCGCCGCGGGCGTCAAGGTGGCGCTGCTCTCGAACAGCTTCGGCCTGGACCCGTACAACCCCTACGAGGCGCTGGGCATGGGCGAGGACGCGTTCGACGCGGTGATCCTCTCCGAGCGCGAGGGCGTCCGCAAGCCCTCGGACCCGATCTACCGGCGGGCACTGGACGCACTGGGCCTGACCGGGCCGGAATGCGTGTTCGTCGACGACCACGCCCGCAATCTCCCGCCGGCGGAGCGGCTCGGAATCCGCACCATCCATCACACGGCGGATCCCGGGGCGACGGCGGCGCGGCTCGACGCGCTGCTGGAGAGCAGGGCGGCTTGACGCGGATTCCGGCGGCACCGCGCGCATTCCCCGGGTGAATCCGGTGCGGTGATCCGATTCCGGGGACCGTCGCGCGCGGGGCCCGGCCGGGGCGAAAGGGGAATGATCTCCTCACTTCCCCTCCGTGGTTCCGGAGGGGAATCCCCTTCATCTCACGGGCGGGGTGCGGAAGATGTCCGCACCCCGGCTCGGACTGTCTTTGCCTTTCCGGCGGAACCCACCAGATCCGGTTCCGCTTCAATCGGCGACCCCTCCCCCGATCGTTCGGAAAATGGTTTCTCCACACCCCTCACCGAACGGTTCGCGCAAGAGCGTCGGCCGGAGCGGCCACCGGGGAAACGTCACCTGTTTGTCGAGGGACGTTCATATTCCGACGGCGGACCGAGGGAGATCCGCCGTCGGAGCGTTCCCGGTGATTCCCGGCGCGGGGGCGTGGTGCGCCACGACCACGGCGCGGGACACCCGGAATTCCCGTACGCCCGGGGGCGGGGAGGCGTGATCGCGTACGAGGACCCCGTGACCGTCCGGCGGCGGGGGCGCACGGCGGTCCCGGCCATGGCGCCGGCGCACCGCCCCGGCGTCCGGCCCCGGGACGGACGGCGCCGCGGGCCGAGCGGGGACGCTTCAGCGGGTCACCGCCGACGGGCGCGGGCGGACGCGTGACCGGGCGTGCGCGCGGGGCTTCCCGGCCGGTCAGGGCCGGCCCGCGCCGCGGGCGCCCTGCTCCTCCTCCCAGCGCTTCCAGAGCACCGGCATCTCCTTGGCCAGCCACGCGTAGAAGTCGTGCATGGTCCGCAGCCGCTCCTTGCGGTGCGCCGGGGCGTCCCGCAGGATGCGCAGCCCCTGTTCCGTGATGTCGACGAACGACTGGTAGTGCTCGGCCTGGCTCTTGGCGAGCACCGGCCACACGCCTTCCTTGATCCGGTAGTAGTCCCGGCGCTCCCCGGGGCGGGAGATCTTCTCCACCATGCCGCTGGGCACCAGGAAGCGCGTCGCCGCGCTGACCGACCCCTTGCTGGCCCGGAGCACCTCGACCAGGTCCCCGGCGGTCTGCTCCACCGGATCGCAGATCAGCAGCCAGGCGAGCACCCGCCCGGCCATCCGGAACAACCCCTGCCGCTCAAGGCTGATCGCGGCCTCCTCCACGAAGGCCAGCTCTTCCTCGGTGGCGGGCGGCCGGCCCGGTGCGCTCTGTTCCATTCGTTCAGGATACCCCGAACACTGGGAACCGGCCGGTCCCACCGGGTGCCCTCAGCCGCGGCCGCACCGCCCCGCCCGGCTCCGGCGGCCCGCGCCGTGCCTCCCGGGGCCGGGGCCGAGACCGGGACCAGGGCCGGGTCCTTCGCATTCCCTGCGCTTTCTTGCCCTTTGCCTTGCCTTGCCCTGATACACGGCTTGCACGGACCTTCGTAACGTCACAGCGAGTGCAGCAGACCGTCGTCCCCGACGCGAAGGACCCCCATGCCCCGACCGCCCGCTCCGCGCTCCCCCCTGCCCGCCGCCGGCCTGGCCGGACGGCTGGGCGTCTATCTGGCCGGCTGCGCCGTGTTCGCCGCGGGAGCCACCCTGTTCATCCACTCCGACCTCGGCACCGACCCCCTGGACGTGCTCGCCCTGGGACTCAAGGAGCACCTCCCCCTCACCATCGGCATCGCCCAGGCCGGGATCGCCGTGGTGTGCATCGCCGTGTGGGCCGCCTGGAACCGGCGGCGCCCGGTCGTGGCCCCGTTCGTCACCTTCTTCCTCTGCGGAAGCCTGATCGACCTGATGCTGCTCGCCGACCTGTCGCCGGCCGGGAACGTCCCGTCCCTCGTGGCCGCGGTGCCGCTGTGCGCCTACGGCAGCGCACTGATCATCATGAGCGGCATCGGCATCCGGGCCATGGACCTCGTCGTCATCTCCATGACCCTGCGGTGGAGATGGCCGTTCTGGGCGGCCAAGGCGGGCGTGGAGGCCGTGCTGCTCGCGGCCGGGTTCCTGCTCGGCGGTCCGGTCGGCATCGGGACGCTGTGCTTCCTGGTCTTCGTCGACGGTCTGATCCAGCCCTGCATGGCGCTCAACCACCGGGTGCTGCGGCTGCGCAACCACGGCCTGTCCGACGATCCGGCGCGCGGCGCACGGGCACGACAAATGTCGGGCAGCTCTCCGTGAGGGTTGCCTGGACTGCATCCCAGCGGCGAATGAAGCGGAATGCGAAGCGCACGTCAGCTACGAGAAAGGTGAGGGAAAAGTGCCAGTACAGAGCGATGGTGATCGCCCGTCAGCGATCGGTGGGAATGCTTGCGGAATCTCCCGGGCGCCACTCGCGGACACCTTGACCGGTCATTCGGGGCGCCAATACTTGAGCGCATGACCGAAAAGACCGAGGGTGCCCTCTCCGAGCGCTCGACCCTCACCGAGGCCGAGAAGTCCTTCGTCCACAAGATCGCCGAGCACTACCACATCACCGACGGAATGGAGTGGGAGCGCGGCTACGTCATCGGCTGGATGATCATCAACTACCCGGCGAAGCAGAGCGCCGACGAGATCGCCCGGACGCTGGACATCCCCCGGGAGCCGGTGGACTGGATCGCCGACCTGCTGACCCCGCCGGGCGTCTACAGCCGGGAGCCGATCCCCGGCGGCGACGACTACCACCTCACCCTCAACGACGGCGCGTGGCCCAACGCCGTGGAGCACTCCTTCCGCCGGATACCCGAGTTCCACGCGGCGGTCCAGCACGGCCTGGACGTCCTCAAGGACCAGCCGGAGGAGCGGCTGGAGCGGCTGCGGCGGATGGAGCGGCTGTACGGCGTCATCTCCCGCAAGCTGGAGGGCGTCTTCGACGTCTTCGAGGAGCACCGCAACGCGGCGGCGAACTGATCCGGCCCGCCGGGTCGTCGCCCGGGCGCTCCCGGACGGCCCGCCGGGGGCGCCGCGCCGGGCCCCGCCCCGCGCGTCCGGGACGGGCCACCGCCCGCGCCCGCCTCCCGGAGGGCGGCGGGGGACGGTGACCGGACCGGCCCGCGCCGTCCTGAGCGGGACGGACGTCCACCTGTGGACGGCGTCCCTCGCGGGACGGGACGGCCGCCCCGCCGGAACGGACGCGCACGAGCGGTTCCTGTCACCGGAGGAACGCGACCGGGCGGAACGGTTCCACTTCGCCCGGGACCGGGCGCAGTACGTCCTGGCGCGCTCGCTGGTCCGCCGCTGTCTGTCCCGGTACGCCGATCTCGCGCCCGGGGAGTGGGAGTTCGAGTCCAATGCGTACGGAAAGCCGTCCGTGCACCGCCGGCTGGGTCTCGACCTCGACTTCAACCTGTCGCACTCGCGCGGCATGTGCCTGCTCGGTGTCGCCCGGGGCCGCGCGGTCGGGGTGGACGTCGAGCGGGACGACCCGCGGATCTCCCTGCCCGGCCTGGTCCACCGGGTGATGTCCGAATCCGAGACGGAGGAGCTGCGCCGGCTGCCCGCGCGGGAGTGGAAGGCCCGGTTCCTGGAGGCGTGGGTGTTCAAGGAGGCGTATGTGAAGGCCCGGGGGCGGGGCCTCTCGCTGCCGCTGCGGGACGTCTCCGTCCTGTTCTCCGGCGGCGGGGGCGGTCCACGGCTCGTGCTCGGGCCCTCACTGGCGGACCGGCCCGACCGCTGGCGCTACGGCTCCGTCCGGATGCCCGCCGGGTTCCACGCGGCGGTGTGCGTGGCGGGGCGGGCGGACGAGCCGCTGCGGTTCGCCCTGCGCGAGGCCCCGCCGCCGTAGGGGGCGTACGGCCCGGTGCCGCGTGGCGTCCGTCCGGCTGTCCTGGCGCGGCGGGCCCGGTGCGGGGTGTCCCCGGTGGGCTCGCCCGGTGCGGGGGTCCCTGTGGGGCGTGGTCAGGCGCGACCGTGCGGTGGTCCCGCCGTCCGGTGCCCAGGCCGCCGGGGCGTCCCGGGCTGCCGCGCGCCGCACCCGCACCGGCCTCGCGCCGGGTGTCCGGGCGCCGCCGATCGGCGTCCGTGTCCGTCCCGTCGTCCTCGTCCCCCGTCGTCCTCGTCCCCGTCGCCCCGTTCCCTCCCCGTCATCGACCGTCGTCCCTCATGGAGGACTCCCTTGCTCTCGCCCGACGCCACGTCAGGTCCGCGGGCCGCCGTGCCCCGGCCCGGTCCTCGGCCGGAGGACCTCGGCAGCGCGGAATTCCGTGCCGACCACGGCGTCGCCTACGCGTACGCCTCGGGGTCGATGTACAAGGCCATCGCCTCCGTCGAACTGGTGGTCCGCATGGGCCGGGCGGGGCTCCTCGGCTACTTCGGCGCGGGCGGCCTCGCACCGGACGAGCTCGACGCGGGGCTGCGGCGCATCCGCGCCGGGCTCGGCGCCGGGCGGCCCTTCGGGGTCAACCTCCTCGCCTCCCGTCCGGACCGCGAGGAGCGCACCGTCGACGCTCTCCTCGCGCACGGCGTGGAACGGATCGAGGCCGCCTCGTTCGTGCGGATCACACCCGCGCTGGTGCGCTACCGGCTGACGGGCGCGCGCCTCGCCGCCGACGGCACCGTGCGCACCCCGCACCGGATCCTGGCGAAGGTGTCCCGCCAGGAGGTGGCCCGCGCGTTCCTGTCCGCGCCGCCCCCGGCGATGGTGCGCGAGCTGGCCACCGCGGGCCGCATCAGCGAGCGGGAGGCGCGGCTCGCCCCGTCGGTCGTCATGTGCGACGACCTCTGCGCGGAGGCGGACTCCGGCGGCCACACCGACCAGCGTCCGCTCACCGCCCTGCTGCCCGCGCTCCTCGCCCTGCGCGACCGGGAGGCACCGGGTGCCGCCGGGACACGGCGGGTCCGGGTCGGCGCGGCGGGCGGCATCGGCACTCCCGAGGGGGCCGCCGCCGCCTTCGTGATGGGTGCCGACTTCGTGCTGACCGGCAGCGTCAACCAGTGCACCGTGGAGGCGGGCACCTCGGACGCCGCCAAGGACCTGCTCCAGCGCGCCCAGGTGCAGGACACCGCGCTGGTGCCCGCCGGGGACATGTTCGAACTGGGTGCCAGGGCGCAGGTGCTGCGCCGGGGCCTGTTCTTCCCGGCCCGGGCGAACAAGCTCTACGAGCTGTGGCTGCGGCACGGGTCGCTGGACGACCTCGATCCCGCGACGGCGGACCACGTCCAGCGGCGCATCCTCGGCAGGACCTTCGACGAGGTGTGGCAGGAGGTGCGGGCCCGCTACGCCGCCACCCGCCCGTCCGTGGTCGAGCGCGCCGAGGCGGACCCGAAGCGCCGGATGGCGCTGGTCTTCACCTGGTACTTCGCCCGGGCGACCCGGGCCGCCATGGAGGGTGACACGGACCGCCGCGTCGACTTCCAGATCCCGTGCGGGCCGGCGCTCGGGGCACTCAACGAGCGGCTGCGCGGCACGGACCGGGAGGACTGGCGCGCCCGCCACCCGGACGACCTCGCCCGGCTGATCATGACCGGCGCGGCCGACCTGCTCGCCCGCGCCGCCCGCCCCGCCGCCCCGCACCGGCCGCACGCCGCGGCCTAGGGTCTTTCGTTCGGGTCGGGCCGGATCGGGGAGCGGGGTCCGGCGCCATGCGTCGCGAGGCGGAGGAGGGAGCCGGGGCGGAGCCCCGGCGACCGACGACAACGCGGCGAGGTGCGGCGCCAGGGCCCGCGAGCCCGGCGTGATCCAAACGAGAGGCCCTAAACCCGCCCGCGCGCCGCGGTCCGCGTCCGCCGCCGTCCGCTTCCGCCGACGGGCCGCGGCGGTCCCGGCCGAAGGGCCGTCCACGCCCACCCCGCCCGTCCCCCGCGACCGGCCCCCAGCCCCCCATCTTCCCTTGGGAGAACCGGACATGACGCTCATCCACGTGTTCCCCGGCCAGGGCTCGCACCGCCCCGGCATCGGCCGGGACCTCTTCCCGAAATTCCCCCACCTGGTGCGCCAGGCCGACTCGGTCCTCGGCCGCTCCCTCGCTGACCTGTGTCTCAACGCCTCCCCCCGCGAGCTGACCGACACCCGGAACACCCAGACCGCGATGTACGCCGTGAGCGCGCTGGCCTATCTGGACACCGTCCGCGAGACGGGCCTGGTGCCGGACGTGGTCGCCGGCCACAGCCTCGGCGAGTACGTGGCGCTGTTCGCGGCGGGGACCTTCGACTTTCTGACCGGTCTCGAAATCGTGCTGCGCCGGGGCGAGTTGATGGCCAGGGCGCCGGAGGGCGGCATGGCCGCGGTGATGGGCGTCGACGAGGGGCGCATCCGGGAGATCCTCGCCGAACGGGCTCCGGAGGTCGACGTCGCCAATCTCAACGCGCCCGACCAGACGGTCGTCTCCGGTCCCCGCGAGGAGATCGCCCGGCTCCGGGAGGTCTTCGGCGGCGAGGCGGGGGCGGTGGTGCCGCTGAACGTGGGCGGGGCCTTCCACTCCCGCCGGATGGCCGGCGCCGCCGCCGAGTTCGGCGGCTTCCTCGCCCAGTACCGGCTGTCACCGCCCCGGATCGAGGTCATCTCGAACGTGACCGCCCGGCCGTACGGCGGGGACGACCCCGCCACCCTGCTCACCCGCCAGATCACCGCCCCGGTGCGCTGGTCGGACACCGTCGCGCATCTGCTGGAGCGGCCCGGTCCGGAGTTCCGGGAGGTCGGGCCCGGCCGGGTGCTGACCGGGCTCATCGCCCGGGTCACGGCCCGGCACCCGGCACTGTCCGCCCCCGCCTGACCCCACGAGCGAGCGAGTCGAGAGGCGACCATGGAAGACGACCAGACGACGCCGATCCGGACGCGGGCCTCCGCCGCCGTGGTCGACCTGTTCCGGCGGGCCAGCGCCGACGAGAACCCGCTGCACGTCGACCCCGGCTACGCGCGGCGCACGGCCTTCGGCACCCCCGTGGTCCACGGGGTGCTCGGCGTGCTGCTCACGCTGTCCGGCCTGGAGCCCCGGTCCGGGCGGGCGCCGGTGCGGATCTCCGCCCGGTTCCACGCGCCGGTGCACGCCGACCAGGAGTACACCCGCGAGATCGTGGAGGACACGGCCGGGCGTGCCGTGGCCCGCCTCCGGGACGGCAGCCGGGCGCTCCTGGAGGTGACGGCTGAGTTCCGGCCGGTCACCGGGACCGGGGAGGGCGTGGCGGACGCGCCAGGCGTGGACGGCTCCGCTCCGGGGGACGGCGTGGAGGGCGCGTCCGGTGCGCCGGTCTCCGGGGACGGGGACGGGGACGGCCCGGGGGTGCGGCGGGCGCGGGCGCGCGACGCCGCCCTCGGCGAGTTCGCTCCCGGGCTTGCCCTCGGTGAGGGGTACGCGCCGCGCTGGGCGGCCGTGGACCGGCTGGTCGGCGAACTCGGCCTGGCGGAGCGAGGGGTCGGACCGGCGTACGTCGGGGTCCTCGCGTGGGTCAGCTATCTGGCCGGGATGGAGGCGCCCGGCCGTGCGGCGCTGCTGTCGGACTTCGAGGCGGTGTTCCGCCCGGAGGACGGGGCGGGCGGGCCCGCCGGGGGCTTCACCGCCGACGCCGAGGTGGCCGACGTCCGGGAGCGGTTCCGGATGCTGCGGCTCACCGGCAGCGCCGGGGTGTCCGGGGTGCGCGCCTCCGTCGACGTACGCGCCTTCCACCGCGCCGAGGCCCCGGTGGCCGATGTCGGGGCGCTCGCGGCGGCGTTGCCGGGCGGGGAGCCGCTGCGGGGTCGTACCGCCCTGGTCGTCGGGGCCAGCCGGGGGCTCGGCGCGGCCGTCGCGCAGGCGCTCGCGCTCCAGGGCGCCGTGGTGTACGCGGGCTTCCACCACGGTGCCGAGGAGGCGCGGGCCGCCGCCGGGCGGCTCGGTGGGGCGGGGGCGCGCCTGCGGCCGGTGCCCGGGGACGCCGCCGACCCGGAGTGGGCCGCCGGGGTGCTGGAGCGGGTCCGGGCCGAGTCCGGCGGGCTCGACGTCCTGGTGCTCAACGCGGGCCCGACCCCGGCCGAACTCCCCCTGGAACCGGGGACGTCGGAGCGCGCCGCCGCCCATGTCGCGCGGGCGCTCGCGCTGGTGCGGGAGCCGCTGGCCGCTCTCGCGGCGGAGGTCGCCGGGCGGGGCGGCGGGATCGCCGTCGTCTCCAGCGCGTGGGCGGCCGCCCCGCCGCCGGGCTGGTCCGCCTATGTGACGGCCAAATGCGCCGTCGAGGGCCTGGTGCGCGCCGCGGCGGCCGAACACCCCGGCGCCGCCTGGCTGATCGCCCGCCCGCCCCGGCTGCGCACCGGCATGACCGCCGCCGCGCTGGGAGGCGTACGGGCCGCGCCGGTGGAGCCGGTGGCCGCGGCCCTGGCGGACGCGCTGGGCGGGTCCGCTCCGGCGGGCGGGGTGCGGGTGCTGTCCTTCGCCGAGGACGGGACGGCGACGGCGGACACCCGGCGGGGACTCCCGGCGGAGCCCGGTGGTGACGGGTCCGGCGGCTCCCCCGCCCCGGTCCCGGAGGCGGGCGGGGGCGGCCCGGGTGTGGCACCGGGGACCGGACGCGCCGGGGACACGTACGGAGCGGCGGCCCCGGGCCGCGCCCCGGGTGCGGAGCCCGCGCGGGACGGGGGCGCGGACACCGGGACGGGGGCCGGGGCCGAAGTCGGGGCCGGAGCTGAAGTCGGGACTGAGCCCGGGCCCATCTCGCGGGACGCCCCGGGCACCGGGGACGGCGGTACGGATACCGCGCGGCACGCCCACGGCGCGGCGCCGGCAGGGGCGGACGGGACCGGAGCGGACAGGGCGGGGACGGACGGCATGGGGACACCCGGCGGCGAGGGCACACACGGCGTAGACACGGGCGGCGCAGACACGGGCGGCGCAGGGACAGGCGGCGTGGCCGAGCCCGACGCGGCGACGGACGACGTGGCGACGGGCGGTGGCGAGGGTGCCGTGCCCGCCGGTGCCGCGCCGCCGGTACGGGACCGCGACCTCGGCCTCGTGGCCACCTTCACGCTCGATCCGCTGCTGGAACCGCTCCAGCACTGGTGCGACCGGCTGGGGCTGGGACTGGCCGTCAGACCCGCCGGATACGGGCAGGTCTTCCAGGAACTCCTCTCCCCCGGCGGCGTGTTCGCCACGCAGGAACGGGGTGCGAAGGCGGCCCTGGTCCGGACGCAGGACTGGCCGGACGGTGAAACCGAGCGCACGGCAGGGGAGTTCGCCCGTGCCGTGCGCGCCCACGCGGCACACAGCCCCGTACCGATCCTGGTGCTGCTGTGCCCGCCCTCCCCCGGGCACACCGGGGGCCGGGGGCGGGACGAGGAGCTGACCGCCGCCGAGGCGCTGATCGCACGGGAACTCGACGGGGTGCCGGGCGTGCGTGTGCTCGGGCGGGAGCGCTGGGCGGGCGGAACCGTCCCGGCGGGCGAGACGCACCACGACGGGGCGCGGGAGGCCGCCGCCCACATCCCGTTCACCCGGGAGGGCTGTGCCGCGCTGGCGGCCGGGGTGGCCCGGGCGGCGCACGGCGTGCTGACCGCGCCCACCAAGGTGATCGTCCTGGACTGCGACAACACCCTGTGGGGCGGTGTCGTCGGCGAGGACGGGCCGCGCGGGGTGCGGCTGGGTCCGGCGCACCGCGCGGTGCAGGAGTGGGCCGTGGCCCGGCGGGCGGAGGGCGTCCTGCTCTGTCTGGCCAGCAAGAACGAGGCGGCCGACGTGGAGGAGGTGCTGGCGGTGCGCGAGGACATGCCGCTGCGCCCCGGGCACATCACCGCGCGCCGGGTGAACTGGGAACCCAAGGCGCTCAGCCTGGCCTCCCTCGCTGCCGAACTCGACCTGGGCCTGGACGGCTTCCTCTTCCTGGACGACAACCCGGTGGAGGTGGCGGCGGTGCGCGCCGCCCACCCCGAGGTGCTGGCGGTCCGGCTGCCCGGGGAGGACGAGGACGTCCCCGGCTTCCTGGACCGGCTGTGGTCGGTGGACCGGCTCGCCGTCACGGACGAGGACCGCCGTCGCGCCGACTTCTACCGGGCCCGGGGGGAACGCGACGCGATGCGCCGCGACGCCGCCTCGTTCACCGACTTCATCGCCGGGCTCGGCCTGGTGGTGGACGTGGCCCCGGCCACGCCCGAGCAGTATCCGAGGCTGTCCCAACTGACCTATCGCACCAATCAGTTCAACCTGTCCACCGTCCGGCGCGGGGAGGCGGAGCTGCGGGCGCTCGCGGCCGGGCCGGGCGTGCGGGTCCGGGCCGTGCGGGTGCGGGACCGGTTCGGGGACTACGGGCTGGTCGGCCTGGCCGTCACCCGGCGGGACGGGGAGGGGCCGGACGCCGTCCTCGACACCTTCCTGCTGAGCTGCCGGGTGCTGGGGCGGGGGGTCGAGCACGCCCTCCTGGCCGCCGTAGCGCGGGATCTGTCCGGGACGGGGGTGGTCGGGCTGGTGGCGCCGTTCGTGCCGAGCCCCCGGAACACCCCGGTGCGGCGCTTCTTCGACTCGGTGCTCGGCTCCCGGGCCGAGCCGGGCGAGGACGGCCGCGTCCGGTACCGGGCGCCGGTCGCGGAGGCCGCCGGTGTGGTCTTCGAACCGGAGGGCGCGTCGGCAAGGGGCGCGCACGGGGGGCCGGAGGGCACCCGCCGGGAGGGCGTACGGCCGGGGGCGGCTCCGGAGCGGAAGGCGTCCGGCTCCGGGACGGCGCCCTCGCACGAGGCGGTGCGGGAGGCGGTACGGCGACGGGCCCTGACCGCCCTCGCGGAGGACCCCGATCCGCTGGCGTCCGTGCTGCGGGCGACCGGACCGGGCGCGCACCGGCCGGACACCGCCGGAGTGCCGGCGCCGCCCCCGGCGCGTCCGCGGGCACCGCTGCCGGTGTCCGGGGCGCCCGCGGAGGGGCCGTCCGCGGCCTCGTCGGCGCCGTCCGCGCCGGATGTGTCCTCACCGGTGCCGGACACCGCGGCCGACCCGGCTTCCGGGGGCGCTGTGCCGTCCGTCCCCGGCGCGGGGCTCGCCCGGGCGCGGGACGCGGTGTGCGCGGCGGTGGCCGAGGTGACCGGGGTGCCGCGCGCCGAACTCGGCGGTCACACGACGCTGGAGTCGGTCCGTCTGACCTCGCTGGCCATGGTGGACGCGATCGTCCGGCTGGAGGAGCGGTACGGCCGCCTGTCGACGACCCTGTTCTTCGAGCACCGCACGCTGGGCGAGGTGGCGGCGGCCCTGGCCGGGGACGGTCCGGACGCCGCTCCCGCTCCCGCTCCCCGGGCGGGACGGGCGCTGCCCCGGCGGGCGGCGGTGAGTTCGATGGGCTTCGGCGGCACCAACGCCCATGTGATCCTGGAGGAGTACGTCGCCGGTCACGGAGACCCGCACCTCGGCCCCGTTCCGGCCGGTGCGGTCGAGGTCGCGGGTGAGGGCGGTGCGCAGGGAGTCGGTGTCGATCCGGCGGCGCAGACCGGTCATCACCTCGCGCAGACTGCTGAGCGACTCCCGGACGGTGGTGCGGGCGGCGTCGAGCTTCTGCCGGGCGAGTCCGGGCCGGTCCGGCTCGTACAGCTCGTGGAGTTCGAACCAGTTGAGGGCGGTGCCGAGGTGTCCGGCGACCTCGTCGTGGAGTTCCCGGGCGACGCGGCGCCGTTCGTCGTTGTGCGCGCTGCGGATGCGTTCCAGCAGATAGCCGATGTGGGCGACGGAGCGCGCGGTGTGCCGGGCGACGATCTCGCGGTGCAGCAGGGAGAAGAGCACGGCGGTCTCGGCCGGGCCGGGGCGCTCGCCGTCGGGCTGGTCCATCAGGACCACGACGACGGCGTCGAACAGGGCGGTCGCCGCGCGCCCGGACTCGACCGGATGGGTGCGGGGGCCGCCGGGACGTAACGCCTCGCCCAAGTAGTCGGTGCCGTGCGGCAGATGGGTGCCGCGGTGGAGTTCGGAGATGACATGGGCGAGGATGCGGCGGGCCTCCGCCAGATGGGGCGCCGCGTTCTCGCCGTCCCCGAGGAGGGAGGAACCGGTACTGCGCAGCGCGGCGTCATAGGCCGCGAGGATCTCGTCCACGCGGCGTTCCAGCACGTCCACGGCGGTGCCACGTCGGCTCTGCCGAGCTTCCACGTCTGTCTCCCCGGCGAACGGTCGCGCAGCCCTCCGCTTTGCACTCGTGTCCGAACGACGAGACTACATCGCTCACTTGACCGAATGCCGTTAAGGAACCGTCAAGATCCGTTCCGGTTCCCCGGGCGGTTTCCGAACCTACCCCCAAAGACACATCCGGGGGGTACCACCCTGGGAGCGAAGGCGGCCCGCGTGGTTGATGCCGGTCGGTGGGTCTTGGTTGACTCGCGGCATCCGGCGGCCGCTCCCCCGTTCCGGGGCCGTGACCGGACTCCGTCTGCGGGAAGGCATCAGCTCCATGAATGTTCTGATCGTCGAGGACGACGACGGGCTGGCCGAGGCGCTCCGGGAGACGCTGGGCGCGCACGGGTTCCCCGCCCTGCGCGCCGCCACCGGCGCCGAGGCCCTGGAGCGGCTGGCGGAGGCCGGTGTCGTCCTGCTCGACCTGGGGCTTCCGGACCTGGACGGCCACGAGGTCTGCCGGCGCATCCGCGAGGTGTCCTGCGTGCCGGTCATCGCGATGAGCGGGCGCACCGAGGAACTCGACCGGGTCATGGCCCTGCACCTGGGCGCGGACGACTTCGTCCCCAAGCCGTTCAGCCGGCGCGAACTGGTGGCGCGGATACGGTCCCTGCTGCGCCGGGCGGGGGGCTGCGCCGTGCACGGCGGGCCGCCTCCCCGGGCCGGGCGGAGAGCCGCGGACGGGCCGCTCCGGGGGCCGGTGCCGGAGGCGGCCGGGGGAGGCGGGGCCCCGGCGCCGGTCCGGTCCGCCGGGCCGGGGACAGCGCCGCCGCCGGGTGCCGTGACACCGCCGCCGCTGCCCGCCGGGGTGCGGTCGCAAACGGCCGGTTTCCGGCCGGAGGGTCCCCCGGCGCTGCCCGTCCGGCCCCTCCTCCAGGCCGGTCCCGTACGGCTCGACCCGCGGACCCGCAAGGTGTTCGCGCACGGGGTGGAGGTCCGCGTCACCCGCAAGGAGTTCGACCTCCTGGCCATGCTGATCGAGGAGCCGGGGACCGTCGTGGAGCGCGGGCAGATCATGTCCCGGGTGTGGGACGAGAACTGGTACGGGTCGACCCGCACCCTCGACGTGCACGTGGGCTCGTTGCGCAGCAAGCTCGGCGACGCCCGGTGGATCGAGACCGTCCGCGGGGTCGGCTACCGCCTGGCGGTACCGCTGTCCGCCGCCCACGCCTGAGACGGGACGCGACCATGTCGATCGGCGTGCCCGCCCCGGTTCCCGCTTCGCCGCTGCCCCGAGGGGGTTCGCCCGCGGTCGCCGCGGTCGCCGCCCATCAGGTGCGCGGCCCGCTGTCGTCCGTCCGGCTGCGACTCGAACTGCTCCTCGACCGGCTGGCGCCCGGGGGCGAGGCGGACACACTGCGCCAGGTCCGGGGGGCGCTGCGCGAGGTGGACCGGCTCTCCCAGGTGCTGGAGCAGGTGCTGGCCTGGGGCGCGGCCGGGCAGGACGACGACGTCCTGGAGACGGTGGACGCGCTCGGCGTCGCGGCGGCGAGGGTGGACGCCTGGCGGGTCGTGGCCGGGGAGCGGGGCGTGGGGCTGTGCCTGGACGGCGCGGCGGTCACGGGACGCCAGGTGCGGGGCTGCCTCGGGCAGTGCCTCGACGTGTTCCTGGACAACTCCCTCCATGTCACGCCCCGGGGCGGCCGGGTCACCGTGCTGGTCCGCGGCACGCCGGGCACGGTGCGGGTCGAGGTCCACGACCAGGGACCGGGGATGAGCCGGGAGGAGATCGACCGGGCCTGCGAGCCGTTCTGGCGGGGTCGCGCGGGGCGTGGTCACCGGGGCACCGGCCTGGGCCTGCCCATCGCCTCCTCCCTGCTGACCGCCTCCGGCGGGCGGATGGAGCTGGGCCGCGCGCACCGGGGCGGGCTGCGCGCGGTGGCGGTCCTGCCGCGCGCCGTCTGACACCTGCCCGGCGCACCGACCGGCGGCGGTCCCACGCGCTCACGGCCGGCGCCCTCCGCTCCGGCCGGTCCCGCGGGTCCCGGCCACCGCGCCCCGGGAGACACCGCACCGCCGCCGGGACCGTCCCGCCGGAACCGGTCCCCCGCCCGTGCCAGGTGCCCCACCCGCGTCGTGTGCCGCGCCGTGCCCGACGGGCAGGGGCCGGCGTCGGACCGTACCGGTGTCCCGACCGCCATCGCGCTCACCGAACGGGATCGGCTCAGCGGAATGGCCCCGTGGGGTGACTCGACCCGGTGGATCCGCGTCGCGGCGGGTCCGGCCGCGTCCGGCGGCCGTACGGTCGGATCCGCTACCGAGGAGGACTTCCGATGCGCGGCGTGACGTATTCGATGGGCGTCTCACTGGACGGCTACGTCGTCGGGCCGGACGGCGGCTTCGACTGGGCGCCGCCCGACGAGGAGGTCTTCCGCCTCGCCACGGACGAGGTGCGAGAGGCCGGTGTCCACCTGCTGGGACGACGGCTGTACGAGACGATGCTGTACTGGGAGACCATCGACCAGGATCCCTCGCTCGACTTCTCGACGCGCGATTTCGCCGCGCTCTGGAGGGCGCTCCCCAAGGTGGTGTTCTCCACCACGCTGTCGGCGGTGCGGGGCAATGCCCGCCTGGCCTCCGGCGGACTGGCGGAGGAGATCGGGCGCCTGCGGGCCGAGCCGGGGGACGGCGACATCGCGATCGGCGGGGCGACCCTCGCCGCCGAGGCCGCCTCGCTGGATCTGATCGACGAGTACCGGGCCAGGATCCATCCGGTGCTGGTCGGGGGCGGCATTCCGTTCTTCCCCCGGCACCGGCGCCGGGTGGATCTCGAACTGGTCGAGTCGCGCACCGTCGGCTCACGGGTCGTCCACCTCCGCTACCGCGTGCGGCGTTAGCGGTACGTCGATCCCGTGCGGCCCTCCTTCGCGCCGCTCAGGCGCACCGAGCCTCCACCGCCGCGCGCGGACCGGCGAAACACCTTCGCTCCATGGCCACTTCGCACACTCGGGCGGCTCTCTCCACACCTCAGGTCCCGTCGAGCGCACGACCGCGCCGCGCCCCCCTCCCGGGGAAGCGCGGCGCGGTGCGAGCGGTACGTACCTGCGGTCAGACGTTCAGGTCGCGGCTGCGGAAGCGGGCGAGACCGATGCCGAGGAGCACGGCGGGGGCCGCCACCAGGACGAGCATCCCGGGGGAGAACCCCTCACGGAGCGGGTTGCCGCCCAGGTAGTAGTGGAAGGCGGACAGGTACTTCAGCGGCTCCAGTGACTCGGACTGGCTCGCCAGCGCGTTCACCACGAAGGCGAAGGCGCCGTAGCCCGCCGTGACGCCCAGGGTGAGCGTGCGGCGGCCGGTGACGGCACCGGTGGCGAACGCCACGGACGCGAAGGTGATCACGAGCAGGGCGAGCCCGATCACGGTGATCAGCAGGTTGCCGAATCCGACGCCCATGTCCAGGGCCGAGTCGAGCACGGCGAGTTCGGCCAGGAGGATCAGCGCGAACCCGGCGACGGCGAGGCAGGTCGCGGCGAACCGCTGCATCAGCAGTCGGCCGCGCTCGACGGGCTGGGCGAGGTAGAGGTCGAGCAGCCCGGTCTCCTCCTCCCCGGCGACGGCCCTGGCCCCGCTGATGGTGACGAAGACGAGGAGCAGCAGCGGCGCGATCATGCCGAGGACGGTGGCCCGCAGGAAGCCGGGTCCGGTGGCCAGGTCGTCGAAGGACAGGGCCTTCTGGAGCCCGCCGGCGTCCTCGGTGACCTTGTCCGGGTCGAAGCTCGACGTGTACATCAGCGTGACCAGCGCCAGCCCCACCGCCCAGAAGACCAGGCCGCGGCGCTGGTCCCGGAGCGCCTTTCCGAAGACCGCGAACGATTCAGCGGGCACCGTGCATCTCCTCCTCGGGGTCCTGCGCGTAGGCGTGCAGGAAGATCTCTTCCAGGTCGGGCTCCGCGCACACGAGGCTCACCACGGTGTGCTGGGCGGCCGTCTTGACGAGGGCGTCGGCCGACCCGTCGAGCGTGCAGGTGAGCGAGTTGGCGCGGACCCTGACGTCGCGCACCCCGGGCAGGACGGAGAAGTGGCGCGGGTCGACGGGGTCGGCGAACCGGATCTCCACCCGGCGGCGGGCCTGTTCGAGCAGGGAGTCGACGTCCGAGACGGAGACGAGCCTGCCGCGGCGGATGATGGCGACCCGGTCGCCGACGTGCTGGACCTCGGACAGGATGTGCGAGGACATCAGGACCGTCTGGCCGTTGTGCTTGGCCTCGCGGACCATGGACAGGAACTCCTGCTGCACCAGCGGGTCCAGGCCGGTCGTCGGCTCGTCGAGGATGAGCAGGTCGGGCCGGTGCATGAAGGCCTGGATGATGCCGACCTTCTGCTTGTTGCCCTTGGACAGGCTGTGCACGGGGCGGGTGAGGTCGACGTTCAGCCGCTCGGCGAGGGAGGGGATCGCGGCCGGGTCCACCCCGCCGCGGACCTCGGCCAGGAACCGCAGGAGCTCCAGACCGCTGCCGCGTCCCGCGAGCGGGAGTTCGCCGGGCAGGTAGCCGACGCGGCGGCGCAGTTCACTGCCGCCCTCGCGCGGGTTCCTGCCGAAGAGCTCGATCCTGCCCCCGCTGGGGCGGATGAGGTCGAGCAGCAGCCGGATGGTCGTGGTCTTGCCCGCGCCGTTGGGGCCGAGGTAGCCGAACACTTCCCCCTGCTCGATGCTCAGTGAGAGGCCGTCCAGCGCTTTGTGCTTGCCGTAGGACTTACTCAGGTCCTCGGCCAGCGCCACAGGGGTCATGCTGCATCCGCTCCTTCGATTCTCGTTCCCAGCGACTCCGCACGAGGGGCGTTTCCCGTGCCGGCCACGCGTGGAAGCCGTCCATCTCCCGCAGGGGCCGGCTCCGCCCGGCGGGCCGTCCGCCGACGGGCCCGGCCCTCGGGCGGTCACCCGGCGGGACTCCCCGGACCGGGTGGACCGGGCCGGGGCGGGCTCGGCCGGTTCACGGGGATCCAGCCGGTACCGGACGCCCCGCTCCGCCGCAGTGATCGACCCGGCCGCCGGGCACCCGGGGGGCGGGGGGCCGCAGCGCGGCACCGCCCGGTCCGGGGCCGACGGTCCGGGGCCGACGGGTAGTGCCCCGGCGGTCCGCCCGGGCTTCCGCTCCGCCGGACCGCAGACCGGCAACCGGCCGACGGCGCGGCCGGACACGCGGTCCGGGCCCCGCCGTACCGGCCGGAGGGCGACCTCCTCGACGAACCCGCGCTCCCGCGCGGTGGCCGCGGTTCCCGCCATCCGGCCTCCACCTCCTTTGGTTTGTTCAGAATACACTGAACAAACTGCACGTACGAGCCGTTCTACGGTTACTGCGCAGGTGAAACCTTTCGCGACCGGGCGCGATCACGCGCCGGGGCACGGGACGACGGCCGGAAGGGCCGCCGGTGCGACGCGAGTGGGCGGCGGGCCGGGCCGAGGTCCCCGCAGGACCGGACACCGGAGCCCGCGAGGCGCACCGGGGCCGCCGGGCGCACGCCGGCCGGGAGACGCCGGGACCGGGACGCCCCGGGGCAGCGGCGGGACCGGGGGCCTCGATGTCGGCGGCCCCGGACGCGCCGCCGCCGGGGGGGTGGTGGGGTCGGATCGTCCCGGTCGGTGGCCCCGCCCCCCGGGGCAGTCAGCCCGGCGACGCAGCCGGGACGGCCCGACGTCCGCGACGACAGCCGTCCCCGCCGGCGCGCACTCCCTGCCCGGGCACCCGCTCCGCTCGGGCCGCCGAACGGCACGCCAACGGAAAGGCCACCGCACGGGCGGGGCCCGGCCGGACACCGCTTCCCCCGGCAGCGCCGGGCGGCCCCGGATCCGTCAGGCGACCCTGGGGACCGGCAGCGGCTCGTGGGCCGGGAGCGGCAGATCGCGCACCGGGCGCCCGTACACGGGGAGCAGATGGGCGGCGTCGGCCAGGTCCGCGAGCACCTGGGTGACACCGGCACGTCTGAGGCGTCCGGCGATCGTCCGCAGTTCCCGCCAGGATCCGGCGCCGACCCCGCCCACGAGGACCGGGCGGGTGACGCCTCCGGCGGCCACCAGTTCACCGAGGCCCGAGAGCTGCCGCGCGACGGTGGCGGGGTCGTCGCCGCAGAGGAGGAGCAGCGCCTCGGCCTCGTCGCAGCACTCCAGTTCGGCCACCGCGCGGTCGAGGGTGACCCCCGTGCCGAGGTTGACGGCGTGGACGCCCCGGCAGCCCAGGCGCATGGCCATCAGGAAGCTGTCGACCGGGGACACGGAGTCCCCGAGCGCACCGACGACCACCGTGCGCGCGCCAGGGCCGTGTCCCCGCTCCACCACCGTCTCCCCTCGGCCACCGGAACGCGGGCGACCGCCACCCACTCCATTCCGGTTCCGGATACACCCAACCTAGGAACGGGTCGAAAAGCGTGTCAACGAAAGGCGTCCGATCGGCTTGTTCTCACGCGTGGGCCCCGGCCGGCGGCCCCGCGCGCACCTGGGGCGACGGGCCCGGCGCGGAGGGCAGCGCCCCGTTCCCCGGGAGCCCGGCCCCGCCGGGAGGGCCCCGGGCCGTCCGGATCCGTGCGGCACAGGGTCCGGACCGGCTTCCGGTACGCCTCCGCATCACGCTCCGCGGGCGCCCCGCGGGGGCCGGCGGCCGCGATCCGCGGGGGCGCCGAACGGGCGGCGGCGCGGGGGCCGTACGGGGAGACGAAGGGGCGTACGCCCCGTCCGGGCGCACTTCGGTGGGATGTCTGAAAACTGACGTTCATCGGAACCATTGACTATGGACATCCCTATACCTACGATCTGCCTTGTCCATGGTTGTCCATACACAAAGCGGTGTGCCGATGAAGATCGTGGTTGTCGGAAGTTACGGAGCCGGGCTGACCATGCGGGTCCCCAAGGCTCCCGCGGCCGGCGAGACCCTCTCGGGCGGGGTGTTCGACTCGGGCGCCGGCGGCAAGGGCAGCAACCAGGCCATCGGCGCCGCCCGGCTGGGCGCCGAGGTCTCCCTGCTCACGGCGGTGGGCGACGACGAGTTCGGCCGCGCGGCGCACGAGCTGTGGCGGCGCGAGGGCGTCGGCGCCGAGCACGTGGTCACCGCGAAGGCCCCCACCATGGTCGGATTCATCCTGGTCGAGCCGTCCGGCGAGAACCGCATCGCCATCGCGCCCGGCGCCCTGGACGAGTTGGACGCCGCCGCCGTCGAGGCGTTCCGCGCCGAGATCGCCTCCGCCGACGTCCTCGTCGTCTCCATGGAGATCCCGGAGGAGGCCGTGCTGGCCGCCCTCCGGGTGGGCCGCGAGACCGGTACCCCGACCCTCCTCAACCCGGCGCCCGCCCGGCCGCTGCCCGAGGAGAGCTGGTCCCTCATCGACGTCCTCACCCCGAACCAGACCGAGGCCCCCGTCCTCCTGGGCCTCGCCGAGGACCACGGGCTCGGTGACGAGGAGCTGGCCCGGGCGCTCCAGGAGCGCACCGGAGGCGTCGTCGTCATCACCCGCGGCGGGGAGGGCGCCCTGGTCGCCCGGTCCACCGGCACCTCCCCGGTGCCCGCGCGCCCGGCGCGGGCCGTCGTCGACACCACCGGCGCCGGCGACTCCTTCACCGCCGCCTTCGCCGTCGCTCTGGCCGAGGGCCAACCCGTCGAACGGGCCGTCGAGTTCGCCGCCGCCGCCGGTGCCCACACCGTGTCGATCGCGGGCGTCGTCCCCGCCCTGCCCACCAGAGCCCAGCTGAACGCCTTGATTGGAAACGCCTCGTGACCTCGACCGCCACCAAGCCGCCCGTCCCCGCGGCACCGTCGCCCGACACTCCGGCCCAGCGGCTCCCCCTCGCCCTGCGCAGGCTGCTGCACGCGCGGGAGGCCGGTGTGTTCGCCGCCCTCGTGCTGCTCTTCCTGCTGGGCACCGTGCTCTCGCCGACGTTCGCCCAGTCCGACAACCTGCTCTCGGTGGGCCAGCAGATCGCGCAGATCGGCATCATGGCCGTCGGGGCCACCTTCGTCATCCTCAACGGCGAGATCGACCTCTCCGTCGGCTCCACCTACGCGCTGTCCGCGATCTCCACCGGCATGCTGATCTCCGACGGCTGGAGCTGGCCGGCGGCGATGGCGGTGGGCCTGCTCGTGGGTGTCCTCGCCGGACTCTTCAACGGCCTGGCCGTGGTCCTGCTGGGGGTGCCGTCGTTCATCGTCACCCTGGGCACGCTCAGCGTCTTCCGCGGTGTCGCCCTGCTGATCTCCGACGGCGCGCCGATCTCGCTCAGCTCCTCGCAGCCCGGTGTCGCGGAGTTCAACCTCCTCGGCCAGGGGCGGCTGTTCGGGCTGATCCCCATGCAGTTCGTCTTCTTCGCCGCCGTCGCCGCCATCGGCGTCGTCCTGCTCGCCCGCTCCCGCTTCGGCTTCAACACCTACGCGGTCGGCGGCAACCAGGAGGCCGCCCGGCTGGTCGGCGTCAACGTCAAGCGGGTCAAGCTCACCGCCTTCGTCCTCTCCGGCTTCACCGCGGGCCTCGCCGGTGTCCTCGGCCTCTCCTTCCTCTCCTACGTGCAGGGCGTGACCGGCCAGGGTCTCGAACTGACCGTCATCTCCGCCGTCATCATCGGCGGTGCCGCCCTCTTCGGCGGATCGGGCACCATGTGGGGCACCGTCATCGGTGTCGCCTTCATCGGACTGCTCCAGAACATCCTCAACATCAAGGGCATCTCGTCCTTCTGGCAGACCGTCGTCACCGGTCTCGTGATCGTCGCCGCCGTCGCGGCCGACACCTGGCAGCGCAAGCGCAAGACGCGCGCCTGACCCCGGTCCCCACCCGGCACCGTCCCTCCCCGCGGCCCGCGCACACCCCCCGCACGGGCACCCGCCGCCCTCCGCGGCACCCCTCCCCCGCACCCTCCCCGTCCCACGGACCCACGCAGGAGCAACGATGTCCCCGCGCACCCTCCTCAGATCCCTCACCGCCGTCACGGCCGCCGTCACGGCCCTCGCCCTCACCGGCTGCGGCGCCATCACCGGCGACGACGCCACCGGCTCGGACGACAGCGGCTTCAAGCTCGCCACGTACATCCAGAAGCGCGTCGACGACGACAAGCCGCTGCGCATCAAGCTCAGCTACCACGACCCGTCGCTCGCCTTCGCCACCCCGATCGGCGCCGGCATGAAGAAGGCGGGCAAGGAGATCGGCGCGGAGGTCTCGCTGATCGGCCCCACCGGCGGTGACGCGGCCAAGCAGGTCTCCGAGATCCAGACGCTCATCCAGCAGAAGGCCGTGGACGGTCTCGCCGTCTCCTCCGCCTCCAGCGACGCCCTCAAGCCGGTCATCGGCCAGGCGTACAAGGCGGGCATCCCGATCATCTCCTTCAACACCGACAACCCCGACTCGCAGCAGATGGGCTTCGTCGGCCAGGACCTCAAGGGCTCCGGCAAGTCCCAGGCCGAGCAGCTCCGCAAGGGTCTGAAGGGCAACGTCAACGGCAAGTCCGTCGTCGTGTTCTCCGTCGACACCGGAGCCGGCTGGTCCCACGACCGCTTCAACGGCTTCAAGGAGGGCATGGAGGGCAGCGGGCTGAAGATCGTCGGCCCGGTCAACGTCGGCAACGAGCCCAGCAGCGCCTACAACACCGTCGAGTCGACCATGTCCGGCCAGTCCAACGTGGCCGCCGTGGCCGGGCTGGACTGCTGCTCCACCACGGCCGCCGCCAAGTGGGTGGCCCAGTCCGGCAAGGCCGACTCCATCACCATGGGCGGCTTCGACCTGCTCACCCAGACCGCCGAGTACATCAAGCGCGGCGTCCTGGACTTCAGCATCAGCCAGAACCCGTCCGAGCAGGGCTACCAGGCCGTCAAGGTGCTGCACGACTTCGTCACCAAGGGCACCGAGATCACCGGCGTGGACACGGGGGCGCAGTTCATCACCCGTGACAACCTCGCCGACGCCACCGTGGAGGACTGATGACCCTCGCCCCCCGCGACGCCTCCCCCGGGGGCCCGGACCGCACCGCGGTCCAGGCCGCCGGCGGGCCGGCCGTCCAGATCCGCGGGCTCTCCCGCAACTTCGGCCCGGTACGCGCCCTGCGCGATGTCTCCTTCGACGTCCCGGCGGGCGAGATCACGGCCCTTCTCGGCGAGAACGGCGCCGGGAAGTCCACCCTGCTGAAGATCCTCGCCGGTCTCCAGCCGCCCAGTGAGGGAGGTGTGACCGTCTTCGGCGAGGAGGTCACCTCCTTCGAACCGGCCGCCATGCTCGGCCGGCACGGCGTGGCGATCGTCCCCCAGGAACTGTCGCTGCTGCCCGACCGCACGGTGGCCGAGAACGTGCTCAGCGGCGTCGAGCCGGGCAACCGCTGGTTCCCCTCCCGGCGCCGGATGCTGGAGCGCACCGCCGAACTGCTCGCCGAACTCGACCTGGACCTGGACCCGAACGCCTCCGTCCGCACCCTGGACCTGGCCACCCAGCAGCTCATCGTGGTGGCCCGGTCCATCGCCCGGGGCTGCCGCGTCCTCATCCTGGACGAGCCGACGGCGATGCTCACCCCCGCCGAGGCCGACCGGCTGTTCACCCTCATGGACCGGCTCAAGGCGGCCGGGACGACCATGCTGTACGTCTCGCACCGCATGCCCGAGGTGTTCCGGCTGGCCGACCACATCCAGGTGCTGCGGGACGGCGGCCACGTCGCCTCCTGGCGCAGCGCGGACACCACCCCCGACCAGGCGGTCGCCGCCATGGTCGGCCGGGAGCTGGGCGGCTTCACCCGCCGGGCCGGGAACAGCGCCGCACCGGCCGCCGAACCGGCCCTGAAGGTCAGGGAGCTGAGCGGCAGGCGGCACCGGGGCGTCTCCTTCGACCTGCGGCCCGGCGAGATCCTCGGCGTCGCCGGACTGCCCGACTCCGGCCGGGTCGAGCTGCTGCACAACCTGTTCGGCGGCTCCCCCGGCTCCGGCGGCACCGTGGAACTGCTCGGCGCGCCCTACGAGCGGCGCAACCCGATCGCCAGCGTCGAGCGCCGTCTGGCGTTCGTGCCCGGCGAACGCCGTGCCCAGGGCCTGCTGACCACGATGAGCGTCGGCGAGAACATCGGCGCCCTGACCACGCGGACGTTCAGCCGGCTCGGCCTCGTCCGGCGCCGCGCCTTCGACGCGGCGGCCACCGAGCAGGCCGAGCGGCTGCGGGTCAAGACGGCCACCATGACCCAGCCCATCACCAGTCTGTCCGGCGGCAACCAGCAGAAGGCGATGCTGGGGCGCTGGCTGGCCATCGACCCCGGGGTGCTGATCCTCGACGAGCCCACCCGCGGTGTGGACATCGGCGCCAAGGCCGAGATCTACGCCCAGCTCTCCGCGCTGGCGGACCGGGGCCTGGCGATCCTCTGCTCCTCGTCCGACCTGCCCGAGCTGCTCACCCTCACCGACCGCATCGCGATCATGAGCGAGGGCCGCCTGGTGGCCGTAGTCGACACCGCCGACGCCACCGAGGAGTCCGTGATGACCCTCGCGACGGGGGCGACCCCGGCCGCGGCCTGACCGCGCCGCCGGGTCACCCACCGCCGCACCGCACGGCCCCGACGAACCATCCGAAAGGAACCCCCACCATGAAACGCTCCGGCATCCTCAACGCCGAACTGAGCGGTGTCCTGGGCACCCTGGGCCACACCGACCTGCTGCTCGTGGTCGACGCGGGCTTCCCCGTCCCGCGCGACGCGCACCGCATCGACCTGGCCCTCGCCGAGAACCTGCCCGACCTGCGCACCGTCCTCGGCCTGATCGCCGACGAACTGGTCGTCGAGGGCGTCGTCCGCGCCGAGGACGTCCCGAGCCACAACCCGCGACTCGACTCCTGGCTCCAGGAGCGCTTCGCCGGCGCCGAGTTCACCACCCGCCCGCACGCGGAGGTCCTCGGCGAGCTGGCCCGGGAGGCCAAGGCCGTCGTGCGCACCGGGGCGTTCGAGCCCTGGGGCAACATCGGCCTCTACTGCGGCGTGGACGCCCCCCGGTGGTTCGGCGGCGAGGGCGTCGTCGTTCCGGAGCAGTACGCCGACAAGATCTGAGCCGTCCCGGCCCGCACGACGGCGCCGGCGGTTGCCATCCACTCGCGGCGGCACCTCATGGAGAACCCCGGGCGGCCGATCCGCCCGGCTCCTGCCGCCATCCACCCAAGGGAGATCACCCCGTGTCCGAAACCACCGTCAACCGCGCCGAACTGGCCCTTTCCCCGGCCGAGTTGGCGCCCTTCATCCAGCACACCAAGATCGAGGCCGACGCGACCCTCGACGAGATGGTCGCCCACGCCCGTGAGGCCGTCACCCACGGCTTCAACGCGGCGATGGTTCCCGCCTCGTGGCTCCCGGTCGTCGTCGCCGAACTGCGCGGCACCGGCGTCGAGGTGGCCTCGGCCCTGGACTTCCCGACCGTCGGTGTCATGACCAGCGCCGGCAAGGCCGCCGAGGCCGCCGAGATAGCCCGGCTGGGCGCCGACCAGCTGGACATGGGCGTGCAGGTGGGCTGGCTCAAGAGCGGCCGCTACGACGACTTCCGCGAGGACATCGCGGGCGTCGTGCGCGCCTCCGGCCTGCCCGTCAAGGTCATGCTGGAACTGCCGCTGCTGACCGACGCGGAGAAGGAGGCCGCCGTCGAACTCGCCATGGAGGCGGGCGCGGCGTTCCTCAAGAACGCGAGCAGCGGCCAGATCGAGACTGCGAATCCGGCCAGCGTTGGTTACCTTGTTGACCGGGCGCGGGAAGGTGTCCGGGTCAAGGCGTCCGGTTCGATCAAGACCTACCGTCAGGGCCTGGATCTCCTGCGGGCGGGCGCCTCCCTGCTGGGGACCAGCGCCGGACTGGCGATCATCACCGACACCGGTGACGACGCCACCGTCAGCTACTGACGGGCACCACCGCCGTACCCCGGCCGCCGAGCGCGGCCGGGGTACGGCACCCACGCCGGGGCGACGCCCGTCCTCCGGTGCGAGCGGCGAAGGAGATGCGACCACCGTGACGGCCGACAAGGGCGGACTCCCCGGTATCAAGCGGGATGTCCCCACGGCGATCCACGTCCAGATCTCGGAGCACATCCGGCTGCGGATCGCGGGCGGCGAGTGGCCCGCGCACTACCGCCTCAAGAGCGAGCCCGAACTCGCCCAGGAGTTCGGCGTCAGCCGGGGCACCCTGCGCCGCGCCCTGACCACCCTCATCGAGGAGGGACTGCTCCGCCAGGTCAGGGGCCGCGGCACCTTCG